>JAZQSN010000079.1:0-77193 GCA_045630065.1 Alistipes sp.
GGCTTGTGACCACGGAAATCAACATACAAATCCATAGGATGACGCTGACCACCCTGCTCCATCAAGCGACGGAACGACTTAGCGGTAGCAGCATCGAAGATACCATTCTGCTTGAAGAGTGAGTAAGCATCGGCAGCCAACACCTCGGCCCATTTATAGCCGTAGTAACCAGCAGCATAGCCACCATCGAAGATGTGAGTGAAGGATGTGTTCATAGATGTACCTGACACAACGGGAGTAACCTGTACAGAGCTCATTGACTCAACCTCGAAAGGCTCAATATCGCCCCCATAGGGAGTCTTGAGTGTATGCCAAGCCATATCGGTAAGACCGAACGAGAGCTGGCGGATATTAGAGTATGCTGCAAGGTAGTTCTTTGCTGCAACAATCTTCTCAACAAGGTCGGCGGGGATAGGCTCGCCTGTCTGGTAGTGTACGGCCCACATATCGAGATACCCCTTCTCGGTAGCCCAATTCTCCAGGATCTGCGAGGGCAACTCAACGAAGTCACGATATACACTTGTGCCGTTCAATGACTCATACTCACCCTTTGACAACATACCGTGCAGAGCGTGACCAAACTCGTGAAGGAATGTAGTGAACTCATCGAATGTAAGCAACGAAGGAGTGGTCTCGGTAGGCTTTGTAAAATTCATAACGAGCGACACCAAAGGACGTGTCTCCACGCCATCGATAATGCTTGTGCCACGGAACTCGGTCATCCACGCACCTGCGCTCTTTGAAGCACGAGGGAAGAAATCGAGATAGAGAACCGAGAGGAACTTCTGCTCGCCCTTATCGGTTGTCTCATACACTTCGTATGCCTTCACATCGGGATGATATACAGAGATCTCAGTGCTGGGCACAAACTGCAAGCCGTAGAGTTTCTCGGCTACCATAAACACACCCTTGATAACGTTATCGAGCTTCAAATAGGGCTTCACCTGCTCATCGTCGAGCGAGTACTTCTCAGCCTTATACTTCTCGGTGTAGTAGGCCCAATCCCAAGGCATTACATCACCCTTGTGACCCTTCGATGCTGCATACTCGTTGATGGTGTTATAATCCTTGCGGCCATATTCAATGGTTGCCTCGCGCAACTCTGCCAAGAACGAGTTTACATTATCAGCACTCTCGGCCATACGCTCCTCCAATACATAGTCGGCGTAGGTCTCATAACCGAGCAAGTTGGCAATCTTCAAACGCAACGATGTGATGTCGCGAATGAGCTGTGAGTTATCAAACTCGCCACCCAATGCGCGGCTATAGTAGGCACGATAGAGCTTCTCCTTGATCTCACGCTGTGATGAATAAGTCATAAAGGGAACATAGCTCGGAGCCTGCAATGTTACGGTCCAGCCCTGCTGACCACGAGCCTTCGCCTCAGCGGCCATACCATCCTTTACGAACGCAGGCAACTCAGCCACCTGAGCGGGGTTAGTAATATTGATTGAGAATGCGTTGGTAGCGGCCAATGCGTTATTACCAAACTTAAGGGTTGCCTCCGAGAGAGCCGAGGTGTACTTGCGGTACTCCTCCTTCTGCTCGTCGCTAAGCGCTGCGCCCGAACGAGAGAAGCTCTTGTAGGCATCCTCCAGCAACTTAATATCGACATCCGACAAACCACGGCGTGAGCCCTCGTAAACAGCCTTCACGCGAGCAAAAAGCTCGGGGTTCAGGAGCATGTCGTTGCTCAGCTCGGTCAGCAGAGGCTGCACTCGCATAGCGATAGCGTCCATCTCGTCTGATGTATCGGCATTACGCAAATTGTAGAATACGCCTGTAATGCGGTTGAGCAGGGCTCCCTGACGCTCCATAGCAACAATAGTGTTCTTGAAAGTGGGCTTGGCAGGATTGTTTACAATTGCGTCAATCTCGGCACGTGACACCTCGATAGCGGTCTTGATTGCGGGCTCGTAGTGCTCGATCTTGATCTTATCGAACGGAGGAGTAGCATAAGGTGTATCCCACTCGGCCAACAAAGGGTTGGTGGTGTCAATCTCTGGCAATACGGCCACGGGCATCTGATCGCCACCGCAGCTTGCCATAAGGGCACTGAAAGTCATAATTAAAAATAGTTTTTTCATCGTTTATTATATTTTATTGGTTTCTTCTCAATGGTTAGTTTGCCTTAAGCGAATCGGCCTCTGCGGCACGCTGTGCCTCTCGCTCCTGACGCGAACGCTCGGCTCGCTGACGTGCCAGGGCGCGGGTATCGACCCTCACATCCTGCACCAGAGGCTCCTCGGCAGGAATCTCACGCACGGGCTCAACAAGACCTCGGGCAACAAGCATAGCCTCCTTGTCGGGGTCAGCACCACGGAACGCACGATACATATCCATTCCGTCACGGCTGCCACCACGTTCCAAAACCTCCCGGCGGAAGAGTTCAGCTGTCGGTCCATCGAACACGTCGCCACTCTCCACAAAGGCCTGATATGCATCTTTGTCCAGCACCTCGGCCCAAATGTAGAAGTAGTAACCGGCCGAGTAGCCACCATCAAAGATGTGACTGAAATAGGTGTATCGGTAGCGAGGCTCAATTTGTGGAATAAGGCCTCGACGTCCAACAAGCGACTCTCGCTCGAAATCGGCCGTAGCAACAAGCTCCGAGCTACGCAACGAGTGGATATCCATATCGGAGAGGGCTGCAGCAACCAACTCGGTGGTGTTGAAGCCCTCGTTGAAGGTCTTTGTGCGCTGAATCTTATGTATCAGCTCATCCGGCATCACATCTTCACGACGATAGTGTACGGCATAGTGGCGCAACATTTCGGGAGCAAAGGCCCAGTTCTCCATAATCTGCGACGGCAGCTCCACAAAGTCGCCCTCAACACCCGCGAGGCCATAATACTTGACCTGCGAAAAGAGCGTATGCAGAGCGTGACCAAACTCGTGGAAGAAGGTCTCGGTCTCGTCGATGGTAAGCAGTGCGGGAGAGTTACCCACCGGACGGGTGAAGTTGCAGACGATGGTCGACACAGGCAACACTCGCTTGCCATCCTTGTAAGTTTGGTCGACGAACGAGCCACACCAAGCACCACCCTCCTTTCCGGCACGGGGGAAGAAGTCCATATAGAGCGCTCCGAGCGGAGTGTCATCGCCATCGATAACCTCATACACCTCGCACTCGGGGTGATATACGGGGGCCTTCAGCGGACGGAAGTTAATACCATACAAGCGATTGCAAAGGAAGAATATACCGCTCTTCACATTATCGAGCGACAGATAC
Organism: Alistipes sp.; assembly: GCA_045630065.1. Taxonomy (GTDB): domain Bacteria; phylum Bacteroidota; class Bacteroidia; order Bacteroidales; family Rikenellaceae; genus Alistipes. Next base: position 3,233 of record JAZQSN010000079.1, read on the forward strand.
TCTCGTACCTCCTCCTCTTTGAGGTTGTAATCAGCCTGACGAACCTTCTCGGCATAATACCACCAGTCCCACGACTCGAAGGTGGCATCGTTGCCATTGTCACGACGGAAGATGTTCATCATTCGCTCCAACTCCTTCTTCGAACGCTCTAAGGCAGGAGTCCACACGCCCTCCAAAAGTTCATATACGGCATCGGGTGTAGAAGCCATTTCGGCGTCGGTAACGTAGTGAGCATAAGTCTCATATCCCAACAGACGTGCCTTCTCATAACGCAGGCTTGCCATCTGAGCCACAATCTGATTGTTATCATATTCATTGCCATTGTTGCCTCGCGCAAGATAAGCCTTATAAATCTGCTCACGCAATGAACGGTTGCGCGCATAGGTCAGCAACGGAATCATACTCGGCTTCTGCAATGTGAACACAAACTTATCGCGTTTGCCCATTGACTCAGCCTGCTCTTTGGCTGCGTCACGAACCGAGGTTGGCACACCATCCAGCTCCTCGAGAGTAGTCTCCAACGTGAAGGCGTTGGTCTCGGCCAAAAGGTTCTGACCAAACTGCACGCTGAGTGCCGACAAGCGCTCGTTAATCTGCTGAAGCGAGGCCTTATCCTCGGCAGAGAGCAGAGCTCCCGAACGCACGAAGTCTCGATATATCTTCTCCGTAAGACGCTTCTCGTCGCCCTTTAGGCCCAACTTATCACGATTATCGTAGACCGACTTTACTTTGGCAAAGAGAGCATCGCTCATTGCAATGGCATCGTAGTGAGTAGCCAGACGAGGGAATATCTGAGCCGAGTACTCTTGCATCTGCTCATTGGTCTCGGCCGAAGAGAGCAGGTCGAAGACAGTAGCGACACGAGCAAGCATATGACCCGAATTGTCGTATGCCAAGATGGTGTTGTCGAAAGTAGGCTCCTGTGTAGAGTTTACGATAGCTTCAATCTCCTGGTTATGCAGCGACATACCCTGCTCGAAAGCGGGAGCATAGTGCTCCATCTGTATTCGATCGAACGGTGGCACGCCATAGGGAGTATCCCACTCCTGCTCAAAAAAGGGATTCTCAGCAATCTCTGCACTCTTTTTACAAGAGGATATACTCATAATAAGCATTGTTAGTGCGAATAATGCAAAAAAGCGTTTCATCCTTAATATATATTTAATAACTTTGCAAAGTTAATACTTAACCAAATCTTATGCAACTATTTTACGCACCTGATGTAACTCTTCCCCTCTATACGCTCAACGACGAGGAGTCAAAACACTGTGTACGCGTACTCCGTCTGCGTCAAGGCGACACGCTGCACCTGACCGATGGACGTGGTTCGCTGCACCGCTGTGAGATTGTAGAGGCACATCAGCACCACTGCACGGTGAAGATCGTGGAGACCCAAACCGAGTATGGCAAACTGCCCTACTCACTGACTATGGCCGTTGCTCCCACAAAGAATATCGACCGCTACGAGTGGTTCCTAGAAAAAGCCACCGAGGTGGGTGTTGACCGCATCGTACCCATCGAGTGCGATCACAGCGAGCGCCGCACCATAAAGCACGAACGCGAGGAGCGAGTGATAACCTCGGCGGTAAAGCAATCAATCAAGGCATATCACCCTGTACTCGATGCTATAACCGATGTAAAAGAACTTATCAGTGCTCCATTTGAGGGTCGTAAATTCATAGCACACTGCGACTCTTCGTTTGAAAAACGAGATTATCTGCCATCAATTATTAAAAAAACTGAAAATATTTTGATTTTAATTGGTCCAGAGGGTGATTTTTCACCCGAAGAGATTAATTTTGCGCTCGAAAATGGGTTTGAAGCCATATCGCTCGGTAATCAGCGACTGCGTACCGAAACGGCCGCTGTGGCTGCTACGGTGATGGTTGCCACCATAAATGGTATGTAAACCCCGACAAATTCCCAAGAAAGGTTAGTTAAATAAATAGAAGAAATGTTTTACCTCACGTTACTTTTGGTTCTTTCTCTACTCGTTGGCGCCATCTTCGCAGCTCCGCTTCGCGGCAAGGTGTGGGTGGCATTCACCGCTGTAGCTATTGCAGCCATTGCCGTAGCCGTGCCTTCGATTGGTGTGTTAGCAGGAGCCCAGACCATCGTCATTGCGCACAACATACCCTCGATTTTGGGAGCGGGAATGTTATCGATAGATCCGCTCACGGCAGTTTTTCTGCTAGTCATTGCCATCGCGGGTGTAGCCACAATGCTCTATTCACGTGGCTATATAGCATCGTATCTTAATAAGAAGTCACCGGCGCACATCTCGCTCCACTACACGGCTCTAGCCACACTCATCCTCTCGATGATGCTGGTGGTGATGGCCGACGGAGGATTCCTCTTCCTCTTTGCGTGGGAGCTGATGACCATCGCATCGTTCATCCTCATCCTCTTTGACGCCGAACGCGCCGAGGTATTGCGTGCTGCATTGGCGTACCTGATAATGATGCACGTAGGATTCATCTTCCTCGTAGCGGGATTTGTCGGACTGGAGTCGGCAACAGGTCTTACCTCGTTTGCTGCAATGGCCGATTGTTTTGGCAATGGTGGCAACTTAGCAATATTCATCCTCTTCTTGTTGGGTTTTGGGATGAAGGCGGGTCTGTTCCCTATGCACGTATGGTTGCCCGAGGCACACCCCGCCGCTCCATCGCACGTATCGGCTATTATGTCGGGTGTGATGATTAAGACGGGTGTATATGGCGTGTTGCGCATCGTAAGCCAGATGAGCGTACCCGAGCAGATTCACACTGCAGGTGTGGTGATACTCGCTGCAGGTGTGGTAACAAGTCTGTGGGGTGTTATGCTGGCCGCAATGCAGAACGACGTGAAGCGTCTGCTGGCCTACTCAAGTATCGAGAACATCGGAGTGATTTTCATTGGTCTGGGTATTGCCCTGCTTGCACAGGCGGCAGGTAATGCAACAGTTATGACACTTGCTATGTGTGGTGCCCTGCTCCACACCATCAACCACTCGTTCTTTAAGTCGCTGCTCTTCTTCGGAGCGGGTAACCTCTATTCGCAGATGCACACTACGTTGCTCGACCGCTTTGGTGGTGCAGCAAAGCATATGCCCGTGACGGCTATTCTGTTCCTGCTGGCTACGATGGCTATCTGTGCCCTGCCACCGCTGAATGGTTTTGTGGGCGAGTTCCTGATTTATCTTGGTATGCTTGGCAGTGTACGAGACGGCATCAACACACTCTATGCCGCAGGTGGTATGATGGCCCTGGCACTGACAGGAGGCGTTGTGGTGTTGGCTTTCACAAAGCTATACAGCACCGTATTCCTCGGCTCACCCCGCCACCATCACGTTGCCGAGTCAGAGGAGGTCGATAGCCTGCGCATCGCAGCTATGGCAATCCCTGCGTTGGGCATCATCGCCATTGGATTGTTCCCGCAGTATGCTATTTTGGCCGTTGAGCGTGTGGCAAGCGTATTGACAAATGGCCACAGCACAATGGTAAATGCGGGTATCGTGACTACCCTCTCGCGTCTGTCGCTTACGGCTATTCTGCTCGTTATCGTAATTGCTCTGCTCTACACCATCAAGCATCGTGCACAGCGTCGTCGCACAATATCGGAGGGTCCCACGTGGGGTTGCGGCTTCACATCGCCCAACATCCGCATGCAGTACACCGGCGAGTCATTCTCTGAAGGTTTGCAGTCGATTGCAACATCGCTCACACAAAATACCGTCGAGGGTCGTGCCGTTGGCAAGAGCGAGATATTCCCCTCATCACACAACTACAACGTGCGACACAAGGATAAGATCGACCGCCTGCTTGCCGAGTGGTGGGTTGAGTTGTTGCGCATTATCAACAAACGTATGATGAACCTGCGCACGGGACGTATCAACAACTACATCCTATTTGCGCTGTTGTTCCTCATTGCTATTGTGGTTCTTTCACTCTTTAATCTTATTTAACGTATGGGAATTGCACTTAACACACTTTTAATGATAGTGGTGGCCATTGCCATCCCCGGAGTGATTAACCGCACACGCGCAACGTTGGCTGGTCGCAAGGGTCTGCCCTTCACTCAGCACCTACGCAACGTTGGCCTATTGCTTCGCAAGGGTTCGGTATACTCTACCACAACTACGGCTCTGTTCCGTATCGCACCCGCCGTTTATTTGGGTGCTGCCATCGTAGCTATGCTCTTTATGCCCGTAGCCGACCTCTACCCCTTGATTTCGTTCGAGGGCGACGTTATCTGCTTCGCCTACACATTGGCACTGGCTCGCGTAGCCATCATCCTGGCCGCTATGGACACAGGTTCGTCGTTCGAGGGTATGGGAGCCGCTCGTGAGGCGCTCTATGGTGCTTTGATTGAGCCTGCGCTGATGATTGGTTTTGCTACGCTGGCTATGTTCTGCGGCTACACATCGTTTGCCGACATATTTGCCCACGAGCAGTCGTTCAACGTGCATCTTACGATTGTGATGTTCCTCATCGCATATCTCTTTATCACCATCGCCTTCGTGGAGTCGGGCCGTGTGCCTGTGGATGATCCCCGCACGCACCTCGAGCTTACGATGATTCACGAGGTGATGTGCCTCGACTATAGCGGCGTGGATATGGGAATGATTCACATTGCGGGCTGGCTCAAGACCGCCTGCTTCTCGATGATTGCAGCCAACGCCATTGCTGCAACCTGCTGCTTCCACTGGTGGTTTGCCGCTCCGTTGGCCATTCTACTCACCGGCATATCGATTGGTATTGTGGAGTCAACACAGGCCCGCAACAAACTCGTTCGCAACACTACTTTCATTGTAACCATCTCTGCTCTGGCGGCGTTGATTTTCTTCATCGGCTTCCTGTTGCAGGCCGATATTAATATCTAAGCTATGTTACTGTCGTTAATCATTCTATACATCATTTCGCTCATCTACATCTCGATGGTTGAGCGATTCCGCAACTATGCCACCATCATAGCCTTCCAGGGCTGGATCCTGCTTGGCATTGCACTGTTGCGCCTGCACTCGCTGAATTGGATGGAGCTCTCGTTTATCATCCTCGAGACGCTCATCTTCAAGGCCGTTATCGTGCCCGCCATCCTGATGCGAGTAATCCGTCGAACCAAAATCAACCGCATAAACACCTCGGGACGTTCGCAGTTCAACTCGCTCAGCCTCTCGTTTGCGGCTCTGGTAGCCAGCGCAGTCACCACATATTATGTGGCTGACTCGTCGGTGCATATGATATTCTTCGGTGTGGCATTGTACGCCCTGCTGAGCGGATTGATTCTCATCGTGCTGCGCTCGCGTATCTTCACCCATATGGTGGGATTTCTCGTAATTGAGAATGGTGTGTTCCTCTTCTCGATGGCTATCGGTGTTGAGATGCCCATCTTGATTAATGCGGCCATTATGCTCGATATCTTGATGTCGGTGCTTATGCTGGGTATGTTTATGACCAAGGTCGGCAGCCAGATACACACCGATAATAGTGATTCGCTAACCTACGTAAAGGACTAATGCTATGATATATATATTCTTCGTAATATGGCTCGTTTTGGGAGCCGCAGTCTTTATCGCTCCGTCGCGTCGCATAGTTCATTTGCTCTGTGGCCTTTATATGGCCGTACACGCACTATTCGCAGCACTGATCACCTTTGGTGGCAACTATCAGACCACCTCGGGCGTATTCTTTACCTTCGACGAAGCGGGCACACTCTTCTATTTATTGTTGGGTGTTGTGGCAACGTTCGTACTGATTCACTCGCAGGAGTACCTCAAAGATGATAAGCTAAATAACTATCGTAAGTATTTCGCACTGCTAATACTGCTCACGACCTCGATTACTGGTGTATATTTTGCCAACAACATCGCCGTGACGTGGATTCTGCTTGAGACTACCACTTTGTGTAGCGCCGGTATCTTGTATCACCGCCACTCGAAGCAGACACTTGAGGCTACGTGGAAGTATTTGTTCGTATGCTCAACGGGTATTGCCATTGCATATTTAGGTATTTTGTTGCTTTGCGCAGCGGCATCGAACTCGTCACTAAACTATCATGACCTGCAGCAACTTATCGTAAACGGCAATCCGTTGTACCTAAAGGCAGCCTTCCTGCTTATCCTTACGGGTTACAGCTGTAAGATGGAGATTTTCCCGCTCTACACCATCGGTGTGGATGCCAACTTCGCCGCGCCTGCACCTGCATCGGCATTGATATCAACGGGCTTGGTAAATGCTGGTTTCTTGGCCATCTTCCGTATCTACCGACTCTTTGTTCACACAGCGGTCTTCGAGTGGATACAGCACGTTATGCTCATCATCGGAGTATTGAGCCTCGGCGTTGGAGCCTTGTTTCTGCGACGTACAAACAACTACAAGCGTTTCCTTTCGTACTCTACCGTTGAGAATATGGGTATTGTTGCCATTGGCTTGGGAGTTGGCGGTATAGGCATTTGGGCCGCTATGTTCCACGTCGTGTGCCACACACTCATCAAGAGTAGCCTGTTCCTGCAGATTGCTGTCGTGCGTCAGATTTACAACGGCTATAGAATTAACCGCATTGGTGACTATATAAATATAAATAAGGTGGGAGCAATTGGCCTGCTTGCTGGTATGGTAGTAGTACTGGCATTTCCCCCTTCGCCACTCTTCATTTCGGAGTTGATGATTCTCAAGCAGACCATCTCCCAGACTGGCTGGTGGCTAATAGCACTCATTGTATTGCTGTTGTGTGTTGTGGTCTACTCTATATGCTTCCGCGTTATCAAACTATGCTATCAGCCTAACCAGGATGAGTTGCACCTATCGAATATCAATCGTCGCCTGTCATACAGCGCCCTGTCGCTGCTCGTTGCGGCAATCGTTCTGGGATTGTGGCAACCCGAGTTTTTGAAGGAGCTTATTACCAACATCGTAACATTCTAACCCTATGATATATCACATAACAGATAATCGTGCCAGCGCATTAGCACTGAAGGATATACCCGAGGTGGACTATGCGGCCATATATAACGACCTGAAGGAGCGCCTGTGTGACGAACACTACCACGTCGCACACTACTTCGCGACACCCGAATCGTCGCGTCTGAAGTTCTACATCATACTACTCGACGACAAAGAGCAACGTGTGATGCTCACATCGTTTGCTATGGAGTATTACGAGGAGGTAGCTCTGCCCTCGCTCACGGCAATTCACCCTGCCTTGCACGTCTTCGAGCGAGAGATCGCCGAATTGTACAACGTTGAGTTTGACTCTATGCCGTGGAACAAGCCTCTGCGCTTTCCCTTCAACCGTCGCAATCGCAACTCTACGATGGATAACTACCCCTTCTACTCTATCGATGGCGACTCATTGCACGAGGTGAACGTGGGTCCCATCCACGCTGGTATCATCGAGCCGGGAGCATTCCGATTCGTATGTAATGGCGAGAATGTGTTGCATCTGGAGATTGCGCTTGGCTATCAGCACCGAGGTGTAGAGCACGAATTCACATCTACCGACAACCTCTTGCGCCATACACTCCTTGCCGAGGGCATTGCCGGCGACAGCGCCGTATCGCACGCTACGGTATATGCAGCCAACATCGAGAAGTTGTGCGGCAAGAGTGCCGACACAAATCTTTGGATAGAGCGCACCATCGCACTTGAGTTAGAGCGTATGGCTATGCACATTGCCGACACAGGAGCCCTGTCGATGGATGTGGCTTATCAGCTCGGACAGGTGGCCTCGGAGGCTCTGCGCACGATGACCATCAACACTACTCAGGCGTGGTGTGGCAACCGTTTTGGCAAGGGTCTTATTCGCCCCTGCGGCAGTAATAAGCCTCTCACGGCAGAGAAGGTAACTATGATACGCGAGAATGTAAGCGAGATTCGTCGCCGCTACAGCGAAGTTGTCGATGATATCAAATCCTCTCCTACACTCCTCTCTCGTTTCGAGCAGTGCGGTATCGTCCCCAAGACCGAGATGCAGCGCATCGGAGGTGTAGGTATGGCAGCCCGCGCAAGTGGCGTGAAGCGAGATATTCGCTTGTCGCACCCCTATGCGGCATATGGCTCGCAGATTGAGCACAAGAGTATCATACAGAGCGATGGTGATGTGATGTCGCGACTGATGATGCGCTGCAGCGAGGTACTGCAGTCGGCCGACTATATCGAGCAGTTGCTCGCATCGTATAGCCCCACTGAGATTGCTCGTCCCAACTATGAGGCTGTACTTGCCCCCAAGTCGTTGGCCTTTACGCTACTGGAGGGTTGGCGTGGTGAGATATGCCACGTGGCAATCACCGACACAGAGGGTAAGATTGCAACCTACAAGGTCAAGGACCCCAGCCTACACAACTGGTTGGCATTGGCCATTGCAGTGCGTAGCGAGGGTATTTCTGATTTCCCCATTTGCAACAAGAGTTTTAACCTGTCGTACTGCGGTCACGACCTTTAATCTTACAAGAGTATGATATTCCCTAAAATAAAGGTATTGAAGAGCCACGGATGGCAGTATATACCCGATTTGAACGCCGTAGAACTCACCGATGAGTTTCGTGGTCGCCCCAAATTGACCTCAACCGAGGATATGAGCGACGTGGAGGCTGCCGCCAAGATGTGCCCTACAAAGGCTATCACCGTAGCACCCTTCTCACTCGATATGGGTCGTTGCCTATTCTGTGGCGAGTGCGCCATACGTGCACCGAAGAACATCCGCTTCACGAACGACTACAAGATTGGTAGCACTTCTCGTGAGGCTCTGGTGGTAACACCCCAGTGCGAGGCTATTGACTTCCATCCCGAACTTGTCCGCGAAGAGATTCCCGCTCTTTTTGGTCGTGCGCTCAAACTTCGTCAGGTGTCGGCCGGAGGTGATGCTTCGGTAGAGATGGAGCTCAATGCTACGGGTAACGTAAACTTCGACTTTGGCCGTTACGGTGTTGAGTTCGTCGCCTCACCCCGCCACGCCGATGGTGTGGTAATCACAGGCCCGATTTCAGTCAATATGGCCGAGGCATTGGATATATGCTACAACTCTGTACCCGATCCCAAGTTAGTCATCGTATGTGGCTCGGAGGCCTGCTCGGGAGGATTGTTTGCCGATAGTAAGGCTGTAGATCGCCGTTTTATGGAGCGCTACAATGTCGACTTGTGGCTTCCCGGTGCCCCTACACACCCGATGACATTCATCGACGGAGTGATGAATATGCTTAAACTTAAAACCCGCTAAATAGAACTACAATGGAGACTCTGCAACATCTGATTGATGTAGCCAACAACTTGTTATGGACCTACATAATGGTTGCTGCACTGATTGCTTGCGCCATTTATTTCACAATTCGTAGCCGCTTCGTGCAGTTCCGTATGCTCGGTGAAATGATTCGCCAGCTGGCTAACTCCAACGAGCACCAACACTCGCAGGGCGAGAAGCATATATCTCCATTCCAAGCCTTTGCCATATCGTTGGCAAGTCGTGTGGGTACTGGTAATCTGGCAGGTGTAGCGTCAGCCATCGCCGTTGGTGGCCCAGGAGCCGTATTCTGGATGTGGATCATAGCTCTCATCGGTTCGGCTAACGCCTTCATTGAGAGCACATTGGCACAGCTCTATAAGCGTCGTGCAAACGACTCGTTCATCGGAGGTCCCGCCTACTACATCCTTCACGGATTGAAGTGCCGATGGATGGCCATACTGTTCAGCGTGCTGACCATTCTCACTTTTGGTTTTGCCTTTAATACTGTGCAGAGCAACACCCTGTGTGAGGCTGTCGAGAATGCCTTTGGCATCGACCACACATATATCGGTATTGCCATCACATTGGCTACATTGGCAATTATCTTCGGTGGTATTCAGCGCATCGCAAAGTTTAGTTCAGTGATTGTGCCTATTATGGCATTGGGATATATCCTGCTGGCTTTGGTCATCGTGGCTATTAACATTACGCAGTTGCCAGCCGTACTCGAGCTTATCGTAAAGGACGCCTTTGGCGTTGAGCAAATCGTGGGTGGTGGTATAGGCGCTACACTTATGCAGGGTATCAAACGAGGATTATTCAGCAACGAGGCCGGTATGGGTTCTGCGCCTAATGTGGCGGCTACAGCATCGACCTCGCACCCCGTAAAGCAGGGACTTATCCAGAGCCTGGGTGTATTTACCGACACACTTATAATATGCTCATGCACGGCGTTCATCATCCTTATTAGCGGCGTTTCGCTCGGTGGTGATTTGGATGGTATTCGACTGACACAGGAGGCTCTAACCACGCAGATAGGCAACAGCGGCCGCACCTTCGTAGCCATAGCCATCTTCTTCTTTGCCTTTAGCTCGATTATTGGTAACTACTACTATGGCGAGGCCAACATCAAGTTTATCACCTCATCCAGCAAAGCGCTCAACATTTATCGTCTGCTGGTATGCGTGATGGTAATGAGTGGAGCTATGATGAGCCTTAAAACAGTGTGGAGTCTGGCCGACCTAACGATGGGATTGATGACTTTGTGTAACATTGCAGCCATCGTACTGTTGGGACGTCAGGTATTTGTACTGCTCAACGACTACACCAAGCAGAAGAGTAAGGGTCTGGACCCCGTATTCAAGAAGAGCGAGGTTAAGGAGTTTGCCGACAACGACGCCATCGATTGCTGGTAGTAGACCTTGGCACGCAATAATTAGCCCTATTATTACGTTATATACACAAAATAGATGTTATTATGAAAAAGAGTATATTTATCATTGCAGCCCTTCTGGTAGCCATCACAGCATCGGCACAGGAGCGCAACGTGGCCACTGCCGAGCAGCGTGCTCATACCATTGCTGACCAGATGCGTCGCACGTTGGCTTTGGACGACGATCAATATAGCAAGATATACAAGGCATACCTAAAGCAGGCACGTCGCGATGATAAGCGTGCCTCACAGGCTATGGCCGATAATGCTGCAACCGAGCAGAAGGTAAAACAGGTTTTGTCTCCCGAGCAGGCAAAGCGCTGGGAGCAGCATAAGAACAACGACGTGTTCGACCCCCTTAATGGTAATTTTGGTAAGGAGAGAATCCGAATTCGCCAGAAGGGTGACCCCCGACACAATAGAAATATGTATATCGAGCGTTAGCGAGTGAGTCGCACAACTACTCCAGCAAGAATAAACAGAGGGTGTCCAACGAATGTTGAACACCCTCTATTCTTTAACATTTTATCGCGATTACTCGGCAGAGATAGCCTCGCTGGGGCAAACGCCAGCGCAAGTACCGCAGTCGATACACTTATCAGGATCAATTACATAGATATCACCAGCTGAGATAGCCTCAACGGGGCACTCATCAATACAAGTACCGCATGCAACGCATGCATCTGAAATTTTGTAAGCCATAGTTTTGTTTGTTTTATGTGTTTGTTAATAAAGTTCTAATGCAAATATAATACATTATTTGATAAAATCAAAGCCTGTGTAAGGAATAAGTACCTCGGGAATACGGATACCATCCTCGGTCTGATTATTCTCCAACAATGCAGCCACGATACGAGGCAGAGCCAACGACGAGCCGTTTAGTGTGTGAGCAAGCTGCGTCTTCTTGTTGTCGTCACGATATCGCAACTTCAAACGATTGGCCTGGAATGACTCGAAGTTTGATACTGACGACACCTCCAACCAGCGCTTCTGTGCCTCTGAGTATACCTCGAAATCGTAAGTAAGGGCCGATGTGAACGACATATCGCCACCACACAGACGAAGGATACGGTAAGGCAAACCGAGCGAAGCTACAATCTTCTCAACGTGTGCAACCATGCCATCCAAAGCCTCGTATGAATTCTCAGGCAGAGCCAACTGAACGATCTCAACCTTGTCGAACTGGTGCAAGCGGTTCAAACCACGCACATCCTTGCCATATGAACCAGCCTCACGACGGAAGCAGGGAGTATATGCTGTCATCTTAATGGGGAACTCGCTCTTGTCGAGAATAACATCGCGGAAGATATTGGTTACGGGAACCTCAGCAGTGGGAACAAGGTAGAAATTATCAGCCGTAGCGTGGTACATCTGACCCTCCTTATCAGGCAACTGACCTGTACCGAAACCTGATGCCTCATTAACCATCACAGGTACCTCTACCTCCTGATAACCAGCCTCGGTGTTGCAGTCGAGGAAGTAGTTAATCAATGCACGCTGCAAACGTGCGCCCTTGCCCTTATATACGGGGAAGCCTGCGCCGGTGAGTTTTACACCCAAGTCGAAATCGATGATATCATACTTGCTTGCAAGCTCCCAGTGAGGCAGGGGATTCTCGGGCAGCGTAGAGTAGTTCTCAACCAACTTTACTACCACGTTATCCTCGGCAGTGCGACCCTCAGGTACGATCTCTGAGGGGAAGTTGGGGAGCAATACGATCTGCGCCTGCAACTCATCCTGAGCCTTCTGGTGCTCAACAGCAAGTTCAGCTGAGCGAGCCTTGAGTGCGGCTACCTCCTGCTTCTTTGCCTCGGCCTCCTCCTTTTTACCCTGACCAATGAGCATACCAATCTGCTTGGCTGCAGCATTCTGCTGAGCAAGGCAGTTATCCAACTCGGCCTGAATAGCCTTGCGGCGATCGTCGGCCTCTTCTATCTTTGCGATGATAGGGGCTGCATCAACGCCCTTCTTTGCCAGGCGGGCAATAGCAGCCTGCTTATCGTCTCTGATTTGCTTAAGTGTGAGCATATGTTTTTCTGCTTTTGTTGTTTTTGTATAATGTGCAAAGTTAAGAAAAATCTTCATTCATTATTCTATCTTCTGCGCTTTTTTGCCACTATACGATAAAAAGAGCCTTCAAAAGAGGTATTTTGCACATTCTTTACTAATTTTGCACAAATTTAGTGAACCATATGCGCTACATCGAATTACTCTCACCTGCCAAAGATTACGACACAGCTCGCGCTGCGGTCGACCACGGTGCCGACGCCATCTATATGGGCGGAGCCCGCTTTGGCGCACGACACGCCGCCGCCAACTCTCTGGACGACGTGGCGCGTACGGTAGAGTATGCACATCAGTATGGTGTCAGGGTTCACACAACGCTCAACACCGTACTCTACGACAACGAGTTAGCCGATGCCGAGCAGATGGCACGCGAGCTAATAGATATCGGCGTCGACGCACTGATTGTGCAGGATATGGCTCTGCGACGTATGAACCTGCCCGTAGAGTTGCACGCCTCAACGCAGGTGGGCACAACTACACCCGAGGGTGCTCTCTTCCTTGAGCAGTGCGGCTTCTCGCGAGTGATACTCGAACGAGCCCTCTCCCTTGAGGAGATTCGTCGTATCAGAGAGGCCACAACGGTGGAGTTGGAGTGCTTTGTGCATGGCGCAATATGTGTAGGCCATAGTGGTCGTTGCTTCCTATCGCGTGCTACGTCACAGCGCAGTGGCAATAGAGGCGAGTGCTCGCAGCCTTGCCGCCTACCCTACGACCTGAAGGATGAGCGAGGACGCACACTGCTGGCGGGCAAGCATCTGCTCTCGGTGCGCGATATGGATCTCTCGGATGATTTGGCGGCTTTGATGGATGCCGGCATAACATCGTTCAAGATTGAGGGTCGACTAAAGGATAGCCGCTACATAAAGAATGTGGTAAATTACTATCGTCGTCGCATCGACGCCATTCTTCAGCACCGCCACGATATTTTGCGTCCCTCGGTTGGCGTAACCACCACCGAGTTTGAGCCAAATCCGCATAAGAGTTTTACTCGCGGAGCATCGCAATATATGCTGCACGGCAAACGTAGTGGTGTGGCATCGTTCGACACGCCAAAGGCCATAGGCGAGTATTTGGGCACAGTGGAGAGTACCTCTGGCAAAGGATTTTCTATAAAGGGCAAAGCCGACCTAACGGCTGGTGATGGCATCTGCATCATAACTGACGGCAGCATATATGGCACCAACATCAATGCAGTAGAGGGTGGCACTATACTCCCCAACCGTATGGAGGGCATAACGGCGGGTGCCAAGGTGTATCGCAACTACGACCACCGTTTCTCGCTCTTGCTCGACCGCTCGCGCACACAGCGCAAGATTGATTGCAAGGCCGAGTTGGCACTATCTTCAAATGGCATATCACTCATGCTTTGCGATGAGGAGAATATATCAGTCACCACAACCCGTACAACCATGTTGGAGGCCGCAAGCGACGCTAACAAGATGGCCGACACCGCTCGCCGACAGATAGCCAAGAGCGGTGGTACGATATTCTCGATAAGCGAGGTCGCAGTTTCGGGAGCCGAGTATTTTGCTCCGGCTTCGCTACTTGCCGACCTGCGTCGTGAGGCGTTGGAGGCTCTGCGAGTAAAGAGGATACAACGACCTCTTTCTCATAAGATTATGGCCGACGATGGCTCGGCACGCTACCCCTACCGAGTGGTTACTCGCTACGAGAATGTAACAAACTCTCTGTCGCGCGAGTTCTACCTCTCTCACGGTGCAAAGCAAATCGAACCCGCATTGGAGCTACAACCCACCGCCGGAGAGAGAGTAATGATTTCATCATACTGCATACGTCGCGAGATAGGTCAATGCCTAAAGCAAAATCCCACGCTTAAGGGTAATCTATACATCGAGCACAGCACTGCACGCTATATGCTGGGCTTCGATTGCCAGCGTTGCCTGATGACACTCACCGATTGTTCAGAAAAGAAAAAATAACACATAACCAATATGTCACAACTGCTTACACCCGCCATTCCCGACTACGAGCTCATCGACTCGGGTGACTTCGAAAAATTGGAGCGCTTCGGCCGCTACGTCACACGTCGCCCCGAGCCGCAGGCCATTTGGCATCGTTCGCTGAGCGAAGAGGAGTGGCGCCGCATAGCCGACGCTTCGTTCCTGAAGACCTCGGCCTCCAAGAACGACGAGCGTGGCGAGTGGCAATGCAAGGCACAGATGCCTGACCGCTGGAACGTTGAGTACAACTACAAGCAGATGCATCTGAAGATGCGCTTGGCTCTCACCTCATTCAAGCACGTGGGTATATTCCCCGAGCAGGCTGCGAACTGGAATTTCATATACAACCGCATCGAGGCACAACGTAACAAGGGTATAACCCCTAAAGTGCTCAATTTATTTGCCTACACAGGTGGCGCTTCGCTTGCCGCACGCGCAGCAGGCGCTGAGGTAACACACGTCGATTCGGTAAAGCAGGTGGTAACTTGGTCGCGCGAGAATATGGAGCAGAGCCACTTGGACGGTATCCGCTGGATAGTGGAGGATGCTCTTAAGTTTGTGCGTCGTGAGGTGCGCCGTGGCAACAAGTACGACGGCATCATACTCGACCCGCCCGCCTATGGCCGTGGCGCAAATGGCGAGAAGTGGGTATTGGAGGAGAACATTGGCGAGATGTTGGAGTGCTGTGCCGCACTACTCAACGAGGAGCACGGTTTTCTGGTATTGAACCTATACTCAATGGGCTTGTCGGCTCTGCTGGCCCGTACTGCCTTGCGACAGGCATTCGGCACGACAGGCAATGAGGAGTTTGGTGAGTTGTATTTCAGCGACCGAGAGGGCAAGGAGCTACCGCTCGGCACATTCTGTCGTTTCTACCGAGGAGAATAATGGGTAAATATAGAGAGTTATTCGCATCATTTTTCAAGATAGGCATATTCACCTTTGGCGGTGGATATGCTATGGTATCTATTATCCAACGCGAAGTGATTGACTCTCGAGGCTGGATCAAGGAACAGGAATTTCTCGATCTACTCACTCTGGCACAGTCGGCCCCCGGTCCCATTTCGCTCAACACAGCGGTATTCGTTGGATATAAGATGTATGGCTATCGCGGAGCTGTTACGGCTTTGGCAGGTGTGGTACTACCCTCGTTTATTATTATGTTGCTCATTGCATCATTCTTCTCGCAGGTACGCCACAACGAAGTAATCGATGCCGCCTTCAAGGGCATACGTCCCGTGGTGGTGGCACTGATGTTTGCCCCCATTATCGGATTTGTAAAGGGTATGCGTAGTTATGCCATTGCCATTGCTATAGCCATATCGTTGATTATATGGTATGTGGGAATATCTCCCGTCTATATTTTATTTGCTGGTGGTATCATAGGAGTGCTTCTTGCGGCACTTCGAGGAAAGGAGGTTGAGCGATGATATACCTACAACTCTTTATCAGCTATCTGAAGATTGGCTTTTTCGGATTCGGTGGCGGATACGCTATGCTATCGCTCATACAGAACGAGGTGGTGGTGCAAAATGCGTGGATGACAAATGCAGAGTTTACCGACATTGTCGCCATATCGCAGATGACCCCCGGCCCCATTGCCATCAACTCAGCAACGTATGTAGGCTACACCGTAGCAGGATTTTGGGGATCGGTAGTGGCAACCGTATCGGTGTGTCTGCCGGCACTGACGTTGATGATACTAATCACACGTTTCTTCCTACTTCTGCGCGACAACCGATATGTCAAGGGGCTCATTGCAGGAATGCGTCCCGTAGTGATTGGTATGATTGGTGCAGCGGCACTGCTGTTGATGTTCCCCTCATCGAAGGAGGGTGCAAGTTTTATCGACGGTTGGAGCTGGGTGCTCTTCATTGGTGCGATGGTCGCATCGTACAAGAAGGTAAATCCCATTCTGCTAATTGTGCTCTCGGCCATTCTCGGCATAGCCATTTATTGGGTGCCGACAATCATCTAAACACCACTACTCGGCATAGAGCAGATAGGGGCGGCGCTGCTCCTTGAAACGCTTTACATCATCCTGCCAGCGGGCACGAATCTCTGCGGCCGAATTGCCTGACATAATCATCTCCTTGATATAATCTACGCCCGTTAGGAGCAAGAATGCGCGGGTAAAGAACTTTTCACCCATATCAAGGTTAAGGTAAGCATCAATCACATATTCGAGATTAAATCCTGCGGCAATCACAGCCTCATCATCCACCCCACGCAAATCTACGCCATAACATAGCTTATCCTTGAGCGGAGGATTCTTTGCGCCCGCCACACTGCGTGGTGTGAACTCAAACGAGCCGCCCTTGTAGTTGGGATGACCATACATCTCAAATGGAGCCTCCGTGCCGCGCCCTAGCGAGCAGACCGTACCCTCGAACAAGCAAGTCGACGGATAGAGATAAATAGAGTGCTGCGTAGGCAGATTGGGCGACGGAGCGATAGGCAACTCGTAACGGCTCTGGTGAGTGTAATTCTCACACCTGACCACCTGCACATCACACTTTTTCGACCAGCCCTCACCCTGCGCCATCACGGCAATCTCACCCATCGTGAGGCCGTGCACAACGGGGATGGGCAGTGCTCCCACGCCCGACTTATATTTCATATCGAGAATCGGGCCATCGACATACATTCCGTTTGGATTGGGACGGTCCAAGACAACTACATTGCTGCCAAAATCGGCACAAGCGTCAATCAGGTGAAGCATACTGATATAATAGGTATAGAAACGCAAACCCACATCCTGCATATCGACCAAAAGCACATCGAAGGATTGCATCTTCTCATCCGATGGGCGCTTGGTATCTCCATCATAGAGTGACCAGATGGGTACTCCCGTTTTGGCATCCACCGAACTTGCCACGTGCTCGCCAGCATCGGCCGTACCACGAAAACCGTGCTCGGGCGAAAAGATACCAACCAAATTGACACCCTTGCCGATGAGCATATCCACAAGGTGCTGCTCACCCGTCATAGCTGTATGGTTAGCCAACACAGCCACACGCTTACCCACGAGCGAGGACAGATATTCTGACGTGCGCTCGGCGCCAACAGTAATAGTTGCAGGAGTGGGCTCTGCTCCACTGCACGAAAGGCAGAGCAGAGAGAATATTGTTAAAAGAAGGTGCTTCATTTGTGTTACTTTATTTCGCTTGAGATATTGCTATACGCTTTCTGCGCCGCCTGTCTGCATAAGATATTCCTTAATAAAGCCGTCCAGATCTCCATCCATAACAGCCTCGACATTTGAGGTCTGAAATCCTGTGCGATGATCCTTCACACGGCGGTCGTCGAATACATAGGAGCGAATCTGCGAGCCCCACTCAATGCGTTTCTTGGTAGCCTCGAGAGCCTGCTGTGTGGCCATACGCTTCTCCATCTCGCGCTGGTAGAGCTTTGAGCGAAGGATGCGCAGGGCGTTGTTGCGGTTGTCAAGCTGCGAGCGGGTCTCCATATTCTCGATTAGGAACTCAATAGGCTCGCCCGTGTCGGCATCCTTGCCGTGATAGCGCAGACGAACAGCTGTCTCGACCTTATTTACATTCTGACCTCCCGCACCACTCGCGCGGAATGTATCCCACTCACAATCAGAAGGATTTATGACTATTTCGATAGAGTCATCAACGGCAGGAGATACGAAAACAGATGCAAATGTTGTTTGTCGTTTATTGTTGGCATTAAATGGGGAAAGACGCACCATACGATGCACGCCATTCTCGCTCTTCAGGTAGCCGTAGGCATAGTCGCATTCGATTTCGATCGTGCAAGACTTGACGCCCACCTCATCACCCGCCTGATAGTCGAGCATACGATATTTGTAGCCGTGAGCGTCGCACCAACGGGTGTACATACGCAGTAGCATCGATGCCCAATCCAACGCCTCCGTACCGCCCGCACCAGCGTTGATATCCATAATCGCGCCCATCTTATCCTCCTCTGCGCGCAACATATTGCGAAGTTCGAGCGCCTCGATGAGTTCCATCGTGTGGGCGTAGTGCTCCTCCATCTCCGCCTCAGTGGCGAGTTCGGCTACGACAAATTCGGGCATAAGCTGCAGATCCTCAACAGCCTTTGCCACAGCGTCATAATCCACCACCCACGACTTTATTGACGCCACCTTGCGCAACTGCTTCTGCGCCTGAGCCGCATCGCTCCAAAAGTCGGGGTCCTGAGTCTTTTCCTCTTCGTTTTGCAGGTCTATACGTCGCTGAGCGATGTCAAAGACACCTCCCCAACGAATCCTGTCGTCTTATAGCCTCTTTAAGTTGTTCTTCCGATACCATTCTCTTTATTTGTTATGTTATCTATCTTCCGAAAGCATACCTTGCGGCCTCTGGCCGCATTTGCAAATCTGACCCACCTCCTAAATCCCCCGCCTCAGGCAGGGGACTTTGGTCGCTTTGCGAGCAAAGCTCCAAGAGTCTATCCAGCAAGCGAAACTAATTCTTTTGTTATTTATCTTCCTTATCCTTTTTGTTCTTCTCTTTCTTGGCGTTGGCAGAATAGGCGGCACCAAGAGCAACACCGATACAAATTCCAATCGGAATGTTATCCATGGCAACACCAAAACCCATACCTATCACTAAACCGATAGCAATACATTGACCCGGATGAAGAGGTTTCTTCTCTTTTGCCATAATCTCTATCTGTTAATTTTTACGCACTCCGTATTTATCTGCACCGTCCGCAGTCGCTGCATCCATTACAAATCAAGCGACTACCACACATTGCACACGATGAACGATAATGGGGTTTATACAAACGCTCGGGCGGAATAATCTGCCCCTGACGGTTACGCAACACAAACTCCATCTTGCGACCCGTGTGATTCACACCCGCCTTGAATGCCATCTGGCTCTGTGTGAATTTACTCGGGATGTTGAATCTGCGACCATCCTTGATAAAGACCGTGCCCGTCTCAATAAAGCAGAAGGTTACATCATAAGCCTTGCACTGATTGGAGAGTCTTTTCACCCATTCGAAATCGCAGGGTCGTGCACCATCATAGTTCTCGCCACCTGCAATAACTTGTTCGATCTGTCCCGTAGCGAGATACTCCTCGATATCTATCGGCCCGATAAAGGGGGCTGTCATAATACCTTTATGCTTGAAAGGCAACTCCAAAAGTAGAGGTATTCGCTCGTCGGCACGACGCTGGTTCTCGCACGTTACGTTGAAGAAGACATTATCCCAGCCATCGCCCCAATCTTTGGGCAAGCACTCCCGCACACGTTCGGGACGCTTCGTAAGAAGAAAAAACTTCACATCGCTACGTGCTTTGATTATCTGCCACGCCTCATCGCGCCACACATCGGCCTCATCCAGGAAGAAGTCGGACGACATGCATACACGAATCAACTCGCCACTCTTAATTTTCAGACGGCCATCGCGATCACGCTTGAGCGGATAGGTAAAACCACTCTGCGTACGAAACACCTTGCGGCCATCCATTCCTCGCTTGCTGTCGAGGAAATACATATAGCAGTGCTGGCAACCCTCACTAATCTTCTTGCATCCGTGCCACGGATTCCAAATATCGTGCATCCTCGATTTACTCTATCTCCCAATCAACGCCATCCTTACGGTCCTTAACGCGGATACCAATGGCAGTGAGCTCGTTGCGAATCTTATCAGATGTTGCCCAATCCTTGTTTGCCTTGGCATCCTGACGAACAGCCAGGATCATATCGACAACCTTCTTCAACATATCGCCACCACCAGCGGCACCCTCCTGCTTCTCGTTGCGTAGACCGAGAATGTCGAATGTGTAGAGGTTGAATATGCGCTTGAGCTCGGCAAGGTCAGCCTCCGAGATAGTCTGCTGCCCCTCGGCAATCTGGTTGATAATGCGAACGTAGTCGAACAAAGCCGAGATAACCATCGGCGAGTTCAGATCGTCATCCATAGACTCCTGACAACGCTTCGCCAAATCAGCCACCACAATACCCTCAGATGTTGCAACGGCGGGTTTCAACTTACCCAAAGTCTCAATACCCTTCATCAATCGGTCGAGGCCCTTCTCGGCAGCCTGCAACGCAGCATTAGAGAAGTCGAGCGTTGAACGGTAGTGAGCCTGAAGGATAAAGAAGCGGATAGTCATAGGCGAATATGCCTGCTCCAACTTTGCGTGAGTACCGGCAAAGAGTTCCTCCATAGTAATGAAGTTGCCGTACGACTTACCCATCTTCTGACCGTCAATGGTAATCATATTGTTATGCACCCAGTAGCGGGCAGAGTCCTTACCCAATGCTGCCGTACCCTGTCCAATCTCGCACTCGTGGTGGGGGAACATCAGGTCCATACCTCCACCATGGATATCGAACTGCTCACCCAAATACTTGCACGACATAGCCGAGCCCTCCATGTGCCAGCCGGGGAAGCCATCAGACCAAGGCGAGGGCCAGCGCATAATATGCTCGGGCGAAGCCTTCTTCCAGAGGGCGAAGTCGTAAGAGTGACGCTTGTCGCCCTGACCGTCAAGGTCACGAGTATTGGCAACGATGTCATCAAGATTACGACCCGATAGTTTGCCGTAGTGGTAATCCTTATTGTATTTCTCTACGTCGAAATATACCGAACCATTTGACTCATAGGCGTAGCCTGCATCGAAGATGCGCTTAACGAAGTCAATCTGCTCGATGATATGGCCCGATGCGTGGGGCTCAATCGAGGGTGTGAGCACGTTCAACTGCTCCATAGCCTTGTGGTAGCGCTCGGTGTAGTAGTGCGCTACCTCCATAGGTTCCAGCTGCTCCAGACGAGCCTTCTTTGCAATCTTATCCTCGCCCTCGTCGGCATCGTGCTCGAGGTGACCAACGTCAGTAATGTTGCGAACATAGCGCACCTTATAGCCCGAAGCCTTCAGGTAGCGGAACAACAAGTCGAATGTAATTGACGGGCGGGCATGTCCCAAATGGGGATCACCATAAACGGTAGGACCACATACGTACATGCCTACACGGCCCTCATTGATGGGCTCAAACGCCTCCTTGCGACGTGAGAGCGTATTGTATAAATTGAGTTTTGATTCCATAATCACAATATTTTCTACAAAAATAGCGATTTTTTCGCTCATATGCACCTCCTGCCACATAAAAATACCCTATTACATTCAAATTATACCTTATGCGGAAATATCTTTAGATATTTGAAGTTAATTTTGTAACTTTGTCGGCAAAATTATTTTACCGACACCGAATATGAA
This sequence comes from Alistipes sp., assembly GCA_045630065.1. Taxonomy (GTDB): domain Bacteria; phylum Bacteroidota; class Bacteroidia; order Bacteroidales; family Rikenellaceae; genus Alistipes. Next base: position 25,107 of record JAZQSN010000079.1, read on the forward strand.
GTTTTTTAAGAGAATATGCATAGCCGCCGCATTGCTGATGGCAACACAGTTTTCGCAGGCGCAGGAGTTGCGATTTAACGCCAACCACAAGTTCAAGATTGTTCAGTTCACCGACGTACACTGGATATATGACGACCCTAAATCGGAGGAGGCAGCCGAGCGTATGCGCGAGGTGCTTGACGCCGAGCGTCCCGATCTGGTGGTATATACGGGCGATATAATCTTCGCCAAGCCTGCAGCGCCAGCATTGCAGAGGGCTTTGGAGCCCGCCATTGAGCGTGGTATTCCTTTTGCTGTAACGTGGGGCAACCACGACGACGAGCAGGATATGACGCGTGCCGAGCTTTCGGCTTTCATCAAGGATATGAAGGGCAACCTCACCTCACACACCGAGGATATCTCAGGCGAAACCAACTACACGCTCAACATTAAGTCGGCCGACGGCAAACGCGACGCTGCAGCTATCTATATATTCGATAGCAACTCATATTCTCAGATGGAGAATGTAAAGGGTTACGACTGGATTAAGCACGATCAGGTGGCGTGGTATCTCGAGCGCAGCAAGGCTTTTACCACCGCCAACGGAGGTCAGCCCCTGCCCGCATTGGCATTCTTCCACATCCCGCTGCCCGAGATGCGCGATATGACCCAGAATCAGAATATCTATATGGTCGGCACACGCAAAGAGATGGTTTGTGCTCCCGAGATTAATACGGGTCTGGCTACAGCTATGCTCACCGCAGGCGACGTGATGGGTCTGTTCGTAGGACACGACCACGTGAATGACTATGTGGTGGATTGGTATGGAATTCTTATGGGTTATGGCCGCTTTACGGGAGGTAAGACCGTATATCACGACATACCGCAGGGCAATGGTGCGCGCGTAATCGAGCTCACCGAGAACTCACGCGACATCCACACTTGGATCCGCATCAAGGGTGGCAAGATTATCAACGAGGTAAACTTCCCCTCGGATGCAAAATAGAGATAAAAACAAAGAAAATATAGAGATTTATGAATTTTAATCGTTGGGACAAAATCATCGGCTGGAGCGTCTTCGCCATTGCCGCCATCTCATATCTGCTCACGATGGAGCCCTCGTCGAGTTTATGGGACTGCGCCGAGTTTATCGCTACATCATATAAGTTGGAGGTGGGACACCCTCCCGGGGCACCGTTGTTTATGCTTATGGCACGCATTGCCACAATGTTTGCGCCTTCGACATACTACGTTCCCCATATGGTAAATGGAATGAACTGCTTGGCGAGCGCTTTCTGCATCTTGTTCCTCTTCTGGACCATCACCCATTTGGCTCGTCGTATATTTACAGCCAAGGGAGGAGAGTTCACCTCATCTCATAAGATTGCTACGTTGGCATCAGGTGCTGTAGGTGCTTTGGCCTACACATTCACCGACACATTCTGGTTCTCGGCTGTAGAGGGTGAGGTATATGCCCTTTCGTCGATGTTTACGGCTCTAGTCGTATGGCTTATGCTAAAATGGGAGGAGCAGGCCGACGAGCCTCATTCTACACGCTGGATAATTTTGATTGCCTACCTGATGGGCCTCTCTATTGGTGTGCATATCCTCAACCTTTTGACAATTCCTGCATTGGTATTCATCTACTACTTCCGCAAGTACGAGAAGATTACGCTCAAGGGTATCTTCTACGCAACACTCATTGCGCTGGCTATCCTTGGCTTTATCAACGGCATCATCATCCCCTACACCGTTTACTTTGGTGCTATGGTCGATGTGTTCTTCGTAAATGTGTTGGGTCTGCCCGTGAACTTGGGTATTACGGTATTTGCATTGGCGCTGTTTGCATCGCTCTTCTATGCCATCTTCCGTACACACCGATTAGGCAAGCGAATGTGGAACCTTATTCTGGTGGCCACCACAATGATTCTTATCGGCTTCTCATCATACGCAACGGTTACAATCCGCGCCGTGGCCAATCCGCCAATGAACAGCAACAACCCCAACAATCCGCACGCATTGCTCTCGGTTCTCAACCGTGACCAATATGGTAACCGTCCGTTGCTCTATGGCCCCTACTACTCGTCGCCCGTTGATGATGTAGAGGAGGAGACATCATATCAGTACAACGCCGAGACAGGCCGCTACGAACAGGTTACACAGCTCGTTGACTACACCTACCCCTCAGAGTTCCTGCACTTCTTCCCCCGTTTGTGGAACGCAGGTAAGGGTGAGGATGCATACAAGCCGTGGGCAGCGCACCGCACAAAGATTGACGTACTGCGCGACGAGCAGGGTGAGCCTCTGACCGATGAGCAGGGCAACGTTATGCGTGGCGAGGTGTTGGATTTCGGTCGCACGGTTTACGACAGCGCTACAGGCGAGCGCTTTACTGAACCCACTTTTGGTGAGAATCTCTACTTCTTCTTCACCTATCAGTTGAACTATATGTACTGGCGCTACTTCCTATGGAATTTCGTAGGCCGCCAGGACGACATACAGGCCGACGGCGAGACAATCGCTCACGGCAACTGGCTCTCGGGTGTAACTACACTCGACGAGATTTATCTGGGTCCGCAGAGCGGTTTGCCCGATGAGATGGCGAACAACCCAGCACGCAATACATACTTCTTCCTGCCGTTCCTGCTCGGTCTGCTGGGTCTTATCTACCAGCTAAACCGCGACCAAAAGAACTTTACCGTAGTGATGTGGTTGTTTATTATGATGGGTATCGCTCTTGTGGTATACTTCAACACCAGCCCCGGCGAGCCTCGCGAGCGCGACTACGTATATGCAGGTTCGTTCTACGCCTTCTGTATTTGGATTGGTTTGGGTGTGCTGGCCTTCTACGACCTTATCACCATTGCGTTGGGTGGCAACAAGACTCGCACAGCAGCCATCGCAGCCGGCGTAATGTGTTTGAGTGTACCTACGGTGCTTGCCGTTGAGAACTGGGACGACCACGACCGCTCGGGCCGTACGATGTCTCGCGACATAGGATGGAACTATCTGCAGTCGCTACCCCAGAATGCAATTCTTATAAACTACGGCGACAACGACACCTTCCCAGTATGGTATAATCAGGAGGTGGATGGCGTGCGTCTCGACGTGCGTATTATGAACTCAAGCTATTTGGGTGGCGGTTGGTATATCGACGAGATGAAGACTGCAGCCAACGACGCTGCGCCTATTCCGTTCAGTCTGCCCGCAAGCAAATACCACTTCGTAAATGATGGTGTGCCCGTGCGTGACCGAGTAGATCGCGTAGTGGATATTAAGGAGATTATCAACTTTATCGAGCGCGAGGATGAGGCCACAAAACTCTCTTTGGTCGATGGTTCGATGATTGACTATATCCCCGCACGTCGCATAGCAATACCCGTAAACAAGGACAACGCCATTGCCTCTGGCATCGTAAAGGAGGAGGATCGCGATTTAATGGTGGATACTGTTTACATCAACATCTCTGAGCGCAAGACACGTCTTGACAAGAGCGAGATGATGTTGCTAGACTTGTTTGCCAACTTCGACTGGAACCGCCCGATTTGCTTCACTCAGATTTATATTCTACAGGACTTGGGTCTGCTCGACTACTTGCAGTTTGACGGCTATGCTTATCGCTTCGTGCCTATTCTTACACCTTACCGTTCATCGTGGGAGATTGGTCGCATCGACACCGACGTGGCATATCCTCTGCTCAAGGAGACCTTCCGCTATGGCAACATCGCCCAGGAGGGTGTGCTGGCCGACCACTTCACGCAGTACAACCTGCGTGCATCACGTGCCCGCGAGGCATTTGCTCGCGTAGCCAAGGCCCTGATAGCCGAGGGTGAGAAGGAAAAGGCTCTGGAGTTACTCGACCGCGGTCTGGAGGTATTGCCCTCACCTAAGATTCACTACTCGGATGCCAATACCTACCCCTTCATCGAGGGTTACTATACGCTCGGAGAGTGGGAAAAGGGTGATGAGGTGATGACCAACTATATTGAGACTCTGGTGCAGTATATCGAGTACTATCTGCAGTTTGACGGTGTGCAGGCCTCGCTCGTTAGCAACATCATCCACGAGAAGATGTCGAGTCTTTTCGAGTTGTACTACCTTGCGGCTTATGCTCAGCGTAACGACATAGTTCTTTCGCTCAACGATTACTTCCGCACATTCGGATACACCGACGACGAGCTCATTCAGCCGGGTGCTGATCCCTCGACAATGATTGACGGTTCGACTCTCGACCTGAACTAACGTAGACGGATAGATATGAAGTGCTATGCTAAATTAGTCTTACTCTACACCCTTCTGCTGCACTGCGTGGCATGCCACGAGAATCGGACAGCCAATATGATGGACTTCGATGTAGAGATATATAGCCCAAGCTACGCCACAGGCTTTGCCATTGTGGGAGCCGAGGGATGGCAGAGCAGTATACTTGAGATAAACAATCCGTGGCAGGGGGCCGAGGATGTAGTGACTCGCCTCTTCATTGCACGCGACGGAGAGTTGCCCCCCGACGGATTCGATGGACAGGTCATCGAGGGCAATGCCAGCCGAGTGATATGTATGTCGTCGTCACACGTTGCTATGCTCGACTTTGTGGGCAGAGTGGAGAGCGTAGTGGGCGTGTCGGGTATAGACTTTATTTCGAACGAATATGTAGCCTCACATCGCGACAAAGTCTTCGACGTAGGCCCAGATAGTGATGCCAATTTTGAGCTGGTCATAGCGCTTGACCCCGATATTGTCCTGCTCTATGGCGTGACTGGAGCCTGCGCTATGGAGAACAAACTACGAGAGTTGGGTATCCCCTACGCTTACATTGGAGAATACCTTGAGCAGGCTCCTTTGGGCAAAAGCGAGTGGCTGATAGCCATTGCCGAGATTGTAGGTTGCCGTGCCGAGGCTGAAACAGCGTTTGCCGAGATTCCACAACGATACAGGGCTCTGCAGGAGCTGGCCTCAGCAGCCACCACAGCTAAGCCCAAGGTGATGATAAATACGCCATATGCCGACTCTTGGTTTATGGCCTCAACATCGAGTTACATAGCACGACTGATTGCCGATGCAGGCGGCGACTATATTTATAAACGCAACACATCGAGTAGTTCGCTCCCAATCGACCTTGAGCAGGCTACCCTGCTAACCTCGGCGGCAGATGTGTGGATTAACGTGGGAAGCATTATATCGCTAGATGATCTGCGTCGTCAGTTCCCCATGTTCAGCGATGTGGAGTGCGTACGTAACGGCTCGGTATACAACTGCGATAGGCGTAGCAGCGTGGGTGGAGGCAACGACTTCTGGGAGTCAGGTGTCGTCTATCCCGACATTATTCTGCGCGATTTGATTAAGATTTTTCACCCCGAGCTCATCAGTAACGAGTTTGTATATTACCGCCGTTTAGAGTAAGCCATTCGGGCTAAAAAGAGGATTTTTAGGCTTATGGCATAAACTCGTGGGCATAGAGCAATAAAGAGACTGCTAACAACTCGTGTTAAGTAGTCTCTTTTCGTTTATCCCTATACTAAATACCATTGGGAGATAACAAAAAAAGCGACAGAAAATCTGTCGCTCAAAAAGGCCGTAGCCAAGGTGATCCCGGCGGGATTCGAACCCACGACCCACAGCTTAGAAGGCTGTTGCTCTATCCAACTGAGCTACGGGACCATCACATATAAGCCCACTAAAGGCTTTTGCGTCGCAAAAATAAATCTTTTATTTCTTTTATCCAAAAAAAGCGGCATATTACTCCAATTTTCCTCTTCATAGTGCCCCTATTTTACCGATGTGGCATATAATCCTCAACGCCATCACCTATTCTACAACACTCTCGAGCCCACCCACAACAAAAAAAAGAGTTCAGCCAATTGGCCGAACTCTTTTATCATATCGAGCAATCGCAGATTGCTAAATGTTCAATTGATTAAAAATACTGACCGCGCAAGTCCTCAATGTTACCCATATTCTGGAATGCAATTGAAGCAAGCTGATAAGCGTTATTCTCGAGAGTTGCCTGCTGGCGAACCTGCTCAGCCTCAGGAGTCTGAGTCTCATTCTTAACAATCTCGTCAACTACGAATACTACGGCATTAGAGTAGCCCTTAATAGGAGCAGATACCTGGCCTGTAGTAGCGGTAGTTGCAATAGAACCTGACAAGTGGGGCTCCAAAGGCAATGAAGCTACACCATAGTCGTTCATTTTAACATTTGAGAAAGGTACTACCTCAACACCTGCAGACTTAGCTACCTCGTCGATAGAAGAGCCAACGAGCTTAGCCTTCAAAACCTCGTACTTCTTATCACGAATCAAGTTCTCGCGAATCATATCGCTAACCTCTGAAACGGGGAGATACTCAGAATCGTCAATTGCAGTAAGCATGGCAACAACGTATGTATTACCCAATGTGAAGATCTCAGAGATATCCTGAACATCCGTGCCATAAGCCCAACGTACAACCTCGTGTGAGCTCTCAAGGCCCAAGATTGAACGCTCGCCCTGTGCAATACGAGCATTGCGGGGAGTAACGGCAGCAGCAGTAGCAGCAGCGTTGAACTTATCGAATGAACCCTTGCCATCAACAGCGAAGATGCTTGCCTGATTGTGAATATCACGGCGAGTAGCTGAAGATGCCTCAACGGGGATATTGATAGTACCAACCAAAACGTGCTTCTTAGCAGCATCGGTACGAGTAACCTTGATAATCTGAGTAACGCCAGATACGGTAACTTTTACAACCTCACCCTTCTTAGCTGTTGCCAAAGGCTCAGCCAACTCAGGAGTAAGAGCAGAGAAAGGAACAACACCAATCTCACCACCCATCTGTGCAGAAGCTGCATATGAAGAGTGATTGCGAGCAACCTCAGCAAAATCGGCACCACCCTTAACAGCATTGTAGAGGCTATCGATCAACTCGGTCTGAGTAGCGTCCAAAACGATGTGGCTCAAGCCTATTGAGTCGGGAGCCATCTTAGTATCGATAGCGCGGGACATTACCCACTCGTTAGACTTCAATACGGGACCATACTGCTCGCCATTGAGCAATACCTGCTCCTCCTCTGACAACTGATCGGCGTTAGCATAAGCAGTTGCAACAGTACCCATATTCTTGCGGATGAATGCGCGTACGTCCTCGGCAGCAGCAAACTCCTCGCCCATAGTCTTAGCCTTGTTCTCGATCTCGAGCATATCGTCTGATGTAGGCTCTACATCGAATACAACGTAAGAGATAGCACGATAAGGCGCCTTAGTGTAGAGGTTCTTGTGTGCGTTGTAGTAGTTATTGATCTCAGCGTCGCTAACCTCGATAGTAGAGTTGTCGATGCTGTTGTAGGGCAGAACAACCATACGACCGTTGCGGCTCTCGTTAGATGCAGTTACACCCTGAGCAACCTCCAACTTGTTAGCGAAGGTACCAGCCTTAACCAGACCCATAAACTTCGACATCAAACGCTCAGCTGTAGCCTGCTCGTTCAAATATGACCACATTGTCTGATACTCGGGCATTGAGCTAACCTGTGCCAAGAATGATGTAACAGCCTGTACATCGTAAGCACCTGTTGTGGGATCAGCAAATGAAGAGTAGAAAGCCTGTGACAAATGCTCACCGCTAATCATCGACATACGCTCCTTCTCTGTTACATCCAAACCAGCCTGCTGGAGGTTGGGAGTAAACAAGGTCTTGGTAATGAGTGAACGCCATACTGCAGTAGCCAAAGCGTCAGACTCAGCCTCGGTAGACTCAGCAGCGCCTGTGAAACTCTTCACAGCCTCGTACTCGTTCAAATAATCAGTGTAGCTAATGGTTGTACCATCGATCTCGCCCACCTTGGGGTCGTTGTTACCGAAACCCATCTCAGGGCCGAGTGAAATGATAAATGCCAAAAGCGCAAGAATGATAACAACCGACAGGATGATACCATACTTCGTTCTTAAAGTGTTTAGACTTGCCATAAAAAATTATTGTTATTATTTTATATATCTAAAATTGAGCCACCAAAGATAGTAAATTTATTCTAAATGACCATATTATTAGCCATAATTTTGTCATCGCTTTTTCACGCGAGCCAATTCCACGCGAGTGCGGGTCGAGCGAAGCACCTTGATTTCCAACTCACCGGCGTCGATAATAGTACCCGACGAGGGTATGCCATCGTACAGGGCAATGATATATCCAGCCAGAGTATCATACTCGTCACTCTCCTCAATATCAAGTCCATAGCGTTCGTTTAGATACTCCACCTCAAGGCGACACGAGAGCACATACTCGCTTTCATTCACCTGCTTCTCGATATCGTCCGCAACATCGTGCTCATCTTCGATATCACCGAAAATCTGCTCCAACACATCCTCCATAGATATGATACCAGCCGTGCCTCCGAACTCGTCCAACACCACCGCTACACTCGCCTTGCGCTTGATAAAGTGCTGAAGCAGCATCTGCAATGGCATAGTCTCGGCTACATACTCGACCTTCATCAGTACCTGCTCTACCGAGGTCGGATTGTTAAACAGACTCTTCGAATTTACATATCCTACTATTGTATCTATCGAGTCGCGCCATACAAATATGCGCGAATATTTCGACTCGACGAAGCGTGAAGTAAGCTCCTCGATTGAAATATTGATATCTACCGCCTCAACGTCTACACGCGAAATCATACAATCTCGCACACGCAAATCGGCAAAATCGAGGGCATTTTGGAACAACTTGATCTCATCCTCATCCTCCTGCTGCAGCTCTACGCTATCGCTATCAACCAGGTCAACCAAGTCCTCACGGTTGAAGGTAGTATCTGCGACACCTCCCTTAGGCTTACGGCCACATAGGCGGAGAATTGCGTACGATATTCCCGTAGTAAAGATAGCCAAAGGGTATAGAAACAAATAGAAGCAATAGAGCAGCGGAGAGAAGATCTTATAATAGAAATTAGGGTTATTCTTGATAATGGACTTGGGCAAAAACTCTCCACAGAAGAGAATCACAACGGTCGAGGCTATTGTCTCAAAAAGTACCGAGCCCTGCGTTGCCATTGCATCCCACCCTATTGCGGCTGCCACCATACGCAGCATAATCGACATATAGAGCGAGTAGATTACAAGGCATATATTATTACCGACCAAGATAGTGGTAATGTATTGTCCCGAGCGACGTTCGAACAATTGGGCAATAAAATCGAACACAGGACTCTGCTTACGATCTATCTCCTCACGCAAACGATTTTTGCTCAAGAAAGCAATCTCCATTCCAGAGAAGAATGCCGACAAGAGCAACATAACACATATTACTATGAGAGAATTTATCAAATTTGCCGATTCCATATCGTCCGATTATAGGGTTTCAGGCGCCGTGCGCTCTCTATTTCTCGCCGGCACAGCACGCTCAGAGCGTCGCGTGGGACGAGAAGTCTGCGTAGAACGACGTGAGACATTTGAGCGAGGAGTGTCCTTGGGGTCAACCTTCTCGGCCGAAGATTCGGCGCTGACATCGCTGCGCTTCTCCAGCTGCTTTTCATTGACATAGGTCACACCCTTAAGCTTGCGGTAGGTCCAATCCTTCATCTGCTCGTCGCTCTCGAAGCCCTCGCAATGGTGTACCTCGTCGCCATCGACAAGTTTCGAATCGACATTCGAATAGACTCTGTGAGTAGCCTGATTCCAAAAGAGCTGCGAGGTAAAGAGTTGACGACCGTCGGAGTTTGTAGCTACGACATCGCCCTTGACCTCCCACAACTTACGATCCTCATAAAAGATGGCATAGTTAGCCACCAGTGAAGCTGATTCGGCACCCGTATCACTATCAAAAAGGGTAATCTTTATGCCCTTACGGAACTCGCGATAGGGATCACGCGCCAAACCATATCCCTCCATCATTGGAGTAGTGAAATGATACGACTTACGCCCATTCTCCGACATAGTAATGGAGAGATTTTCGCTATACTCGGTCATAACGACCTCAGTAGAGCTACTCGGCACCACTTTGGGAGCTTTCTCACAAGAGAATAGCAAGATAGCACTCCCAACAAGTGGGAGTGCTACCGCTAAATATCGTCTGAGCGAACGTATCAACATCGCACAAAATTATCTGTAACGAACAGTTGTGCTAACACCGCTAGCGTAACCCTTAGTGATGGTGTAGCGAGCGCCAGCAGTAACCTCGTTGAAGAAGCACTCCTCCTTAGTGGGGAATGAACCGCGATATGCAGATGCCATCTTCTTAGCAGCCTCCTGGATTGCGGGCTCAGCGCCGAGCAACTCAATAGCCTGGTTCATAGCATCGTAAGCAGCCCAGTAGCCAGCCTGTGCAGTGAAGTCACCACTTGCAGTAGCAGCGTAGCACTGACCCATAATGTAGGGAGCGTAACCATTCTCGGGCTCGAGAGACTTAATCTCCTTAGCAGCGTTCATAGCGTTAGCGTGGTCGCCAGTCTGGATGCTGATAAGACCAATACGAACATACAACTTAGCGCGCTCAGCGTTGTCGCTCTCAGCAGCCAAAGCCTCGTTCAAATACTTCATAGCCTTATCGAACTCGCTACGACCCTGGAAGCCCTGTGCAAGGAACAATGCAGTCTCTGAAGAGGGCTTGATAGAGTAGAACTTCTCAGCAGTGTTGAAGAAGAAGTCGCTGTTACAATTAGCACGTGACATCAAAGATACAGCCTGACCAAGCAAAGCCTCATCCTCGGGCTTCTCAGCCAACTTCTTAGAGAAGAGTGACTCCAAGTTCTCGCAGCTAGCAGCACCTGATGCACCGAAAGCAGTGTCGAACTGGTTCTTCAACTCAGCAGCAGCACCCTCAGCACCCTCGAACAAAGGAGAGAAACGATCGTACTCTGAGATAACAGATGTAGCGTCAACCAAGTTATTCTTGTAGTCCTCGCAGAGGTTAGAGAAATAGATAGCTACCAACTCCTGATCAGCCTTACCGTTCTTCTCCTCGGTAGCAGCGATAGCCTCAGAGAAGATCTTGCGAACACCCTCGCGATCCTCGGGCTTGTAGGTGAGGTACTCACGAGCCTTACGATCGAGGATGTAAGCCTTACCGTAACGTGAGTGGTCAGCGAAAGCCTGCAAACGTACATCGTAAACGATCATCAAAGAGTCGATGTAAACGTTGCGCTGCTCATCGGTCTTAGCAGTATTGATAAGGGTCTTGTACAACTTGATACCATTAGTGTAGATACCCTGAGCACCCTTGGGAGCCTGCTCCAACAACTGCTTCAAGTAACCAGCAGCAGCCTTATACTCCTTGTTGTCAACCGACTCCTTAAGGAACTGGTTAGCGAGCATATTAGACTCACGCTGCTTAGCGTTCTCACCCCATACTGCGTAGCGGGGATCATCGTAGTTCACCTGTGCCATTGCTGAAAAACCCATCACTGCAAAAGCAACTGCCAAAATCAATTTCAAACTTTTCATTGTAATCAAAGGTTTATTAGTATTTAGTTATTTTTTATGAATTTTCAATTTCTCGTTCTCCAACTTGGGTCATTGGTTTTAGTTAAACTTCTGACGAACAAACCATCTATCCTCGCCGAAGAGGTTTAGGCCCAACGAAAATTTATAATAAGTCTGTCGAATCGTTCCCGCAGCTTTGTCGCTAATCATAATAGTATCGCTATCGGGACGTCGCATACCTGCCTCAAAACCTAAGTTAATCGATGAGCGGCCAAACAAACGGATGGGAAATCCCAAACCAGCAGTCACTGCATATTGCTTAACACGTCCGCCGCCAAAGGTCTGGTAGTAATCTCCCATACGGGCACCTACTCGATACGACACACGATTAAGGTAGTGTGCTACATCAGAGTAGCGAGGTGTCACCTCAAGGCCAACCTTCACGGTGTGGGTATCGGTATACGCTACGCGAACTCCCGTGCCATCGCTCTCTACAAAATCAACATTGCGGTTACCCCAGTCCTGGTATACATAGTCGGCACCCAAACGAATCTTCAAAGTCTGGTAGAAGAAACCCACAGACACCTGCTGTGGCAATCGCAAGGGCAACGCGCTATCCTCCTCCAAGCGAACTACCGATTCGAGAATGTTGTCAACGTAAACATACTTCACCATATCGGGATTCACCGCTCCACCCAAGTCGTAAGTTGCTCCAAAGGTAAGAATGCGCTGGTCCTGATAAATAGGATTCCACATTATACCTGCCTGAAACTTGATGCGTGACACATCGTAGGTATCAATGCCTCGGGTCGAAAAGTAAGAACCATCACCTGTAATGTTGGTTACAACAGTATTGTAACTACGGTTGATGTTACCCCAATAATACATCGCTGCAACACCAATGGCTAAGCTACGAACGGGCTTCCAACCCAAACCCGCCTTAACCTCGGTTACGTCACCATCGCCGGTGTACTGATAGTTAACTCGGCCAATGTTTCCGATAATATCATCCGACAAGTCGTCGCGGTACATATTGTAACCCACATTGCTGTAGGGGGTAAGACTAAATCCAAGACCAAGGTTCTTCGCCAAGGGCATCTGGAATGCAATATCGTGGATATTGACTGTATTGTATGCCGTGCGAACCAAGTTGGTCTGGCTTGCTGCAAACTTATCCTGCACATTGCGGAAGTGACCACCCTCAACGCCAAAGTTGAAGAGGAAACTCTGCTGCGGGGTAAGAGCATATGCTGCAGGGTTCATTACGTTTACCATATTGTTGCTCCACACAGCTACGCCAATACCTCCCATCGAGCGCTGGATAACATTTCCTTTTGTCGACAACTCTCCCATTCCGTACATTGAATAGGGGGAGTAAGTATTAACACTGCTGGTCAACTGCTGCGCGGCTACGCCCATTGGCATCAGCAATAATATGGCTATAATAGTTCTAAAAAACGTCGTCTTCAATGCTTGCATTGTATTCTAAAATTCTGTTCAATCCGCAAAGTACCAGATTACATTTTGCAAATGTCGCATTTTTAATTCGTTTAACAAAATATTTAGCGTCCCCACCCGTAAAAATTAACGATAATTTTGCATTTGACTGCATAAAATGGCATATATATCCTTCTATTTCGTTCACTATGCCCTGCATTACCCCCTGTTCAATGGCTTCGCGGGTCGAACGACCGAGCATCGCCAGGCTGTCGGTAGGCTCGCATTCGGGGAGTCGACGAGTGTAGTCGTGCAACGCACGAAAACGAGTAGTCATTCCCGGTGATATGTTTCCTCCGCGGAAGACTCCATTCTCAACAAGGTCGATGGTAATGGCTGTGCCAAAATCCACTATCAGACAATCCTTGCAACCCATAACCTCAACGGCCGCCACGGCTGCCGCCAAACGGTCAACACCCAACGTCGAAGGGGTGAGGTAATCGTTACCAATGGGTACTGCCGTGAGCGAATTCATCGCCAACACCTTCAATCCCATTGCCTTGAGCGAAAGGGTAATTTCCCCGGTACTTTCGCCCGTCGATGCCACTATGGCTCGCTCGATTGTGGGATACAGCGTGTGCCACTCACCCGCAATAACTTCCTTCGACGAGGCATAGGCCTGCGAGAAAAGCACCTCATCACCCTCAACGACAGCGACTTTGATGCGAGTATTTCCAATATCGACCACTAAATTCATCATCGTAAGGGGCTATAAGGTTCTCAATGTTGCAACGGCCTCCGCTACGTTGTTTACTCTTCTAACGGTCATCGCCAGACGATTATTGTGTTGCTTGAGCACAAATCGGTCGGGATGTGCAGTGATGGTACGCAACATATCCATAAATGTATCGCTCTTGTAGTAGGGTGAATTCTGTTCGCCGACGAAGTGTACAATCATCAATCCATTCTTCACCTTAACGCGCTCCATACCCAATCGTACCGCCTCCCAACGCAGGCGAACAACGTTAAGCAACTCGCGTGCAGCCTCAGGCAGAGCGCCAAAGCGGTCGACCAATCGGCTCTCGAATGCAACCAGCTCATCCTCCTTGCGGAAAGAGTCCAACTCACGATATAGGCGCAACTTCTCGGCAGGCTGACGCACATACGAATCGGGCAACTCGGCCAACATATCGAGTTCGATTACAGAGTCGTCGATATAGGCCTCGGTCTTTACAGTCTGTGCCTCCTCTTCGCTTAGGCCCTCAACATCGAGACCCTCGGCACGCAACTCGGCAATAGCCTGGCGCATAATCTTTTGATAGGTCTCAAAACCGATGTCGGCAATAAATCCGCTCTGCTCGGCACCCAATAGGTTACCCGCACCGCGAATATCCAAATCCTGCATAGCGATATTGAAACCCGAGCCCAAATCCGAGAACTCCTCGATGGCTCGCAGACGGCGACGTGCATCGTCAGTGAGCAACTCCTCGGGCGGAGTTATCAGATAACAATAGGCCTTGCGGTTGCTTCTTCCCACGCGACCACGCAACTGATGCAGGTCGCTCAGACCGTAGTAGTGGGCATTATTAATTATTATGGTATTAGCATTTGGAATATCTATTCCGCTTTCCATAATGGTTGTTGCTACCAGCACATCGAACTCACCATAAATAAAGTCCATAATGAGCTTCTCCAGCTGTTCCGAGGGCATCTTACCGTGACCTATGGCCACACGCGCCTTGGGGCAGATGCGGGTAATCATACCCTGCAAGGTCATCAGGTCCTCTACCCTATTGTTCACGAAGTAGACCTGACCACCACGCGAGAGCTCCTCCTCGATGGCATCGCGGATGATATCCTCCGAGAAGATATGCGACTCGGTAAGAATAGGCTGACGGTTGGGCGGAGCGGTTGAGATAACCGACAAGTCACGTGAGCCCATAAGAGAGAACTGCAACGTACGCGGGATGGGTGTAGCCGTGAGTGTAAGCGTATCAACATTCACGCTCATCTGCGTGAGCTTCTCTTTGGCCGCTACGCCAAACTTCTGCTCCTCGTCAATAATGAGCAAGCCCAAATCCTTGAACTTAATCTGCTTGCCTAATATCTTGTGTGTTCCGATAAGAATATCAATCTTACCGGCCTCCAAATCGGCCGCAATCTCACGAGTCTGCTTGGCTGTCTTCGAGCGGTTGAGATACTCTATACGAACGGGGAAATCTCGCAGGCGCTCCATAAACGAGCGGTAGTGCTGCAAGGCTAGAATAGTAGTGGGGACCAACACTGCCACCTGCTTGCCATCGACGGCAGCCTTGAATGCTGCACGTATAGCCACCTCAGTCTTACCGAAGCCCACATCACCGCACACCAGACGATCCATAGGCTCCGTCGACTCCATATCGCGCTTAACAGCCTCGATGGCCGCCTGCTGATCGGGGGTCTCCTCCCACTTGAACGAGGCCTCCATCTCATTTTGCAGATAGCTATCGGCCGAGAATGCGAAGCCTTTGCTCGCCTTACGCTTGGCATAAAGTGCAATAAGCTCACGCGAAATATCCTTAACGGCCTTCTTAGTTGCCGTCTTGAGCTTCTGCCAAGCACCATTACCCAACTTATATATTTTCGGAGCCTCACCCTCGCCACTCTTGTAGCGCGAGATACGATGCAACGAGTGTACATTTACGAACAACACATCGTTATCCTTATACACCAGTTTGATTGCCTCGTGAAGCTTGCCGTTCTCGTTAATCTTCACCAATCCGCCAAAGCGGCCTACACCGTGGTCGATGTGTACAACATAGTCGCCCATCTTCAGAGCATTTAGCTCCGCCACGGTCATCTGCTCATCACGCTTAATCTCGCCATTGATGCGATAGCGACGGTAGCGGTCGAAAATCTGATGGTCGGTATAGAGGCACACCTTCAGACCATTATCGACAAAACCCTCGTGAAGCGTGAGCGGAATGGCCTCAAAGGATATGTTGCGACGGCCCATCTGGTGGAATATATTATCCAGACGCTCAATCTGCGCCTTGCTCTCAGAAAGGATGTAGGTCTGATAGCCCTTTAGTATCGAATCTGCAATATCATCGGCCAGCACCTCGAAGTTTTTATTGAACTTGGGCTGGGGCGTTGTAGCAAACAGAATGGTCTCGTCGGCCACACGCTCGGTGAGATTATCTCTCAATAGGCATACACGACACTCCTCCATATCGGCGAGCAATGTCTTACGGCTGGTCATCAGGCTATCAATCTTCGATGGTTCCTCCATCTCTCCCAACAATCTGCGACGCAGGTCGTTCACACGCTTGAGCACATACTCGGCATCGTAGAACCAACAGGTAGCCTCACCAGCAAAACGCATAAGCGATACCTTCTCCATCTCGGTAGAGTTCATATTAGGAATAATCTCCACCTCGTCGGCCCTATCGTGCGAGAGCTGACTTGAGATGTTAAAGCGACGAATAGAATCAATCTCGTCACCAAAGAAGTCGAAACGAAATGGTCTTGACTCCGAATATGAGAAGACATCGACAATACCGCCACGCAGTGAATACTGCCCCGGCTCATAGACAAAATCGACCTGATAGAAACCCTGTTCGATGAGTTGCTCCTCCAGATCGGCTATGCGAATACTCTGCCCCACCTTGAGATGGATGCTACGCTCATTGAGTGCCTTCTCGTCGGCCACGCGCTCGGCTATAGCCTCGGGATAGGTACAGATAACAACATAACCGTCGCGATAATGACGCACGGCATTGAGCGCATTAGTGCGCTGCACGATGCCCTGGGCATCCTCCTTGCCGTAGATGATTGAACGTTTATATGAAGTGGGGAAGAAGTGAACACGCTCCTCGTCCAGCAGAGCATAGAAGTCATTGAGCATATATGCCGCCGTGTCGCGATCCTCCGCCACAAAGATATGCACGCCACCAGCCTGACGCACCAAAGCCGACGAATAGAGCGAAAGAGCCCCACCGACCAAATTCTCAAGATGGACGGTGACGCTCTTCTTTCTATGTTCTTTGAGTAGTCGAGCAAAAGGCTTCGAGCCCTCCACTCGTTGCAATATATTCTCTATACTCTCCACTATGCAGAGATTTTATTCTCTTCGCTCTCGACTCGTATCTTAGCGCCTGGCGGCAACCCAATTTACTCGATGAGCAACTCACCCGCCTTGTCGAGATAACGTACATCGACCATTCCCATACTTTGGTCGGCTACAATCTGCAACTTAATCTTATAACGCCAAGCCCAGCGACGACGCAACGACCAAAGACCAGCCTTCAAGTACGACGCTACATAGGGGCTCACGCGCAACGAAACGTATTTCACACCACGATCCTCGGCCAAAAACTGGAGCTGATTCTCAATCTTGCGGTCGAGCAACACGGTTGGCTCAATGCGTCCCGAGCCGTTACAAGTGGGACACACATCGGTCACATCCTCCACAGCCACGGGGCGTACTCGCTGGCGAGTGATCTGCATCAGACCGAACTTGGTGAGCGGAAGGATGGTATGCTTGGCCTTATCGGTGGCCATCAGCTTCTGCATCTCCTCGTACAACAGCTGGCGGTTTTGCGCCTTGTGCAGGTCGATGAAGTCGATAATGACAATACCGCCCAAGTCGCGCAAACGCAGCTGGCGGGCAATCTCCTTGGCGGCGGCCAGGTTGACGGTCATCGCCGTCTCCTCCTGATTATCCTCTGCCTTGGTGCGGTTACCCGAGTTGACGTCGATGACGTTCATAGCCTCGGTGTGCTCGATGATTAGGTATGCTCCGCGCTTGAGCGACACATACTTTGCAAAGAGCGACTTAATTTGTTTCGATATATCGAAGTTGTCGAAGATGGGCACTGTACCTTTGTACAACTTAACAATCTTCTCCAACTGGGGATCGATTACTTTGATATAGTTTTTAATCTCGCGATACATTGCCTCGTCATCAACGGTGACCTGTGAGAAGGTCGAATTCAGAGAATCGCGGATTATGGTATTGGCTCTGTTCATCTCGCTCATCAAAAGAGCGGGAGCCTCTTTTTTGCGAATGTTACCTACAGCCTTATTCCATCGCTCAATCAGAGAGAGGATATCCTGCTCGATATCGGCATCTTGTGCCTCGGCAGCTGCGGTGCGTATGATAACGCCGAAATTGTTGGGAAGCACACCTGCGGCAATACGACGCAAGCGCTTTTTGGTTTCGTTAGAACGAATCTTCTGTGATATAGATATTTTATTGGTGAAGGGCACCAATACTACATTACGTCCCGCAAGCGAGATGTCGGTCGTTAGACGCGGGCCCTTGGTCGAGATAGCCTCTTTGGCCACCTGCACCATTACGGTTTGCCCCACCTGAAGGTATGATGTGAGCTTGCCCTGCTTGTCGATGTTGGGCTCAAGCTTCATCGTCTCCACCTTAACTCCTCGACGACCCGGCTGACGACTGTCGACAACCTTCTGCAGCGAGAGGAACTGGCTTCCCAAATCGAGATAATGGATAAATGCGTCCTTTTCGTGACCTATATTGACGAAAGCAGCATTCAATCCCGGCATAATTTTACGCACCTTACCCAGATAGATATCGCCTACCGAAAAACCGGTCTTGCACTGCTCTTTGCTAAGCTCGACAAGAACCTTGTCCTCGCATAGAGCGATGGTAATCTCGGACGGGGTAACGTTTATTACTAACTCTCGATTCATTGTAAATAATGATTATTAAAAATAGGTAAAGGTAAAGGGCGTTAGACAATAAAAACCCTTTACCTTTTATTCTACCTACTTGCTAACGCAGTTTAATCGACTACAAAGATTACTTCTTCTTGTGACGATTCTTACGAAGACGCTTCTTACGCTTGTGCGTAGCCATCTTATGACGCTTGTGCTTCTTTCCGTTTGGCATAGTCTTATTTTTTTTAATTGGTTATTAAGTTTCTTACTTAATCTTTGCAACGAAGCTCTTAGCGGGCTTGAATGCGGGGATGTTGTGCTCGGGAATAGTGATGGTAGTATTCTTTGAGATATTACGAGCTACCTTTGTAGCACGCTTCTTGATAATGAAGCTACCAAAACCGCGCAAATATACATTATTCTGCTCAGCGAGCGAATTTCTAACGTTCTCCATAAATGCCTCTACGATTGTCTGCACCAAAACCTTCTCGGCACCGGTACTCTTGGCAATTTCATTAACGATATCAGCCTTAGTCATAGTAATTATTTATTTGTAATTTAACACTTAATTCCTTTTGGGTTTGCAAATGTACGACATTTTTAATGATTAACAAATTAAAAGTGTCTTTTTTTTCAACGAAATCAGCCTCGTAGCCCCTTTGTACGCAAAAACCTCGTTATTGAACTATGGCATTTGGTTAAAAGCCGTAGCCAAACCCTCGATTGCCTTATCCAAGCCCTCCTGCAATTTGCTACCGAGCATCATTCGCATCATCATATTCAGATCGGCGTGCAGAACCATTCGCATACGAGTGTCGGCTTCGTTCACCTCGTGCAACTGGATCCAGAACGAGAAATCGATAGGCAAACCGCCCTGCTCGTTATCACCAGAAATTTTGATGTGCTTATTCTCCACTCGCTCAACAATACGCAGAGCCACTGTAAAGCCCTTTACCTTGAACGAGCAGGTATCCTCCGTAGCATTCCACTCCTCTACCTTATCCTGCAATGCAGGGGTAAGCATATCGAAGCGAGTGATAAAGGGATAGATACGGCCGGCACTCTTGAGCACCTGCTGCTGTTTAGATTCATATTTTTCCAAACCCATACTTCAATTGTTTTAATCGTAAGCCACTACTTACCTGCCTTGTAGGCATCAACTCCGCTCTGGAGGAAATCAATGAAGCCCTGTACATCCAAATCGTAACCACGAGGAGTAACCATAGGTGTACCAGCGTTGCCCTGCAAAACGTAGTAAGGCTGAGCATTCACGCCATAGGTCTTCAGAGCGTAGTAAGAGTTAATCTTGCCCAAAGTTTTGAGCACCTTGCCAGCATCGGTAGTTACCCAGTCGGCCTCATCCACCTTCAACTTATCGTCGGCATAAAGTGCAACGATAACATACTCGCGACGAAGGATATCCAATACACGGGGGTCAGACCACACGCGTGCCTCCATCTCACGGCAGTTAACGCAGCCGTGACCAGTAAAGTCAATGAACAATGGCTTGCCTACCTGCTTTGCGTAGGCTTCAGCCTCAGCCAAATCGAAGAAACCATCAAGGCCCAAAGGCAACTCCAATACATCGCCATACTTAACACCCGAGGTAGGTGTAGCAGCGCTCTCTGAAGAGCTTGATACGCTACCCGAACCCATCACGAAGTCCTGCGACTGAATGGGAGGCAAGTAACCTGACAACGCCTTCAGGGGTGCACCCCACATACCCGGCAACATATATACCACAAATGAGAATGCGATGATAGCCATCACCAAACGAGGTACCGAGAGGAAGGGCATATCGCTATCGTGCTTGAACTTGAGTTTACCCAACAAATAGAGGCCCAAGAGTGAGAAAATGGCGATCCACAATGCCAAATATACCTCGCGGTCGAGCAATCCCCAGTGATAGGTCTGATCGGCTACGCTAAGGAACTTAAGACCGAGTGCAAGCTCCACAAAACCCAACACTACCTTCACCGAGTTGAGCCAACCACCGCTCTTAGGCAACTGCTTGAGCCAAGTGGGGAACAGGGCGAAGAGTGTGAACGGCAGAGCGAACACGGTAGAGAATGCCAACATAGTGATGATGGGGGTCCAGAACTCACCCGAAGTAGACTGAATCAAAACCGAGCCTACGATGGGACCTGTACAAGAGAACGACACCAACACCAATGTAAGAGCCATAAAGAAGATACCTGCAAGACCGCTCTTATCGGACTTTGCATCGCTATCGTTAACCAACTTCTCGGGCAATACAATCTCGAACGCACCGAAGAACGATGCTGCAAAGACCATAAACACGGCAAAGAAGATAAGGTTAGGTAACCAGTGTGTAGCCAACCAGTTAAAGATGTCGGCAGTAACAGCATCGCCACCAATCAACCAAGTAAGGAAAATGATAATGCCGATGGGGACGGTATAGAGAGTTACAATAAACAGACCATACATCAACGCACGGAAACGGCCACGGGTAACGCTACCCGAACCCTTGAGGAAGAATGATACAGTCATAGGAATCATCGGGAACACGCAAGGAGTCAACAGGGCAATCAACGCCCAGCCCACTGCGCTGAGGATGAAGCTCCACAACGAGCCTCCCTTAGCCACGGCATTGGCCGCTGCGGCACTCTCCTCGATGTTAGCCTCAGAAGCATCTGCTACGGGGCTACCAACTGTAATTGAGAAGTCGTTCTCGCCATTTACGCACTGGTCGCTACAAGCCTGCCACTCGACAGTACACTTAACAACAGCACCCTCGGGAGCATTCACCACCTGAGAGAAAACAACTTCGCCATCGTAATGGCCAATCTCCATCTCAAATATCTCGTCCATCTGGCGTACAGACTCTCGATTGGGCACAACACTACCCTCCAGCTCATAACCCACTATTGGATCGAAGATAAAGGTTGTTGCCAAAGGACCTCCCTCATAAGGACCAAGGTCGTAGAGGTGCCATCCCTCATCAACCGATGCCTTAAAATCGATGCGATACTGTCCCTCGCCAACCTGCTCAACCGATGTACTCCACGCTACGGGCTGCATCATCATAGGCTGCGCTGCCACCACCATAGAGGCAACAACAGCAACAAGTGTTAGAAAAAAGTTTTTCATCTTATTCATAATTTTACTTATCTTCATCTTTATCGGCACTGCATAGTGCCCAATTTATGCAAGGCGCAAAAATAGCAAAAAAAACAGATTCCTGCAAATAAGAATCTGTTTTATAATCATTTTAATAGTTATTCTATCTCGAAGATTCGTTCTTCGCCATCACCTATCGTAATGCGCACCTCCATAACCGAATCGGGAATAAGTTCCTCGATTTTTTCTGGCCACTCCACCAAGCACAAATCACCCGAGTAGAAATACTCCTCGTAGCCCAAATCGAACACCTCCTCGATACGGTCGATGCGGTAAAAATCGAAGTGATAGATTCGCATCTGGGTACCCTCGTACTGATTAACCAGCGCAAAAGTGGGACTTGTCACCGTATCCTCGGCTCCCAAGCACTTGGCGATGCGGCTCACCAGCGTAGTCTTACCTGCACCCATCGAGCCACGGAGCAATACCACTCGGCGCTCACCAAGTTCCTCAATAATGGACTCGGCCACGCGAGTCAGTTCCGACAATGAGTCAATCTCTATTCGCTTCATATATTACTGATTTTTGGGTTTCAATACAATGTAGGGCACCATCATCTCCTCCATCGAAATGCCTCCGTGCTGGAAGGTATTGCGATAATAGCGGATAAACTTGTTGGCGTCGTTGTTATAGACAAAGAAGTCGCGGTTGTAGGCGAAGATGTAGCTCGACGACAGGTTAATTCGTGGCAACATAATATCCTCGGGACGCGTAACCTCGTACACCTCGCGGGCGTTATACTGCAGGTTACGACCTGTTTTGTAACGCAGATTGGTAGAAGTCTCCCTGTCGCCCGTAATCTTCACAGGATTATCCACACGTATAGTACCGTGATCAGATGTAACTATCACTGTGTGACCACGCTCGGATAACATCTTCAGCAATTCAAAGAGTTCCGAATGCTCGAACCACGAACGCGTGAGCGAGCGGAACGAAGCCTCATCCTCGGTAAGTTCGCGAATGATATCGGTCTCGGTGCGGGCGTGTGAGAGGATATCGAGGAAGTTATAGACGATAATTGAGAAGTCGGCATCGTAAACACGGCTGATATTATCGATTAGTTTGCGGCCAGCCTCGGGACGCACCAACTTATCGAAAGTCCAGCGGTAGTTCTTGCCCGCCATAGCCAACTGACGACGCAGGAACTCCTCCTCGTACTGATTTTTTCCGCCCTCCTCGTTGTCGTTGAGCCACTTATCAGGCATCATCCGGTCGATAGCCAACGGCATCAAGCCGGCAAATATAGCATTGCGGGCATACTGCGTAGCCGAGGGCAGGATGGCACAATAGAAGTCATCGACAGCCACATCGTAATAGCCGTGAAGCAACGAATTGATGGCACGCCACTGGTCGTAGCGGAAGTTGTCGATCAAAAGCAAAGTGGTCTTGCTAGAATTATCAACCACGGGGAATATCTTCTTACGCATCAAGGTGTGCGAGAGAACGGGAACCTCGCTCTCGTTGACACGTTTGTTTATCCAATTATAGTAGTTGCGACGCACAAACTTGCTGAACTCCTGATTGGCCTCGCTCTTCTGATAGGCTAACACCTCGCGTATGCTCGGGTCGGCCGCCGACGAGAGGTCAATCTCCCAACTGGTAATCTTACGATACAGAGTACTCCACGCCTCAAACGAGTCGGCGCCCTGACACATTGCCGATATGCGACCGAACTCTGCACGATAGTCGGCCGTAGTCTGCTCTGTAACAAGTTGCTGCGAATGGACATTCTTCTTAATCGAGAGCAGCACCTGATTGGGATTTACGGGCTTAATGATATAGTCGGCAATCTTCGAGCCGATGGCCTTGTCCATCAGATTCTCCTCCTCGCTCTTAGTCACCATAATGATGGGTGTGGTGGGGCGCACATCCTTAATCAGGGGAAGTGTCTCCAAGCCGGTCATACCAGGCATCATCTCATCAAGGATGATAAGGTCGTAAGAGGCCGTACGCACCATATCGATGGCGTCGTAGCCATTGTTACAGGTATCTACCTCGTAACCCTTATTCTGCAGGAAGAATATATGAGGCTTCAACAACTCAACCTCATCATCAACCCATAATATCTTTACCATAAATCCTAAATTTACATTATTCGTTGCACTACTCCTCACCTAAGAACGCCTCAAAGACAGTTTTAATTGTGGGGAAGGTGTTTTTTATTCTTGAGGCTATCTCTTCACGCGATACCCACTCGGCACAAACGATACCCTCTTCGCCCTGCGGATGCAGAGTGCAATCCCGAGCCCGCATAGCATACCAGGCAGTGAGTTTAAGTTCCCAACGTCCATAGAGGTTATAGGCGTGGAGTGTGGTTGCTAGCAGACGGCCAACGCTATCTACCTTCACGCCAGTCTCCTCCTCGGCTTCGCGTGCAGCACACTGGGCAAAAAGTTCACCTTGCTCACGATGGCCTTTGGGCAGATCCCATCGCTCGTTGCGACAAATCATAACCACCTCGCCACGCTCATTCTCAACGGCTCCTCCGGCCGCCTCAACCCACACCATCTGTGCGGCAAAGGCTTCGAATGCGGCCATAGGATCGGGGGTCAAAACCACTACAGTTTTGTAATTCTCAAGAAAAGTGATTAACTTCGCTCTGGAAACCAATGAGGCATCCTCCACAGGCACTACAAAAGCCAGCGGATCGGGACGTGTAGCAAAGCGTAACTCGCGCATAGCAAACCACACACATATGGAACCATCGGCTGCGATGGGCACCGTCAATCCCTGCTCGGCGGCTGTGGTGCGGTATGATGAGAGTGTATTCATACAAAAAATCGGTTTCCAAAGACAAAAATAAGAAATTGAAGTTAAACCTCGAATAGAATCTATGAAAAAATTAACCTTTATTATGGCTATTGCAGCATTAACGCTCGGCGCCTGCGCTCCCAAGGAGCAGGGCTCAGCGCTTGAAATCGACAATACGCTCACCGCAGAGCAGATTGCCGAGGCTCGTTTTACTCCCGATGTGATGTGGAAGATGGGGCGTCTGGGTGGCGCAGCACTCTCGCCCGATGGCAAGACTGCACTCTACACCGTGACATATTACAGCGTGGCTGAAAACCGCAGCTTGACACAAATCTACACTCGCGACATGGCGTCGGGCGAGCAGAAGGCTCTTACCGACAACACGTCGAGCAACTCCGACGCACAGTGGAGTGCCGATGGCTCGCTCATCTACTTTACCTCGGCTCGTAGTGGCTCGGCACAAGTATGGCAGATGAAGGCCGATGGCTCGGCACAGAAGCAGCTAACAAACGTAGAGGGTGGCATTGAGGGTTACGGCATTGCACCCACAGGCGACAAGTTATTCTATGTAAAGAAGGTACACGCTGCCGATATAAAGTCATCGGACGTACACAAGGATATGGACAAGTCGCAGGCTCGCATCTACGACGATTTGATGGCCCGCCACTGGAACTATTGGGATGAGGGCGAGTATAGCCACATCTTCGTGGCCGAGATTGCGGCCGATGGCGTGAAGAACGACAAGGATATCCTTGGCGCCGATGCTGCGTGGGATGCTCCTTTGGCGCCCTACTTCGACGTAACGGAGATTGCTTGGAGCAATAACGGCAAGATGCTGGCCTACACCTGCAAGCCCTTAACAGGCACAGAGTATGCCATCTCAACCGACTCGGATATATTTATATATAATACCGAGGATGGCTCAACACTCAACATCAACAAGATTCTCACCAATCGCGGTATGCGCATTATGGAGTTTGTGGGTTACGACCGCTACCCCGTCTGGTCACCCGATGACTCACAGTTGGCATTCTGCTCGATGGCAACACCGGGCTATGAGTCTGACAAGGATCGCCTGTTTGTCTACGACCTTGCTTCGCAGCAGCATTCATACCTCACACCCGACTTCGACCACAGCGCATCAAACGTGATCTGGAAGGACAACTCAACACTCTACTTCCTCTCACCCATCGAAGGCACACAGCAGATTTGCAAGGTGGCAATAGATGCAAAGAAGGTGGATGTAATCACCGCGGGCGACCACGACATCGCAACGATGAGCATCGCAGGCGACAAGTGTCTTACAACGCTGATGACAATCAGCCGCGACAAGGAGATTTACGAGGCTAACCTTGCGGATGGCTCACTCACACAGCTCTCAAATATCAATGCCCACGTCTACGACAACGTTAAGATGGGCGAGGTGCAGAAGCGTTGGATTAAGACCACCGATGGCAAGGAGATGCTCACTTGGGTTATCCTTCCGCCCGACTTCGATCCCACGAAGAAGTATCCCACTCTGCTCTATTGCGAGGGTGGTCCTCAGAGCGTAGTATCGCAGGGCTGGAGCTATCGTTGGAACTTCCAGCTGATGGCATCGCAGGGCTATGTAGTAGTTGCCCCCAACCGCCGTGGCTGTCCCTCGTTCGGTAGCGAGTGGCGCGAGCAGATTTCGGGTGACTATGCAGGCCAAAACATTCAGGACTACCTGGCCGCTATCGACACTGTAGCCAAGGAGCCTTGGTGCGACACCGATAATTTGGGTTGCGTAGGTGCTTCGTATGGCGGTTACTCAGTATATTACCTGGCTGGTAACCACGACAAGCGTTTCAAGGCATTTATCTCACACTGCGGTATTTTCAACTTCGAGTCAATGTATGGCGAGACCGAGGAGTTGTTCTTTATCAACCACGACTACGGCGGCAACTATTGGGACAAGTCTAACAAGGTGGCACAGCGTTCATATGCCAACTCACCTCACAAGTTTGTCGACAAGTGGGATACACCCATTATGATTATCACAGGTGAGTACGACTTCCGCATCCCCTACACTCAGTCGTTGCAGGCCTTCACCGCAGCACGTCTGAAGGGTGTGGACTCTCGTCTTGTGGAGTTTGAGAACGAGGGCCATCAGGTATTCAAGCCCCAGAACTCAATCGTATGGAACCGCGAGTTCTTCGGCTGGCTGGACAAGTATTTGAAATAACGTTTCAGCATAAACACAAAAAAAGGGTGCCTAATTGTTGGGCACCCTTTTTATTTATGGTGTATTACTACAAGGCGATCTTAAAGATACACTTCTTAACACGACCCTGGCCAAGCATAGGAGCGTGACCATCCTCGGGGAAGAGAATTGAGAACTGACCCTCGCCTACGCTATAGAAGCACTGAGGAGTGTCGGTGAAGAGTTGAATATCCTTAGCCACGTCAAAATCGGTCTCGGGAGTAAGGCAATCCTTCTTCTCGCTCCAACCGAATACCTCGTTGGGACCGCTCAACAACAACTGAATATCGATATACTTGCGGTGAAGCTCGAGGCGAGCCTCCTTAAGCTCACGCAAATCCAACTCCTGCACTACCACAAAGATGTTGTCGCCGTCGATTTCGTGACGACCGCAAGGCATTGATGCTACATCGTTATTGTCGATAAAATCGAACACCTGCTGAAAGCGAGGATGCAAGGCGGCATACTGCGCTTTGTTTTTTAATGAATCGAGAATCATAACTTATCTGGGTTAATTGGTTTTTCCGTTATATAGAAGTCGCACAAACACAGGATAGTGGTCCGAATAGAGCACCTGATTATTTACCCAATAGTTTGTACTGTCGCCCTCATAGGCTTCGTCCGACTCAACAAGCCCATCGAACGATGGCAAATCCTGCTGGTAGCCGTATGTACGACGCCATACCGTATCGCGTATACCTCGTTGTCGACGCGCCACTCGCTCGAGTGTCCACGAATCGATGATCTCATACGACAGAGGCTCAAACTCATCGCTACACATTACATAGTCGATACGCAACATATCGTAGAATCCCCGATAGGTGTGCGAGTAGCCACGGCCAACCTCGGGAAACGCATCCTGCAGTTGGCGTGCAATGGTGCGATAGGTGTAAGATATGGGGGTATCATTAAAGTCGCCGCACACAATGGCCGGATAGGGCGACGTGGCCACCATCTGTGCCAAGGTATCGACCTGCGGAGCACGCAAGCGGTTGTTCTCGGTAAGACGAGTAAGCATACTGCGTACCTGCTGCAGGCTATCATCCTCGAGATACTCGTGACGCTCGATATACTCGCTGTCGTCACGGCGAATAGCTGTGGTGTGAAGATGTGTGCTGAATACTCGCAGAGTATCCTCATTGCCACCCTGCTTTACAACCACATCGGCCCACACAAAGTTTTTCAGCGAATCGACACGACCCGCACGAATGATGGGATAACGGCTATAGATGGCTGGGCTTAGATTCACACGCGAGAGCGACTTGGGCATAGGATGAAGCGGAGCAAGAAGAGAATCGGCTATATCGCTGAAACCCATCTCCTGCAGACACAATATATCGGGATTTATCACTTTGAGCATTGCCACAAGCGAGTCGATGCATCGACCACCCTCGTCGTCGATAAAACTACGCACATTATAGCTCACTACCTTCAGAGCACGGCTATCGTAGCGGGGGCGCAGGTTAGGCTCTGTGTAGACACGGCGGGTTTCTACCTTATAAAATAGAGGTAACTGAAACAATCCGAACAGCGACACCAACACCATAAACGTAGCAATGACCACCTTCCAACGCACAATCCAATAGAGCGTAACGAAGGCCTGTGCAGCATAGATAAACGGAGCGACGAGGCCCAACGTAGTAATTTCGCCCCACTCGCGCGGGTCGAGCACAGGCACGAAGAGCGTGGCGATGAAGATTACGACCACACACAACGACACCACTCCCATAATCATATCGAGGAGTAGTCCCAATGCCGAGCGACGACGATTACGCGCCAAGGAGGAGTATGTTTTGCCGTAATATTCAGCCATAGTGCTTTAGAAGAAGATCTTACGTTGCTTTTTCCACCAATAGAGCAGAGCCAGACCCCACAGCATACCTCCGAGGTGAGCAAAGTGTGCCACACCCGACTGATAGCCCGACAGACCGAAGAAGAGCTCCAGCAAACCGTAGATTACCACAAACCACTTGGCCTTCATCGCAATGGGCGGGAAGATAAGCATAATCACATTGTTGGGATGCAACACGCCAAACGCCAACAGCAGGCCAAACACCGCACCCGAGGCACCCACCGTGGGTACATACAAGAGCTGCATAGCCGACTGCAATCCGCCCGCTGCGACAGCGTGCTGATACTCGGCATAGCCAACGCCCAACTGCAACAATGCGGCACCTACACCACATACCATATAATAGGTAAAGAATCGCTGCGAACCCAACTCATACTCCAGCTGACGGCCAAACATCCATAGCGCGAACATATTGAAGAAGAGGTGCGACACGCCTCCGTGCAGGAACATATAGGTAAAGAGCTGATAACTGTGATAGAGCGGGCTCTGGGCATTGAACAACGCAAAGCGCATCATCAACTCATCGCCAAAGGGCAACAATGTTGTTGCGAGCAACGCCACACAGTTGGCTATAATAAGATTCTTCACCACCGGTGGGGTGGAAGGTTTTCTGTATACGTACATATTTTATTATCTCTGGCCTTACGGCCTAACTATTAATTCAACTTCGATTTAAGCTCCTCGGTTGTAAGCGGAACCATAATGCTGCGTCCCGAGGGGGTAAAACTATAATTCTCGCACTTAGCAAGGCTCTGCAACATTGCCATTGCCTCATCGCTCGTAAGTCCCTGCTCCGAAAGGCGTGAGCCTCTTACTGCCATCACTCGAGCCATATCGCTACGCATTCGCTCGGTGGCATTGCCCTGCGAGGCAATCTCCTGCAATAACTCGTAGAGTAGCGTATCGGCCTGCTCACCTGTAATGCTCGATGGGATGGCGTTAAGCTCCACTACCCCATCAGGCAGCAACGAAAGCTCAAAGCCAAGAGCTGCGAACTCCACCTCGTGCTCGGCAAGCAACTGATAATCCTCCTCATCCAAGGTTAAACACTCGGGGAAGAGCAACTTCTGCGAAGCCATCGAGCCAACGCCAAGTTGTTTGATATATGAGTCGTAGAGTATACGCTCCTTGGCTCGGCGCAAATCAACTATCATCGCCTGCGCTCCGCTCATTGCTATGGCATAACCACTCGCAAGAGGCATAACGCTCGAGAACGAGAGCGCCTGCTCATACTCTATCTGGCTCTGCACAACAGTGGGCACAAACTCCAATGTGCTATGCTCGGCATCTGTCTCCTGTTCAATCTCGGTCTGGAGTTCGAACTCAACCTCAGGAGCCGAGAAAGAGGACTCTATCTCGCTACAATTATCCAACTCCACCTCGCTCGACCACTCAAACGTCACCTCACTATGGGGTGGAGTCTGCGGCACAGCCGAGAGAGCAAAGTCACTCACCGCTGCCATATCCTGCCACGCCACATCGTGAAGGCTGCTACTTGGAGCCTTGGGCTTGGACGAAGGCGAAGGTATCTGCATACGACTACGCTGCGCACACTCAAAGGGGTCGTCGAAAGCGGACTCTATCTCAACCGATGGCTCCACCGCATCAACATAATCCTCACGGAAAGGGTTATAGTCGCTCTGCGACGTACTGCGCGGCTCAGCATAGTTTGCCTTGGGTGCGCTACCCAGCACGGGAATATCGATTGCAACGCTATTCTCAAAATCCATCATCGCCACGCTACCACTCTTGGCAAGCGTACTACGCACGGCCGCCGTAACAATCTGATTGACCTCCTCGGCATCAGCAAAGTGCACATCGGTCTTATGCGGTGACACATTCACATCGACGCGCTCGGGATCAACTGTGAGGTAGAGAAAATATGATGGGTACTCCTTTTCGGGTATCAACTTCTCGTATGCCTTCATTATGGCACGATAGATTCGCTGTGAATTGAAGTAACGACCATTGACAAAGAGATACTGCTCGGCATTACGTTGCTTAGCCGCTGATGGGCGACCCACATAGCCCTGCACCTTGACAATAGTAGTATCGACATCGACCTCCAGCAGATTGCTCTTAATGT
The DNA here is from genome assembly GCA_045630065.1 of Alistipes sp. Taxonomy (GTDB): domain Bacteria; phylum Bacteroidota; class Bacteroidia; order Bacteroidales; family Rikenellaceae; genus Alistipes. Next base: position 55,633 of record JAZQSN010000079.1, read on the forward strand.
GACGGCCCACAACCCCTATAATTCGCTCCTGCAACGACGCTGCGGGCAGGGTGATAATAGGCATATCGTTCGACAAGAGTTCGAAACGAATCTGCGGATTACACAACGCTACCTGGCGGAACACTCGCTTGATGGCATTGACCATCTTGGTGCGATCGCTATTGAACTTGCGGCGTGCGGGAGCCGTGTAGAAGAGATTACGTACCAAAAACTGCGAACCCACTGGGCACATCGTAGGTGTTTGCGAGATAAACTCACCTCCATTAACGATGGTAATAGTGCCTATCTCATCGTTGGCCTGACGTGTGCGTAACTCCACCTGCGCTACGGCTGCAATCGAGGCTAGCGCCTCGCCACGAAATCCGAAGGTCTGCAGACGATAGACATCCTCGAAGTTCTCAATCTTACTCGTAGCGTGACGGTCGAAGGCCATACGCGCATCAATAGGCGACATACCGCAACCATCATCCACGATTTGTATGAGTTCCAAACCCGCATTACGGAAGTTGACCGTCACCGACGACGCACCCGCGTCAATGGAGTTCTCCATCATCTCCTTAATGGCTGATGCTGGATTATCCACGACCTCGCCAGCCGCAATCTGGTTGGCTACAATCTCGGGAAGGAGTCGTATTTTGTTCTCCATTTTGGGGTTTGGGGTTATTTAACTATTCAAATTTAATATCGGTAATCTCCAACTCATCGCCCTCCTCATAGTCGTTGGGCACGATGACGATGGGCGCATAGGGGTCGAACTCTTTATACTCGTTCATCTGACGCTCAACCTGCTTCGACGAGGCTGAATTTGATGTAGCCATCTCGAAGATTTCGCCGATGCGGGGCACAAGCACATAAATAAAGATGGCGATCAATACCAATCCTAAGCCCATAGTGAGCATCTTGTTTCGTTTGTCGGAATTGCGCTCCTTCTGCTCCTTCATTCGGCGGAATTCACGAGCCTCGCGCTTGGCTTTAATATACTGGCCGGGCTCATACTCGCCTCTCTCGGCCATACGCTCGCCACGAAGCTCGGCACGGCGCTGCTCTCTCTCCTCCTTTACGGGATCGTAGTAACGCGGAATATAGTTGAACTTATTGGCGTGACGCTTATGCGGTGAAAAAAATCCCATAATATTGATTATTTACGGTTTATACTATCTGAAAAAATTCTTCATTCGCTCGAAGATATTCTGCTGCTCAACGCTCTCGGCCTCCTTGAAGTGGGGTTGCTCGGAGAGTTTCTCGACCAGCTTGCGTTCCTCGGATGTGAGCGACGAAGGGATGGTGATATCGACAACAATCAAAATATCGCCCCTACCATAGCCATTCACATCAGGCAGACCCTTGCCTCTGAGGCGCAGCACCTTGCCGGCGTGAGTACCAGCGGCAATCTTAATCTTGGCCTTGCCATCGATCGTGGGAACCTCTACCTCGCCACCGAGGATGCAGGTGGTAACAGTAAGATTGAGGTTGTGGATAAGGTCGTTACCATCACGCACCAACTCGGGGTGACGCTCCTCCTCGATCATCACGAGCAGATCGCCATTCACACCACCACGGCGTGCTGCATTACCCTTACCCTGCACCGTAACGGCCATACCCTCGCCTACACCGGCAGGAATCTTGATCTCAACGACCTCGTCGCCACGCACAACGCCCTCGCCCGAGCACTTGTCACACTTAGCGGTGATAGTCTTACCCTCGCCACCACAAGTGGGACATACGCCCTGAGTCTGCATACGGCCAAAGAATGTATTCTCCACGCGTGTAACAACTCCCGTACCATTACAAGTCGAGCAGGTTGAATACGACGAAGAATCCTTTGCTCCCGAGCCACCGCACTTATCACACGCTATGGTCTTGCCAATCTTGAGCTTCTTGGTTGTGCCGTTAGCAATCTCAGACAGAGTGAGTCGTACCTTCACTCTGATATCTGTACCACGGTTTACTCTACGGCCTCCACCACGTGACGAGAAACCGCCAAAGTGGCCACCGAAAATATCGCCAAACTGAGAGAAGATATCCTCCATAGAGAATCCTCCGCTGAAGCCACCGCCAAAACCGCCACCAGCAGCGCCACTCATACCTGCGTGGCCAAACTGATCGTAACGTGCACGCTTATCCTGATTAGAGAGCACGTCGTAAGCCTCGGCAGCCTCCTTGAACTTCTCCTCGGCCTCCTTATCACCCGGATTCTTGTCGGGGTGATACTTGATGGCCGCCTTACGATAGGCCTTCTTTATCTCATCGGCATTGGCGTTACGTTCAACGCCTAACACCTCGTAATAATCCCTTTTTTCTGACATCGTCCTTTTCTTCTAAAACATCCTTACTCTCCTACAACAACCTTCGCGTAACGCAAAACCTTATCGCCCAATATATAACCACGCTGCACGACATCGATCACCTTACCCTTCTTATCCTCACCTGCGGCAAAGCGTGCCACAGCCTCGTGGAAGTCGGGATCGAACTCTTTCTCCTGAGCCTCTATCTCGGTTACGTTCTTCTGACGCAGAGCCTCCTCGAACTTCTGCAATACCAGACGCTCACCCTCGCGCAATGCGGCAATATCCTCGCTCTTATCCGACGCCGCTACAGCACGGTACATATCGTCCAGAACCGAGAGCATCGACTTGATTACATCCTGACCACCGCTGGCTACCAGATCCATCTTCTCGCGCAGAGTGCGCTTACGATAGTTGTCGAACTCGGCCTGCAAACGCATATACTTATCACGCCATACTGCAATCACCTCCTCGGGGGTAGGCTCCTGTGCGGGCTGCGACTCCTCGCCCTCTGCCATTGTGTCAGAGGCTGTCTGCTCGTCGTCTGCCATATTGGCGGTTGAAGGCTCATCACACGAGGTATTACCCTCGGCTACAACAAAGCCCTCCTCTTGTGTAACATCCTGATCTTTAATATTCTGCTGTGTCATATCTATATGTTTTATCATTATTTCTAATATCTATGGCGCAAATTGTATGCCCAACGCTAACCTATAATAAATATGGTCGGTCGTTTGGCAATATCGGGCAGACCCACTCGTCGCCACTGCGCAATCGGGAGAGAGAGGATAAACTCATCGGGCGATGTGATATCGCACGCAACCGTCAGCGTGGTCTCGGCCGCGCAGACCTGAAGCATCTGCTCCATAAGTTTTACGTTGCGGTAGGGAGCCTCGATAAATATCTGCGATTGGTGCTCGGTGTGTGCCCTGCGCTCGAGCGCCTTGAGCGCCTTGCTTCGCTCGGGCGGTTTGACGGGCAGATAACCATTGAAGGCAAAAGACTGGCCATTGAGTCCCGATGCCATCATAGCCAATAAAATAGATGATGGACCAACCAAAGGCACTACCTTGATTCCCTTTCTATGGCACGCCGCCACAACCAACGCACCCGGGTCGGCTACACCCGGCACACCTGCCTCCGAGATAACACCTGCCGAGCGACCTGCCAACAGAGGTTTAATCATAGCCTCGACGGCCTGTCCTGCCACGGTGTGCTCGTTGAGTTCGACAAACTCCAGCTCGTCAATCTTTCGGCTGATGCCGGCCTTCGAGAGGAAACGACGTGCCGAACGCACATTCTCGACAATGAAATAATCGAGCGAATCTATCACACGACGATTTGCCTCGGGCACGACGTCGTAAACCGCGGTCTGGTCCGAAATCGGACACGGAATCATATATAATACTCCCTTCTCGGCCATTATTCTCTAACGTATATTCTCTTTACTCGTGCCGCAACCGAGGTCATTATCTCGTAGGAAATAGTACCCAGCACAGCGGCCATATCCTCCAATGTGTTACCCTTTGTCGAGGAGAAGATTGTAACCTCGTCGCCCTCCTTAACACCCTCGATGTCGGTAACATCAATCATACAACTATCCATACATATACGGCCTACGGTCGGGGCCTGGTGTCCTGCCACAAGCATCGACCACTCACCGCCACTCAAGTGGCGATCCAGGCCGTCGGCATAGCCTACGGGGATGGTTGCAATAATACTATCGCGCTCCAAGCGTTGGCTACGACCATAGCCAATGGCTTCGCCTGCTGCACGACGACGCAACTGCACGATGCGCGTCTTCAATGTAGCCACAGGGTGCAACTCTTCGTTAGGCTGGAAACCGTAGCCATAAAGGCCCAGCCCCAAACGGCACATATCAAAACGCGCCTCGGGGAATCGCTCGATAGCAGCCGAATTGGCCGTATGGCGTATCACATCGTAAGGCAGAGCATTGGCAATCTGACCACTCATCCTGTCGAACAGAGCAATCTGCTCACGTGTAAAATCATCCTGCGTAGGATCATCAGCACACGAGAGGTGGGCAAAAATACTCGCCACACGCACCGCGCGACTCTCCTTAACCTTGGCAATCAGCTCCTCCACTTCGTCCAGAACAAAACCCAAACGGTGCATACCCGTATCGAGTTTGAGGTGTATGGGGTAGCCAAAGGCACCATAACGCTCTACGCTACGCACAAAATCCTCCAGCGAATGGAAACTATATATCTCGGGCTCAAGCGAGTGAACCACCATATTATCGAAACTATCGGCATCGGCATTAAGCACCACGATAGGCATCGTAACACCCTTCTCGCGCAACACCACACCCTCGTCGGCATAGGCTACGGCCAGATAGGTAACACCCAATCGTTGCATAAGCTGCGCCACCTCAACATCACCCGCACCATAGCTATGAGCCTTGACCATAGCCATCAGGCGGTGGTTCATCGGCAGGAAACTGCGGAAATAACCCACATTATGGGTCATAGCGTCGAGGTTAACCTCCAGCACAGTAGTATGGCTGCGACGCTCCAACTGATGACACAGATTCTCGAAACGATAGTTGCGATTGCCCTTCACCAATATGGTGCGGCCCTCGATATCCTCGTGCGTAAGCGAACGCATCATCTCCTCGGTGGTGGAGTAGAAACGTGTCGAACAGTGAAACTTATCAGCATAGAGTTTAATTCGCTCGCCAACTCCCATAAGCGAACTTACCTGTGCTCGCTCGACCATATACGCTACGCTATCGTAGAGTTCCTGCTCCGACATACCACTCTGCTCGATATCCGAAATGACCAGCAACGTGGGCGCTGTATGAGCCTCCTGACGCAACATATCAAGAGCCAGAGCCAGCGAATTTATATCGGAGTTATACGAATCGTTTATTATTGTTGAGCCATAGACACCCTCCTTAACCTCCAAGCGCATAGCCACATCGCTCACCGATTCCAGACAACAATCGTATCCAAGCTCTCGGCAGAGGCACTTCACTATTTGGCTATTCACACGTTTTACCTCGTTGCCCTGGGGCAGGTTAGCGACCTGCTCATGGACTGCATCAACTCTCTCAATGTCAAGCGAAGTGATAGCCTTCGACACTGAAGCATAATCCGAGTGGAAAATCAACTTCTTGGCACGACGTGCAAGCAGGAGTTTCTGCCCTACTTTCTGCTCAATGCTCTCGAAATTGGCCTGATGGGCATCGCCAATTGAGGTAATGACCACCACATCGGGACGAATCATCTGCTCCAAGCGCTCCATCTCGCCCATCTCCGATATTCCAGCCTCGATGAGTGCTACATCCTCGTCGCCCTGAATCATCAACAACGACAAAGCCACACCGAGCTGCGAGTTATAACTCATCGGCGAGGCAATAAGTTTCACCTGCGAGGGCAGAGCACGTGCCGTCCACTCCTTGACCATAGTCTTACCATTCGAACCTGTGATACCCACCACCGTGCCCTTGAATGAAGAACGGTGTGCTGCAGCCAAAGATTGCAGAGCCTGCAACGAATTTTTTACATACACATAGCCCGCATCGGCTGCCTCCACAACAGGTTGCTCGACAAGAAAGGCTCTAACGCCTGTGCGATACATATCGGATATGTAGTTATGCGAGTCGTGATTCATACCTCGCATAGCCACAAACATAGCCCCCGCGCCAAAGGCACAACGACGCGAGTCGGTGACCACATCACCCACCATTACATCACATCCGTGCAGCTCACCGCCACACATACGCGCTATGTCCGACAATAAGTATCTCATCTATTTAGTTTGTATGAAATCTCACAACTGTAATACCTGCACCACCCCTATCGGCATGCTCATCAGTAGCCGAGGCCACCTCCGAAATCGAACGCAGATAACGGCGTATCTCCTCCTTCAGGGCTCCCGTGCCCTTACCGTGCAGGATGGTTACACCACCTACACCCACCATCAGGGCATCGTCAATCAAATCCTGCACCACCTCCAAGGCCTCCGATGCACGCATACCTCGCACATCGACGCTATCGCGGAAGTTAAGCTTACGGCTTGATATATCGACCGAAAGTATGGTGCGAGGCATAACAGGCTTCACGGCCTTCTTATACTCGGCATTTGACACTACGACAAGTTTCTCGCAATCGACCGTAGTGAGTATCTGGCCAAAGGCTACCTGCGCCTTGCGACCCTTGATGCTCTGCACAACACCAGGCATCTCCTGGCCTGCGATGCGTACCTTAGAACCAACCTCAATGGGCTTGGGTGCCGGTACTGCCTCAGCGGGCTTCTCCACGGGTGCCTGGCCACGACGCTTCTTATCCTCCTCGCGACGTGCCTTGCGACGCATCAAGCGCTCCATCTCACGCTCAACCTTCTCGCCATCGAACGACGAGCCTACGCTATCGACAACCTCCTTGAACTCCTCCAACTCACGACGAGCCAGACGGGTGAGCTCCTTCTCGGCCTGTGCCTCCTTGATGGTACGGATAGTATTCTCAATCTGGCGGTTAGCATCGGCAATAAGTCGCTGCGCTTCCTCCTTGGCACTACGCAAAATCTCCTTGCGCTCCTCCTTGATGCGGGCAAGTTGCTCGGTGTAGCTCGACTCCAACTCCTCAACCTTGCGGTCGGTAAGACGTATGCGGTCACGCTTCTGTGACCAATAACGCCTATCGCGGGCAATTTCGCGCAACTGACGCTCAAGATTGATATGATCGCTACCCGCTTTGTCACTAGCTGTGCGGATAATATCCTCGGGCAGACCTATCTTGCGTGCTATTTCAACGGCAAACGAACTACCCGGTTTGCCCTGCTCAAGCTTAAAGAGCGGGCGTATGTTCTGCACATCGAACATCATAGCGCCATTGGCTATGCCGTCGGTACCCGTAGCATAGTATTTGATATTTGAGTAGTGCGTAGTAATCACTCCGTAACAACCCTTCTCCAGCAAACGCTCCAATATAGCCTCGGCAATAGCACCACCTATGACGGGCTCGGTACCCGAACCAAACTCATCGATGAGCACCATCGTACGAGGAGAGGCCGACTGCAGCGTGGCCTTCATATTGAGCAGGTGCGATGAGTAGGTTGAAAGGTCGTTATCCATCGACTGCTCGTCACCAATATCCAGGCAGATACTCTCGAAGATGGGCAACTCGCTCATCTCGCCCGCCGTAACGGGGAAACCGCACTGGAACATATATTGCACCATACCCGTAGTCTTCAGGCAGACCGACTTACCGCCGGCATTAGGACCTGAAATGACGAGTATATGTTTCTCTCTATCGAGCTGCATATCCAGAGGAATGAGCTCCTTCTTTTCGCGCTTTAGAGTCTGCGCCAACAGCGGATGGAAGGCGTGGCGTAAGACCAAACGATCGTCGAGCGATACGATGGGCTTACCTGCGCCATTCTCAATAGCCCAACGAGCCTTAGCTCGCACGGCATCCATCTCGGCTAGGTATTCACCAGCCGATGCGATAGGCTCGGCATCGGGGCGCAACTCCTCGGTAAACTCGGTCAAAAGGCGCACTATCTCGCGACGCTCGGCATACTCCAGCTCACGCAGCTGGTTATTGAGCTCCACAATCTCGACAGGCTCGATATAGAAGGTCTTACCCGTAGCCGACTCGTCGTGAATAAATCCGTTAAGCTTACGCTTATTACCTGCCGACACAGGGATAACGGCACGACCATCGCGCATCGAGACAATGGCATCGGCATCTACAATGCCTGCACGCTTGGCGTTATTAAGCACCTGATTAAGGCGCTTGGTCACCTGCCCCTCGTGCTCGCGAATTGAGCGACGGATAGCAACCAATTCGGGTGAGGCACCATCGCGAATCTCGCCATCTTCATCGACGAGCTGATTTATGCGACGCACCACATCGGGGAAGATGCAGACACTCTCGCTGCGTTTACGCAGGCGAGGATACGAGCTCTCCGAGCGGCTCATAACAAAGCCAACCATATTTCCCACTGCGGTGAGTGCACGACGCAACGTAACGACCTCCTCGGTCGTTAGGAACGTGCCCTCGACACCGATCTTGGCCATCACAGCCTCCATATCGGGAAACTCATCGCGTGGAGCATCGGGGTCGAGCATCATCAGCGTGCGCATCTCGTCAGCAATCTCCTGCTTGCGCTCAATCTCAGAGCGCGAGGAAGAGAACTTTTCGCCGGCAATAATCTCGCGCGCAACCTGCATCGAACAGAGCGATGCAACCTGCTCACGCACACGATCGAAGCCTATCTTCTGCTCAAAATTAACGGGATATATCATCTCTTCACTCCCGTTTTAGTTTGCACCATTCAACTCCTTCATCTGCTGTTCGTGCTCCTTCTCGGCCAACTCGTCGGCACGCTTTATGGCGTTCTTCTCGGCCTTGGCACGAGCCTTCTCAACCTTTTTGGTAGGGTTGGCTCCAAACACAGATATGTTGATATAGCGGTGAGGGTTCTCCTTCAAGTCCTCGAGCAGTGTCGAGAGATTATCGCTTGCTGCGGTGAGGTTGTCGTACAAATCACCATCGTTGAATAGCTTACCGATGCTGCCATCGTTCTGCTCTACGGCACTCAAAATCTCCTTCAAGTGGCTCACTACACCCTCCAACTCGCTAGCCAGATTAGCATTGGCAAGCTCTGCCGAGAAGTTGTTCATATTCTCGATAATGCCACCAATCTGCTCGGAGTTATCGCCAAGACTCTGCGAGAACTTCGACAACGACTCCAAAGCGCTCTCCAAATGAGCACGCTCCTTAACAAGCAGGGCATTTACGTTACCCGTTACGCCATCGACATTCTTCACGATGCTCGACAGGTGCTCGGTATTCTCACCCAAAAGGGTATTCACACTCTCAAGGGTCTGAGCCAAGCCGTCGACCAAAGTGGATATCTTCTCGTTGAGGAAATCAATCTCAGAGGTTGCCATCTCAAAGAGGTCGGTACTTACGGCTGCCTCGATAGTGCCATTCTTGGGAATAATCTCGGACGATGTACCGTAGAGAATCTCGATAGCCTTGCCACCCATAATACCATCGTTGAAGATACGAGCCTTTGAATCTGCGGGAATCTTGTAACGCTTGTTTACAGTAAACTCCACCTGAACGCCCTTTGCAGGATCAGTATCGAGCGTAACGCTTGACACTGTACCCACATTCACACCGTAAATCATAACGTGCGCAGCGGGCTGAATGCCACCCACCTGCTGATAGTAAGCATAGTAGGTATAGCTGTTGCTGAAAATCTCAGCACCCTTCAACAATCGAATAACGCCCCAGCCTACAAGCAAGACCAGAACGGCAAATAATCCAACTTTGACTTCTCTTTTCATATGGTTCTCTTTTTATTTTCTACTTCACAATGGCGCCATTGCTGTATCGCACAACAAAGGCATCCTTGAATGATTTTCTCACCGCAGCCAAGTTACGCTGGGCCTGCTCGCGAGTTTCAAAATTACCGTAGCAGTATTTGTATTTCAGCACGCCACTACCCTCGTAACACTCCACCTTCGAGCGATACTCCTTGAACTGCTTATCGCTGCTCTTAATCTTCTTATCCGAAGCCAGCAACTGTATGGCATAACCACTCTTGCTCTTCGGCTCGGCAGATGACATCGTGCTCTTAGTTGCGGGGCTCTGCGCAGGCTCCTGTTTGGGCGCCTCGACATTTGCCACGGCTGCGGGGGCAGCACCCTGCTCGGCTACGCCACCCGACAGACGGTTGATGTGTCCGACATACTCCTTGACGGCATCGCACAACATCCGTGCGTAGGCGTTTTGTCCCTTCTCAGAGTTCATATAGGCAAGTTCGCTCTTGTTGGACATAAAACCCAACTCGGTGAGCACGCTCGGCATATCGGTAGCATACAACACCTTGAGTAGTTGTCGCTTGACCGAACGCACCGCACGGCCTCCCTTCTGATAGTGAGACTGCATTATTCGAGCCATCATCTCGCTATACTCACCATAGGTGAACTGCAGATTCTGGATGTAGGCTCGCACCATTGCGGCAGTATTCTCGTCCGACATATCAATCAACTCCTCCTTGTTGTTGTCGTACAATGCACTCTCGTTGTAGCGTGTCTCCTTCTCGCTCTCACCCATAATGATGGTCTCGGCTCCCTGCACCGACGTAGCCTTGGGGGCCGCATTGGCGTGAATTGAGATAAAGAAGTCGCCACCAGCCTTATTGGCTATATCGGCTCGGGCTGTAAGGTCCTCGTTCAGGCTCTTGCCCAATGCCTTGTCGGTGGTGCGGGTATATACAACCTTGACGGAGGGTAGCTCGCGTTCGATCAGTGCGCCAAGCTTCAACGCAACGGCCAAATTGATATCCTTCTCCTTGACACCTCCATACACTGCACCGGGAAATGCACTACCACCGTGACCGGCGTCAATGACAATAATACGCACACCTGCCCCAGCGTTTTGGGCAGATGCGGGCACAAGTGCAAGCACCAAAAAGACAAATATCAGCACACAACCGACTACACGTTTCATACAAAAACTGTCGAATAATTAGCGGTAATAGACAAAAAAACGCTATATTTGTCGGTTAAAACTTTGCTACAAAGCTCTTTAAGAGTCCTGTTTGAGCGGTTTTGCCGACTTGTCGGCAAAGTTACGAAAAAATATTGAAATTTTGGGTAAATTAAACGTTAAATATCTCTTTTCTGTAGCCGTTGTGTTGCTACTGGCGCAATTCGTTTTCGGATTTACGCCAATGCATCATATTGCCATATTGGATTCAAACTCGGCACAGCGTCAAGACACTCTTCGCGAGGACACTTTACGTCGCACTCTCGTAGAGAGCGACTCTACAACCAACGTTATCGACACCGTGGCACGCCGCAATGCTGTATCGGGTCTCGACCAAATGATTACGGGTCGTGCTACCGACTCGCTCTTCTACGACCTTAGGAACAATCGTGTCTACATCTACGAGCAGGGTGATGTGACCTACGACAATATGACCTTGAAGGCCGATTTTATGAACATCGACCTCAACAACAAGAATATCTACGCCTACGGCAAGACCGACACCGTGGATGGAGCTCCTGTCACCACCCGTCCTCAGTTTACACAGGGCGAGACCTCGCTCAATATGGATACCATCACCTACAACATCGAGACCCAGCGAGCCAAAATCAAGGGTATCGCCACACAGCAGGGCGATGGCTGGCTTATTGGTAAGGATGTTAAGCGTATGGCCGACAACTCGATTCACATCGCTAATGGTATGTACACCACTTGTGACCAGACCGACCATCCCCACTTCTACTACTATATGTCGAAGGCCAAGGTTATTCCTGGCGACAACGGCAAGGTAATTATGGGAGGCGGCCACCTGGTAATCGAGGATGTTGACATTCCCTTCCTAGGTCTACCCGAGGGTTTCTTCCCGCTCAGCAGCGGACCTAAATCGGGACTTCTGATGCCCTCATACGGTGAGGAGGCTCGACGCGGTTTCTATATGCGTGGATTGGGCTACTACTTCACCCTGAGTGATTATATGGACCTTGCCCTCACGGGTGGATTCTACACACTCGGCTCGTGGGAGTTGCAGGCTGTCTCGCGCTACATCAAAAAGTACAAATACTCGGGTAACTTCAACCTCGACTACTCGAGCATTCGTTCGGGCGACAAGGGTGACCCCGATTTCGTAAATCAGAATAACTTCCGTCTGCAGTGGACCCACGCACAAGATGCCAAGGCTAACCCCGGTTCTACATTCTCGGCCTCGGTGAACCTTGCCACAAGCGGCTATAGCCGTTACTCAGCCACCACGCTTAATGATATGCTTGCTACGCAGACCAACTCATCAATCTCATACTCGAAGAACTGGGCAGGTACTCCCTTCTCACTTTCGATGAATATGGCCGTGTCGCAGAACTCGCAGACCGAGGCTATCTCGGTTACCTTGCCCAACGTGTCATTCAACGTAGCAAAGTTCTTCCCCCTCAAGCGCAAAACCAAGGTGGGTAAGGACCGCTGGTATGAGAAGATTTCGATGAGCTATTCGGGTAAGCTTACCAACTCGGTGCAGAGCAAGGAGAGCGAGATCTTCACATCGCAGACCCTAGAGAATATGCGCCACGGCGTGCAGCACAACATACCCATTCAAGCGTCGTTCACGTTGTTGAATCACATCAACATCACCCCCAATGCCAACTATACCGAGCGCTGGTACTTCAAGAAGGTAGACAGACAGTGGAATCCCGAGACCAATCAGGTAGAAAACCTTGCTCCCGAGTATGGCTTCTATCGTCTTTACAACTACAACGCAGGTGTATCTATGTCGACTGTAATTTATGGTCAGTGGCAGGTTAAGGAGAAATACAAAGACTCCAAGTTACAGGCCCTGCGTCACACCATCACCCCCACTGTTTCATTCGCTTATGCTCCCGATTTCAGCAATCAGAAGTATGGCTACTATCAGACCGTGCAGAGCGACTCAACGGGACGTGTGACGGTATACTCACCATTTAGCGACAACGCCTACGGCGTGCCCACCTCGGGCCAGAGCGCAATGCTTAACTTCGGCCTCTCGCAAAGCCTTGAGGCTAAGGTGCTGAGCAAGCGCGACTCAACGGGAGTAAGAAAGATAAAGATTATCGACGATTTGAGCATCGGTGGTTCGTATAACTTCCTTGCCGACTCTATGCGCCTGTCGAACATCTCGATTTCGTTGCGTTCAACCATCTCGAAGAAGTTCGGCATCAACCTGCGAGCAACACTCGACCCCTATGAGGTTACACCCGAGGGCAAGCGCTACGACAAACTCACTTGGAGCCGAGGCAACTTGGGTCGCATTGTCAACACGGGATGGAGTTTCGGTTATACGTTCCAGTCGCGCGAGTCGTCACAGCCCGCCATCAACGACATCAACAGCATTCCGCCCGAGTATACCAATCCATTCTACGACCCCTATGGCACGATGGATCCCACGCTGCGACGACAATATATGTCGCAGATGTATTACGACTTCTCGCTGCCGTGGAACTTTGGATTTAACTACAACATCAACTATAGCCTGGCCTACGTCAACAACGGCACGACAGGATATAGGCGCAATGTCACACAGACACTCGGCTTCAATGGTAGTATAACCTTCTCTCGCAAGATGTCGGCCACCATATCGGGAGGATACGATATTGCCAAGGGCAAGCTTACAACCTCGTCGATTAACATCACGCGCGATTTGCACTGCTGGCAGATGTCCTTCTCGTGGATTCCCTTCGGCCACTACAAGAGCTGGAGTTTCCACATAGGTGTAAAGGCCGCATCGCTGCAGGATTTGAAGTATGACAAGAGTCAGTCGATGTACGACAATTACTACTAAAAAACAACCACTATGAAACGATTATCTCTAATCATTGTCAGCCTGCTGATGCTGACACTTATGGCTACGCCTGCTGCGGCACGCAAGTATGGCGAGACACTTCGTATATTGGCCATCGGCAACTCCTTCTCCGATGATGGTATGGAGCACCTGCCCGCAATACTCGCTGACCTTGGTGTTGAGAATGTCGAGCTGGCTCGCCTCTATGTGGGTGGTTGCACGCTCGAACGTCACTATAACTTCTACAATAACGAGGAGGCTGCCTACATATTCTACCACTCTGAGGCTGGTGAGAACAGATGGGTAAAGGCCGAGGAGAAGGTATCGATGCAGTATGCTCTGGCTATGGGCGAGTGGGATATCATCACCCTGCAACAGGCTTCGGGTGTGTCGGGAATTTACGACAGCTATGTCCCCTACCTCGAACAACTGATTAATATCGTCAGCAAGGCTCAGCCCCAAGCCGAGTTGGTGTGGCATATGACGTGGTCGTACTCAACCGATAGCAACCACGGCGAGTTCCCCAACTACGACCGCGACCAGCTCAAGATGTATGATGCAATCACAGCCTGCGTTCATCGTCTAAAGAAGGACTACAAGGCAATTGATAAGATTATCCCCTCGGGCACAACCATCCAGTCGTTGCGTCAGTCTACGATAAACAATTCGCCCAAGGATTTCACTCGCGATGGCTATCATATGGATTTCGGAGCGGGCCGTTATGCATTGGCCTGCACTTGGTATGAGTCAATCGTAAAGCCCTACACCAAGCGTTCGATGATGGGCAACGGTGTGCGCCTTGATTTGGGCGAGATAAAGGTTACCGACTACACAGCCCCCTACTGCCAGAAGGCAGCCAAGCAAGCTGTGAAACACCCCTTCAAGGTAGAAGCTGTAAAATAGACACCTATATATAATAAAAAACGATGGCAAGTTTTCTTCAGGTAGAGAATATAAGCAAGTCGTATGGCGACAAGACACTCTTTAGCAATATCTCGTTCAACATCAACGAGGGCGACAAGATTGCACTCATTGCCCCCAATGGTACGGGCAAGAGTTCTCTGTTGAAGATATTGGCAGGACTTGATTCATCGGACCGCGGAGGTGAGATTAAGTTTATGCGCGACATAAAGGTCGCCTTCCTTGATCAGAACATCGACTTTAATCCCCAAAACACTCTCTTCGATGAGGTGTATTCACGTTTGGGCGAGACCTACAACGTCATTCGTCGCTACGAGCAGGCCATAGCTTCGGGTGATGAGCGCAAGATTGAGCAGGCGATAGCTGCAATGGATGCTGCCGACGGCTGGAGTGCCGAGCAACGCATCAAGCAGGTGCTCTCGGAGATGAAGCTCACACGCCTCGACCAGCCTATGGGACAGCTATCGGGAGGCGAGGCCAAGCGAGCAGCCATAGCGCTTATGCTATTGCAGGAGGCCGATTTCTTGATTATGGACGAGCCCACTAACCACCTCGACATCGATGTTATCGAGTATCTGGAGAACTATTTGCAGAAGGCCCGTTGCACCCTACTAATGGTTACGCACGACCGCTACTTCTTGGATAGAGTCTGCAACACTATCTATGAGTTGGACCGTGGCGAACTCTTTACCTATCGTGGCAATTATGCCGATTTCTTGGAGAAGCGCGAGGAGCGATATACAAATATGCAGGCCAACATCGACAAGGCCCGTAACCTCCTGCGTCGTGAGCTGGAGTGGATACGCGCCACACCTCAGGCACGCACGGGTAAGGCTCGCTACCGCATAAACGCCTTCTACGACCTCAAGGACAAGGCTTCGGTTTCGCTTGCCCGCAAGGATATGACCATCGACGTAGCTACGTCGCGTCTGGGAGGCAAGATTATCGACTGCGAGAATCTTACGCTCCGCTTTGGCGAGCGCACGATGCTCGACGAGTTCTCATATAAGTTCACCCGTGGCGAGAAGGTGGGTATCGTGGGAAAGAACGGCGCCGGCAAGAGTACGTTCCTTAACCTTATGACGGGTGATTTGCAAGCCGACTCTGGAAAAATTGAGCGAGGCGAGACACTACGCATTGGCTACTATCGCCAGAGTGGTATTTCGTTCAAGCCCGGACAGACAGTATTCGACATCGTTCACGACATAGCCGAGACAGTGGAGGCTGCCGACGGCCATAGCGTTGCAGCAACAACTATGCTCAACCGCTTTCTCTTTCCGCCCGATACACACAACAAACGAGTGGAGATTCTGAGCGGTGGCGAGCAGCGACGTCTGTATCTGCTTACGGTGTTGATGCGCAACCCCAATCTATTGATTCTCGACGAGCCGACCAACGACCTCGACATCCTGACACTGAACGTGTTGGAGGAGTATCTGATGGCATTCAAAGGTTCGCTTCTCATCGTTTCGCACGACCGCTATTTCCTTGATAAGACCGTTGACCATCTCTTCATCTTCCGCGAGGGAGGTGCAGTGAAGGATTTCGTGGGACAGTATAGCGAATACCGCGAGTACATTAAGGAGCAGGAGGCAGAAGAGGCACGTCAGGCCAAAGCCGCTGCCGAGAAAGCACAGAAGAACAAACCCCAGCCGACTACCTCAGCACCCTCGCGCAGAAAACTATCATATAAGGAACAGCGTGAGTTGGAGGAGCTGGAGACTATGCTCCCACAACTTGAGCAGGAGAAGGCCGATTTGGAGGCACAACTCTCGTCGGGCACCCTTGCCCACGGGGAGCTTACAGCAGCAGCTGCGCGCATAGGCCAGATAATCGAACTAATAGCCGAGAAGGAGATGCGCTGGCTGGAATTAAGTGAGATATAGAAGATTATGCAATTTCGCACGACCATAGAGATAAAACCCTTTGAGCAGAGAATCGACCACACGCAACCGATCCTCTCGCTTGGTTCGTGCTTTGCTAGCAATATAGCCGTACGACTTGCTGAGGCCAAGTTTCAGACGGTGGATTCGCCCACAGGAATACTCTTCAACCCCGAGTCAATAGCAATGGCACTCAATCGTTTCGACGCCCTCAGCCGAGGCGACAAGGGAGCTATGCCCGCGGCCGACGAGTTGAGCCGCAATGGTAGCAGATGGTTTTCCTATGATTTCCACTCCGACTTTTCGAGTGTGGATGCCGAGAAGGCTCTCTCCCTAATGCAGGCGGCCGTAAAACAAGGAGCCGAGGCTCTGAGCAATGCCAAGGTGGTGATTATAACGTTCGGCACGACATTCGTCTATCGCCACAAATGCAGTGGCGAAGTGGTAGCCAACTGCCACAAGCAACCACAATCACTCTTTCTTAGAGAGATGCTCAGCGCCAACGAGATTGCAACACGATATATATCACTATTGCAGGGTCCACTTTCTGACAAGCAGGTGATATTTACCATAAGCCCCGTACGCCATTTGGCCGATGGTTTAGAGGATAACTCGCTAAGCAAGGCAACTTTGCGTATTGCCATTGAGACAATCAAGCGTTCTTGCAGCAATGCTATATACTTTCCGGCGTACGAGATTATGATGGACGAGTTGCGTGACTATCGCTTCTATGCAGAGGATATGACACACCCCTCGAGCGTGGCCGTTGACTACATATGGCAACGCTTTGCAGAATCAGCCTTTTCACCTCAAACACTGAAGGCGAACGAACAGATAGAACGCATCGTGAAGGCAACGCACCACCGCCCATTCGATGCTCAAAGCAATGAACACAAGGCCTTCTGTCGCACAATGATAGAGAAATGTGAACTGATAGAGCAACAATATAGACCGATAAAGATGACTGAGGAAAAAGAGTTTTTTAACACATATTTATAATATAATTACTATTTTTACAGCCCTTAATGGATTTTATGATGAGAAAATTTTTACGCCATATATTAGCCGTCACAGTACTTGTTGCAGGCAGTATCTACAGCGTCACAGCACAAAACACACCTCGACTCGTTGTAAACATCGTGGTGAGTTCAATGGGCGCCAACGACGTGGAGCAGTATGAGGATAACTTCACCAGCACAGGTTTTCGCCGTTTGTTGTATGGTGGTCAGCGCTTTACAAATGCCACCTACGACTATATGCAAACCTCAACTCCCGTTTCGCTGGCTACCCTGACCACAGGTGCTATGCCCTCGATTCACGGTGTAGTGGGTGAGCGCTGGTTCGATTATGTGGACAACACCCTCATCACGCTCATCGACGATGATCAGGAGCATAGTGTAAACTATAGTAGCGGCACTGGTAACTACTCGCCTCGCAACCTAATTGCCGAGACTCTCTCCGACGCTTTGGCACGCCAGAGCGCCAACAGCCGTATAGCCACCATAGCCGTAGACCCGCTCTCAGCAGTTGTTATGGCTGGTCACTCGGGCGAGGTATATTGGATGGAGAGCGTACAGACCGACTGGACCACATCGTCGTACTACACCGAGACACTCCCCGAGTGGGTTGCGCAGTACAACGAAAAGGACAAGAACCAGGACTACTCGATAAAACGCTGGACGGCGTTACTCCCATACGATAGTTATCGCAACTCGCAGGTGTCGGTAATCGAGGGCCTGCAGAGCAAGACCAACAAGCAGATTGTACACGTTCTGGATAGCGAGTTACCGAAGGAGTTGATGGACGACATCCACTACCAGATGTGCTACACCCCCGCAGGCAACAGCGCTACGTTGGCATTTGCCCGCGAACTCATATCAAAGAATGAGATGGGTAAAGACGATGTGCCCGATATGATTAACATCGTGCTCGACACACCTCGTATGATTAGCAGCCGTTTCGGTCCCGAATCGGTTGAGTATGAGGATATGATATATCGCCTGGACCGTGACCTTGAGGAGTTTTTCACCTTCCTTGCAACACAGGTCAAGGAGTCACGACAGCTGATGATAGTACTCACATCAGACCACGGCACAAGCCCATCGTACAACAATCCCAAACGTAAAAACGAGCGCTTCAACGTGCGACAGGCCGAGGTTATCACCAACGCTTTCATCGGCTCAATGCACGGCAATGGCGAGTGGGTGCTGGGATGCATCGACCACTCTATGTACCTGAACCACAACCTCATCATCGACAAGGGTCTTTCGCTCTCGGCTATTCAGAACGACGTTGCTACGTTCGTTATGCAGTTGCGTGGCGTGTCGCAGGCCATCACGGCCCAGGCATTGCGTAGCTCTTACTTTGGAGGCGGATATGGTCGCAAGATTCAGAACGGCTACTATGCGCGCCGCTCGGGCGATGTGGTGATAAACCTTATGCCAGGATGGATCGATGAGAGTGAAGGTGTGCGTTCGTCATCGGGCTCGATGTACCGCTACGACTCACACGTACCCTTGATTATCTACGGAGGCAACACCAAGGCCGTAGTACGCGATGAGGCGTTCGATATGACCTCGCTGGCAGCAACCGAGGCATACATTTTGGGCATTGCTGCACCTTCGGCTGCCGAGGGTAACAAAACAACGATTATATACGAATAGAGATATGAAAGATCAGATTCAAGAGGAGATTATCGGAGAGTTCTCCGTCTTCGATGAGTGGCTCGACAAGTACGACTACTTGATTGAGTTGAGCGACACTCTTCCTGCGATTGCCGCGGAGCATCGCACCGATGAGTATGTCATCAAGGGATGCCAGTCGCGAGTGTGGGTTGATGCCAAGCTAGATGAAGGCAAGGTATACTTTGCCGCCGATAGCGACGCTATCATCACCAAGGGTATCATAGCTCTGCTCATCCGCGTGATGAATGGTCGCACACCGCAGGAGATACTCGATATGGAGCTCTACTTTATCGATGCCATAGGCTTAGGCGAGAACCTCTCACCCACGCGTAGCAACGGTCTGCTGGCTATGATCAAGCAGATGAAGATGTATGCTCTGGCTTTCTCAAAATCATAACACGCCATAAGATGACACCCGAAGAGATTTTGAAAGTAGAACACGAGATTGTTCTTACACTGAAAAACATATACGACCCCGAGATTCCCGTAAACATCTACGACTTGGGACTTATCTACGAGATTGACTTCGACCCCGAGGGAGTGGCCAACATACGTATGACACTGACCGCCCCCAACTGCCCGATGGCCGACATCTTGGTAGAGGATATCAACACGCAGGTGAAGAAGATTGCCGGCGTGGAGTCGGTAAATATAATTCTTACATTCGAGCCGCCCTGGGACCGCAGTATGATGAGCGAGGAGGCTCTGTTGGAGCTGAATATGCTATAAAACCACGATGGACGCGCGCAAACGACATCTAAACCGACTAAAGGCCGGAGCATCATACTTCGGCTGTGGAGGTTATTTGTCATCACTCGACCCATTGCGCCGTCTTGAGATATACAACACGCTTGGGTTCGAACGCCTTAAGCGTAAGAACAGCAACATAAACGACTTTTTCGAGGAGTGTGACCAGAATTGGCAGCAGACATTCTACCTGATGCTTATGCGCACGATGGGAGGAGTGGACAATGCAGAGGCATTCACCACATTAGCGCAATGTGTGCCCTATGCCGTTCTGTTGCGTGAGCGACAAGTGCCCGCCAATGTGGAGGCACTGCTCATCGGCGCCTCGGGCCTGCTGGCTCTATATCCGCACGATGAGTATATACTCAACCTAAAGCGCAACTTTGCTTATCTGGCCACAAAGTATTCCATCACTGCTATGCTTCCCGAACAGTGGAAGTTAAAGCGCATCTATCCCAACAACCACCCCATTCTGCGTCTTTCGCAGGTGGCCTCCTTCATCGCCTACACTCGCGATATGATGGACCGTATGCTCGCTTGCTCAACAAGCGACGATGTTTATCGTCTGTTCAGCTGCGAGACTCTGCCCTATTGGCAAACTCACTACACACCCGCATCCACTACTCAATCCATAGCCAAACGCACGGGCCGCACGAAAACCGACCTTTTGGCCATCAACCTCGTGGTACAGATGCAATTCGCCTACTCGTCTTATACGGGCAACGATCGTCTATATGCCCGTGCACTCGCTCTACTGGAAAGCCTGCCGGCAGAGAAGAACTCAATCATAGCGCAATGGAACAGCTATGGACCGCTGGCCCGCACGGCCTTTGACTCACAAGCTCTGCTGCAACTTGCCTTTGAGTATTGTCGCCACCAGCGTTGCGACCAGTGTCCCGTGGGCAAGCGTATTCTGGACAAGGTTGCACCTCGACAAGAGGAGGAAGAGGAGGAGTAAAAACACTCATCGGACAAAAATATCAAAATAAAGGCTCCGCAAGTGGCAAAATTTTGCTATTTGCGTATAAATCATTATCTTTGTAGGATAAATGACAGAAAAAGAAAATAATACAAGATAAAATGGATATTCTAAGTAACGTAATTAAATTCTTCTTCGGCTCGAAGAGCGACAAGGACCGCAAAGAGATTGAGCCTTATGTTCGCAAAATCAAGGAGATATACCCCTCGATAGAGCGTCTTACGAATGACGAATTGCGTGAGCGCAGTGCGGCGCTTATGAAGCGCATTGCCGATGCCATTGCAGCTGACGAGGCACACATCGTCGAGCAGAAAGAGTGTCTGGAGCACGCAGACATCTCTCTTGCCGAGAAAGAGAAGATTTCGAAGGATATTGAGAACACTACAAAGCGCATCGACGAGAAGATTGAGGAGCAGTTAGATGCTATCCTGCCCGAGGCATTCGCCATTATGAAGGATACAGCACGTCGTTTCACTCAGAACGAGACTGTAGTGGTTACCGCTACCGACTTCGACCGCAACTTGGCAGCGCACAAGGATTTTGTAACCATCGAGGACGATAAGGCTATCTACGCCACACACTGGACTGCAGGTGGTAACGACCTTAAGTGGGAGATGATTCACTCCGACGTACAGCTCTTTGGTGGTGTTGTTCTGCACAAGGGTAAGATTGCCGAAATGGCTACCGGTGAGGGTAAGACATTGGTTGCTACACTCCCCGTATTCCTC
>JAZQSN010000080.1:0-4266 GCA_045630065.1 Alistipes sp.
ATTCGTGATTTATGTTCCAAACTATTTGACGTAAACAGAAACAAGATTCAAAATCCTTAATTAGAGGAATAAGCAATAATCTTTTATACTCGGAAAACGGCACTCCTGTTCGCTTAGGGGAGATACTATCGGAGCGATCAGAGAGGACAAAAGTCAATAACCAACACGAGGTTTTAAGTTCGACCGTCAAGGGAATATTCTCGCAGCGTGAGTACTTCTCAAAGGATATAGCAAGCGAGAATAATGTCGGTTACAAAATAATTCGCCTTCACGATGTGGTCTTGAGCCCTCAAAATCTGTGGATGGGTAATATCAACTACAATGACAAATTTGACATTGGAATTGTGTCTCCATCTTACAAGATTTTCTCAATAGCAGATGGTTATGACAAACGATTTGTTGCCGCTATGCTGAAAACACATCGTGCGTTATACAACTATATGTTAGTATCAGAGCAAGGTGCAAGTATTGTTAGACGCAATCTAAATATGGAGGCATTTGAACAACTAGTATTCAAAATGCCTCCAATAGATAAGCAGCGAGAAATAGGCAATGCTATTTCGGCTTTACAATCTCGTCTAGAATTAGCGGTGAGAGCTAAAACCGCTTACGAGAAGCAAAAGCAATGGCTACTCACACAGATGTTTATATAAACAAGTTTGATAATAGATATGCTTTCTGGCTGTAAAGCTTTGAGAGCATATCTTTTTCTATATTGATCTTCTCTTCCACGACTCTCATAATATGAGCTAAATAGTTTTGCTCCTCAATAGTTGGCAGCACGAGTGTTGCATTCTTAATATCTGAATAGTGTAGATGAATAATCGTGCTACCTTGTGCATATCGAGCCAGCTTTGACTTGTAGATATAATTTATTAGGTAACTCAGATATTCGTTGTTATAGTTCTTGTTGACATGAACACCAAATAAATCTCCACCAAGAATTACGCCTTCCTTACATATTGCCGAAGGTGCAATTAAAGACATTGCATCTACGGTTGTTGAGGCAGGGAAAAGCAAATCATTACTTTGGCTAACAGTTGCCTTGTTAGTAGAGATATGAGTTCTGCTTTTAACTTCCTTTATGACACAACCGTATGTAGTAAATAGCTCTCCGTATAAAATACATTCATTGCCCTCCTCTGACAAGTCTTCCTTCGACATATTCATAGTCGAAAAAGGCTCTCCGAGTTCTGAAATTCTGACTTGATTAACGCATTCACTTTGTGAATAATGAGTTTCAACAATTCCTCTAATTAAGGATTCTAGTTTCTCAATGATTTTAATTTGGGTGGCAATACGATCCTCTATCATAGTCAATAGCTGCGCGATCTTTCTTTGTTCTGCAGTTCCTGGCAGCTTGATAGTGAGCCCCATTACCTCTCCCTTTGATATATTAAATCGTGTACTACCTTGCGCTAACACAAACAATCTTCTTCGTATCGTGTTAGAACGGAGATAGAAACGCATATATTCTGGAAGGACATCAGTGATTGAGTTTAATCTATAACCAAAACAAAAACTATTCAAATAGCAATCCTTAACCTCATCAAGAAGAACAGAGGTCATACCAACCTCGTCTGGGGTTTCGGAAGAGGTGGTAAAGAATATATCTCCATATTGCACCTCGTTTTGCGTTTGTTTTTTTCTTTCGGCATCAGTGATTGTAACATACTCTACGCGCGACAAATCTATTTTTGAGTTGTCAAATATCGACTTGTAGGTTATATATGGAGAGCCCTGACCGAAATCGCTGCCGCTTTTCCCAGTCAAACCATTAAAGGTTTCGCCAATCTTCCCAAGTGTAGTTTTCGTCCACTCTCCGCTGAACTCTGGGAATCTCAAATTTGGAACATTGAGGACTCTACTTCACTCTTTCTTATTAATATTCGGTGGATTTACAAAACCTTATTATTATGGAAAATTACACAGAATTTAAGAAAGTGGTCGAGCTGTGGCAAGCCGACAAACAGCAGTATGTAAAGAAGTCAACTTTTGCAGCATACTCGCTATTAATTACAAACCATCTTCTTCCTGCATTTGCTAACAATGCGGATATTCACGAGGAGGATGTTCAACAATTTGTGTTTGCAAAACTCGATGAGGGATTGAGCCAGAAGTCCGTCAAGGATATTCTGATTGTGTTGAAGATGGTGTTGCGATTTGGCGTTAAGTACAATCTGGTTGCCCATCGCCAGATAGACATCCGTTTCCCAACGGAACGCGAGAGGCAGGAGGTGGAGGTGTTGAGCAAGGCAAACCAACGCAAAATTATGGAGTTTGTAAAAAGCAACTTTACATTCCAAAATCTGGGAATCTACATTTGTTTGAGTGCGGGACTTCGTATCGGGGAGGTATGTGCTTTGACCTGGGACGATATCGATGCGGAGCAGGGCGTGATATATGTAACCAAGACAATCCAGCGCATCTACCTTGTTGGTGAGATAGAGAAGCGAACTGAGGTGATTATCGACACACCAAAGTCGAAGAATTCAATACGAGAAATACCAATGACACGAGATTTGCTGCGTATAGTCAAGCCGCTCAAAAAGGTTGTTAATGGCTCGTTCTATGTACTTACCAATTCGTCAGCACCTACCGAGCCACGCACATATCGCAACTACTACAAGCGACTAATGAAACAACTCGATATCCCAGCATTGAAATTCCATGGGCTTCGGCACAGCTTCGCTACTCGCTGTATTGAGAGCAATTGTGACTATAAGACCGTCAGCGTTCTACTTGGGCACTCTAATATCAGCACAACCCTCAACCTCTATGTCCACCCAAATATGGAACAGAAGAAGCGATGTGTTGAACAGATGTTTAAGGCGTTGAGGTAGATGAAATTCGATAGGTCTGTGAAGTATTGGCATAATTTTGGGAATTAAATATGAGATACTTACAAATTTCCGATATGAAACAGAACGACAAAAAACATCTAACAGCCGAGAATGGTCGCCCCATTGCCGACAACCAGAACACGCAGACCGCAGGCGTTCGTGGACCTGTGACGCTGCAAGATCCGTGGCTGATGGAGAAGTTGGCCCACTTTGACCGCGAGGTTATCCCCGAAAGGCGTATGCACGCCAAGGGTTCGGGAGCGTATGGCACATTCACCGTCACGCACGACATCACTCAGTACACTCGTGCCTCAATTTTCGCCGAGGTGGGCAAGAAGACCGAGTGCTTTGTGCGCTTCTCTACCGTGGCTGGCGAGCGTGGTGCTGCCGATGCAGAGCGCGATATTCGCGGCTTTGCGATGAAGTTTTATACCGACACGGGTAATTGGGACTTAGTGGGCAACAATACGCCCGTTTTCTTCCTGCGTGACCCGCTGAAATTCCCCGACCTCAACCACGCCATCAAGCGCGATCCTCGTACGGGTATGCGTTCGGCAAACAGCAATTGGGACTTCTGGACACTTCTGCCCGAGGCTCTGCATCAGGTTACTATCACTATGTCACCACGAGGCATTCCCGCCTCGTTCCGCCATATGCACGGCTTCGGTAGCCACACATATAGCTTTATCAATACCGATAACCACCGCACTTGGGTAAAGTTCCATCTACGCACATTGCAGGGCATCAAGAATATGACTGATGCCGAGGCAGAGGCTGTGATTGCAAAGGATAGAGAGTCGCA
The DNA here is from genome assembly GCA_045630065.1 of Alistipes sp. Taxonomy (GTDB): domain Bacteria; phylum Bacteroidota; class Bacteroidia; order Bacteroidales; family Rikenellaceae; genus Alistipes. The sequence goes on from JAZQSN010000080.1 coordinate 3,646, forward strand.
CCAGCGCGACCTTTTCGAGGCTATTGAGCGTGGCGACTATCCTCGTTGGCAGATGCAGATACAGCTGATGACCGAGGAGCAGGCGAAGGAGTATCACATCAATCCGTTTGACCTTACGAAGGTGTGGTATCACGGCGATTTCCCGCTGCACGATGTGGGTGTCTTGGAACTCAACCGCAACCCCGAGAACTTCTTTGCCGAGGTCGAGCAGGCGGCATTCAACCCGATGAACATCATCGACGGTATAGGCTTCTCGCCCGATAAGATGTTGCAGGGACGCTTGTTTTCGTATGGCGATGCGCAACGCTACCGCTTGGGTGTAAATCACCACCTGATACCCGTAAATCGCCCTCGCTGCCCGTTCCACTCCTACCACCGTGACGGGCAGATGCGCACCGACGATAACGCCGGACGCACGATAGGCTACGAGCCGAATAGCTATGGTGAGTGGCAGGATTCGCCAGCCTTGAAAGAGCCACCATTCGCGGTCAATGGCGAGGTCTATAACTACGACGAGCGCGAACTCGATAGCGACTATTACACTCAGCCGGGCAAGTTGTGGCGACTGATGTCAGCGGAGGATCAGCGAGCAACTTGCGAGAATACGGCACGCGCAATGGG
>JAZQSN010000081.1:0-3350 GCA_045630065.1 Alistipes sp.
TCGGTACTTTGGCTCACAAGGCCTCGGCCGAGGGCTACGATGTCTATATGGTCACCCCCGACAAGGATTATGGTCAGCTGGTAGGTCCTCAGCGTCACCTCTACAAGCAGAAGGGCGACGACATCGAGATTGTGCGCGAGCAGGATATCTGCGCTAAGTATAACATCCCTGAGCCCGTTCTGGTGCGCGACATTCTGGCCATCTGGGGCGACTCGTCGGATAACATCCCCGGCGTTCCGGGCATTGGCGAGAAGGGCGCCTGCAAGTTGGTGGGCGAGTGGGGCGAGTGCGAAAATATCCTCGCTAATGTGCAGAATATCAAAGGCAAGCAGGGCGAAAAGATTGCCGCTTGGGGCGATAAGCTCCTGCTCTCGAAGCGTCTGGCCACCATCTGCACCGATGTGCCTGTGGAGTTCTCTCCAAAGGATTTGGAGATTTGTGCTCCCGATGTCGACGAACTTCGTAAATTATATGCCGAGCTCGACTTCACCTCGTTCCTGCGCGATATGCAGGAGCAAACCTCTGCCTCCGGGGTAAGCGTGCAATCGCAACCTCAGCAACAGCCCTCCGAAGTGGCTCCGATGAGTCCGAGCGTCAAGAAGCCTGGGGCTATGGCTGCGCAGGGTGACTTGTTCGCTATGTTCGATGCCACACCTACCGCACCTGCTACACCTGCCGCGACCGCTGAGGCGCCTTCTGCTCCAACGGTGGAGGCTGAGGCTACCGAGCCCGAGCTCTCGGATATGTTGGCTACGGCAAAGACGACACCTCATAACTATCATCTTGTCACTACGCTCGATGAGCTGCAGAGCCTTGTTGAGCGACTCAGCCGCTACGACGAGATTTGCTTCGACACCGAGACAACGGGCTTCGATCACTTCCGCGATCGCATCGTAGGTATGTCGTTTGCCGTTGAGAAGGGCGAGGCGTGGTACGTCTGCTTCACCCCCGATAATACGGCTGCCTTTGCCGAGGTGGTGCGACCTCTGTTCGAGAGTGAGCACATTACCAAGGTGGCACAGAATATAAAATTCGATTTGATAGTGCTCTCGCGCCTGGGTATCGAGGTTCGTGGACGCAAAATCGACACGATGATTGTCCATTATCTGCTCGATGCCGAGTCGCGCCATAATATGAACTTTATGGCCGAGCGATATCTCCGCTATTCACCCATCGAGATTGAGGCACTCATCGGCAAGGGCACACGCCAGCTGACGATGGATCAGGTGAACGTAGAACTTGTCAAGGAGTATGCTGCCGAGGATGCCGACATCACCCTGCAACTAAAGCAGGTGCTGTGGCCTATGCTCTGCGCCGAGGGCCTTGAGGAGCTGTATAACACTGTCGAGGAGCCTCTGATTGATGTGCTGGCTTCGATGGAACTTGCCGGAGTGAAGATCGACTCACAGCAGCTTGCCGACTATGCTGTCGAGCTCAATGAATTGCTTGTCGCCCTTGAGGCAGAGATACGTGACATTGCCCAAGAGCCTCTGCTCAACATCAACTCGGCCCGCCAACTTGGCGAGGTGCTCTTTGCCAAGATGCGCATCACCGACAAGCCCAAGATGACCAAGACCCGCCAGTACTCAACCGACGAGGAGTATCTGCAGGGCTTTGCGGGCAAGCACCGCATCGTCGATTTGATTTTGCAGTATCGTGGCGTGAAGAAACTTATTTCGACCTATGTCGAGGCGCTGCCGCAGTTGGTTAATCCCGTTACGGGCCGCATCCACACCTCGTTCAATCAGGCCGTTACGGCTACGGGACGTCTTTCATCGACTAATCCCAACCTGCAGAATATACCCGTGCGTGACGATATGGGCCGTCGCATACGTCGTGCCTTTGTCCCCTCGGACGCTGAGCATATCCTGCTTGCTGCCGACTATAGCCAGGTGGAGTTGCGCTTGATGGCACACCTGAGTGGCGATGCCTCGCTTATCGATGCCTTCCTGCAGGGCGAGGATATCCACACCGCAACGGCTGCCAAGCTCTTCCATAAGAGCCTCGACGAGGTAACCTCCGAGGAGCGCCGCAAGGCCAAGACTGCCAACTTTGGTATTATCTATGGTATCTCGGCCTTTGGTCTGGCACAACGACTCGACATCCCCCGCACCGAGGCCAAGAGCCTTATCGATGGCTACTTTGCCACCTATCCGCAGGTTAAGGAGTATATGGAGCGAGCAGTGATTGATGCACGCGAGCGAGGCTATGTCGAGACCGCCTTTGGTCGTCGTCGCGCCCTGCGTGATATAGAGTCGCGTAATGCCGTGGCACGTGGCGTGGCCGAGCGCAATGCCATCAACGCCCCCATTCAGGGCTCGGCAGCCGATATTATGAAACTTGCAATGATTGAGATTTTCCGTCGCTTCCGTGCCGAGGGCATTCGATCGCAGATGATTTTGCAGGTGCACGACGAGGTTATTATCGATATGCTCCGCACCGAGCAGGAGCGTGTCATCGCCATCGTTCGCGAGGCAATGGAGGGCGTAGCTGCGTTGCGTGTGCCTCTTATCTCCGACACCGGCGTAGGCAACAACTGGCTTGAGGCGCATTAGGCCGTTTCTTGTAATATAAAAAAAGGAGTCCCCGAAAGTAGGACTCCTTTTTTTGTTGTAGGGCACGCCCTAAAAACAAAAAATCCCGCCATAGAGGCAGGAGCGATATATAAGATCCCATCGGGGATGAATGTGCAAAAAAAAACGAGGTCTTTCGGGAGGTATTCGACTTGGGACGAGCACCGTCCTTCGTCTTAGTGAAATGTGCGCTACAGAAACGCTCCATCGATTTCACAACCTGCCGATAGCCTCTACCAACCTAAAACTACTAACCTAAATGAACCTTAAAACTTCGAGTGCAAAGGTAAGGGGAAAATAAATACCGTGCAAGTGTTTTTCAAAAAATTTTTTAATTTATTAATAAATTTTAACATTGTCTTAACATTAGCACCAATAAACTATGCCAGTAAAGACTTTTTTGCCCTCAAAGTCCCATTTCGGTAGCCTCATACAAAGCGAAGCGAGGTACAAAATTTTGCACCTCGCTCCTTAATTTCGATATCTTTTTGCGTTATTTTCTTACAAAATCTTTTACAGCATCGGCTACACGCTCGCCATCCAACGCCGCCGAAACAATGCCGCCCGCGTAGCCTGCGCCCTCACCTGCAGGGAAGAGACCCTGCAACTCGGGGTGCATCAAAGTTTGGCTGTCGCGCGGAATACGCACAGGAGTAGATGTACGCGACTCCACGCCTACAACAATTGCGTTGGGGGTTACATATCCGCGCATCTTCCTATCGAACGAGCCTATACCCTTACGCAGAGCCGAGGCCATAAAGTCGGGCATCCACTTAT
>JAZQSN010000082.1:0-11215 GCA_045630065.1 Alistipes sp.
AGTGTTGTCGGTTGCAGTCTCAACGAGGAATGCAACACCGTGAGGACCATATCCCTCGTAGATCATCTCCTTGTAATCAGCAGCATCCTTGTCGGTTGCACGCTTGATTGCACGCTCGATGTTCTCCTTGGGCATATTCTCAGCCTTTGCATTCTGAACCAAGATACGAAGACGTGTGTTAGAGTTAGGATCCGAACCCGAAGCCTTAACCGCCATCTCAATCTCCTTACCAATCTTTGTGAAGACGCGAGCCATGTGGCCCCAACGCTTCATTTTTCTTGCTTTGCGATACTCAAACGCTCTTCCCATAGTGAGTTATTTTTTTTGTTATTATTTTTCTGATTGGTCGCAAAATTAGCAAAAAATTATTAAAAACTCTGCTTTTGTGATATATAAAATATATCAATCATCAGCATATTTTATTAACTTTGTGAACAAAAGAAGAATTACACCACGATTAACAACCATTAAATACCTATTGCCATGAAACGCGAAGCTTTTAAAATGTTTTTGAAGCCGGGCTTTGAAAAGGAGTATGAACAGCGGCATGCAGCTATTTGGCCGGAACTCAAGCAGATGCTATCCGAGGGAGGTGTCTACGACTACTCGATCTATTGGGATAAGGATACCAATATCCTTTTTGCTTGCCAGAAGACCAGGGGCGAAGGATCATCACAGGATATGGGCGACAATCCCATTGTGCAGAAGTGGTGGGACTATATGGCCGATATTATGGAGGTGAACGAGGATAATTCGCCCGTCACCATCCCCCTGCCCGAGGTGTTTCATATGGATTAAGCAAAGGGCGTTTATTAAAGATTAATTACTTGTAATTTTATATGGAAAAAGAGATTTTGGCAGCTATCGAGGTGCTGCGCCAGGGAGGCCTGATCCTCTATCCCACCGACACCGTTTGGGGTATCGGTTGCGACGCTACCAACGCCGAGGCGGTGGAGAAGATATACAAGCTCAAGCAGAGCGAGAACAAAAACTCAATGATTGTCCTGTGCCACGATGCCGATATGGTTGTGCGCTATGTGAACAAGGCTCCTGGTATTGCTTTCGAGGTGATGGAGATGTCGGAGAAGCCCATCACACTCATCCTGCAGGGCGCTGTGGGCGTAGCCCCCAATCTCGTCCCCGAGGATGGCACACTCGGTGTGCGTGTTCCGCGTCACGACTTTTGCCAGCAGTTGCTCTACAAGTTCCGCAAGCCTATCGTTTCGACCTCGGCCAACATCTCGGGCGAGCCCACTCCGCTCAAGGGCCTGAAGGATGTAAGCCGCGAGATTATCGATGGTGTCGATTTTGTCGTTAATCCCCGTTTCCAGGGTAAGCCCTCGTGCCAGCCCAGCTCGATTGTAGCCTTTGGCGAGCGAGGCGAGGTGGAGATTATTCGTAAGTAACGATGGCACTTCAGCTCACTACACCCATACAGATGCGTTTTGCCGACATCGACTCCTTCGGCCACGCCAACAACATAGCCCAGCAGTCCTACTTCGACCTGGGCAAGGCTGAGTTTTTTGCCGAGTTGTGGCACCTTGTGCCCGAGCAGCAGCAGGTAACGGCAATGATTGTATCGGTGCAGAACGATTTTTTCAAGCAGATACTCTGGGGCGACGATATTTCGGTTATCACATCCGTCGAGGCCGTAGGCACCAAGAGCCTGACCTTCATCCAGCAAATCGTGCGAGGTGAGGAGGTCTGCTCGCGCTCACGTACGGTGATGGTGTGCTACGATAGGGTGGCGCAACAATCAGTCGAAGTCCCCGCCAAGTGGCGTGAATTTATATAGAAAAAAAGAAGGGTGCCCCAACGGGACACCCTTTCTTGTGTTAAAACCTACTCACCATCGGTTAGTGAGTATGGCTTGTCGGTCTTTGCCAGGCCGCGTTTCTTGTTGGGCTTCGAACTCATCACAAACTCCAATACTCCGCCCGCCAGCACATCGTCGTGTGTGATGTAGGTCTTGCTATAGGTCTTGCCGTTGAGGCGCACCTCCTTCACGTAGCGGTTTGTGTCGCTTACGCCGTCGGCCTTAATCTCGAGCGTCTTGCCGTTGTCGAGCGTCAGCTTCATATAGGGCAGGTAGGGCGCACCTAGCACATACTCATCCGTGCCGGGGCATACGGGGTAGAATCCCATAGCGGTGAAGATATACCAAGCCGACATCTGGCCGCAGTCGTCGTTGCCACCCAGGCCGCGAATGTGGTTCTTGTACATCTTGTTCATCACCTCACGTACCCAGTACTGCGTCTTCCACGGCTGCGATGTCCACGCATAAAGGTAGGGTATGTGGTGGCTCGGCTCGTTGCCGTGCACATAGCCACCAATAAGGCAGTCGATGGTGATATCCTCGTTTGCTTCGTAATACTCGGCGGGCAGGTACTGGCTGAAGAGCTCGTCCAACTTACGCAGGAACTCCTTCTCGCCACCCATATGGTTGATTACACCATACACGTCGTGCGGCACGTGGAATGAGAAGTTCCACGAGTTACCCTCGATAAATCCCTCGCCGTGCGTCTGCAACACGTCGAACTCCTTCTTGAACGAGCCGTCGCGATACTTCGGGCGGGCGAAGCCTATCTCCTTGTCGTATATGTTGCGGTAGTTAAGCGCACGCTTGCGGTACTGCTCGGCCACTGCAGTGTTGCCTGCGTCGAGCGCCGACTTGTAGATTGTCCAGTCGTCGTAGCAATACTCCAATGTGGTCGAGGCGGCCGTTGTCGATATGTCGAAGGGCACATAACCCAACTCCACATATTCGCCTACGCCATCCAGATAACCCACATTCGACGTGGTTACCATCGCCTTCAGTGCCTCGGCCTTGTCGATGTTGGCACCCTTGGCTATGGCGTCGGCCAAAACCGATGTTGCGTGGTAGCCACTCATACACCAGTTGTCGTTGGCCATATGGCTCCACACGGGCAACAAGCCGTGCACACTCTGCTGCTGGTGGCGAATCATCGACATAGCCATATCGCGAGCCTCGGTGGGCTTCATCAGCATCAGGAAGGGGTGCTCGGCACGATAGGTGTCCCACAACGAGAATACGGTGTAGTTCTTAAAGCCGTCGGCCTGGTGTATGTTCTGGTCCAAGCCGCGGTACTTGCCATCGACATCCATATATACCGAGGGGTTAATCATCGTGTGGTAGTACGACGTGTAGAACATTGTCTTCTGATCCTCCGTGCCCTCCACGGCAATCGACGCGAGCTGCTTGTTCCAGCTCTCCGAGGCCTCGCGGGCAATCACATCGAAACTCTTCGCCTCGGCCTCGGCCTTGAGGTTTTTCACTGCACCCTCGGTGCTTGTTGCCGAGAGCGCCACCTTTACCTCCAGCACGGGGTTGGCCTTGGTGTCGAACTCGAAGTATGACACCACCTTGCGGCCCGCCATCTCGGGGAAGTTGGTGTTTACGGGGAACTTACGCCAGAAGCCGTTGTAGTGGATGGTCTCCATATCCTTGTAGCCGTAGTTTGTGATGGGCTGCGAGAGCTCAATGGCAAAGTAGGTGTAATTGGTGCGTGCCCAGCCGTTTGTGATGCGGTAGCCCGTAATGAGCGTAGGGCTCTCCACACGAATCGACGCCCACAGCACCTTGCCGTCGTAGTTGTAGAGTCCGTGGTTAAGGTCGAGTATAATGCGACCCTGCTCGTCCTTGGGGAAGGTGTACTTGTGCACGCCCACACGCTGTGTTGCTGTGAGCTGAGCCTTTACGTTGTAGTCGTCGAGCATCACCTCGTAGTAACCCGGCATAGCCTTCTCCGTAGAGTGCGAGAAACGTGAACGGTAGCCACTCTCGGGCTGCTCCTCGGTGCCGGGATTGAGCTTTAGCTCGCCCGTGGTAGGCATAATCAGAATGTCGCCCAGGTCGGAGTGGCCCGTGCCACTGAAGTGGGTGTGGCTGAAGCCCACGATGGTGGTGTCGTTATACTGGTAGCCCGCGCAGTATTGATAAACCTCCTTCTGGTATGTGCCGTTTATGTTGTGCGGAATGGTGTCGGTGTCGGGGCTGAGCTGCACAATGCCAAAGGGCGCACAGGCACCCGGGAAGGTGTGGCCCATGCCGTCGGTACCAATCATCGGATTTACATAATCCACTGCGCGTTTTGTGGTCTGTGCCCAGAGCGATGTCGCACCCACGAGCAGAGCCACCACGCAAAGAAGAGTTTTCTTGTTCATATAATTGTGTTTTTTATTCTCTATTTGCAAAGATAGGCAAAAAAAGAAGAGTAAACTTGATATTGTTCACAAAATAAAGGGTGCCCTGACGGACACCCTTTTTATTATTTCAAAATATGTGATGCCAACATTCGCTGTAGGCCTTTGATGTCAAGGTTTCGCTTGAATTCCTTCTCGATAGGAGCCGCAAGACCGCGTACCCATAGTTTCATCTCGCAATCTCCGTCGAATGTGCCACCTGTCTCAATACTAAAGTGTGAGATTGAAGAGTAGGGTATAGAGTGATATTCTCGCTTGCTACCCGTCACACCCTGCACATTAAGCATAATCAGTCGTTTGTTGGTGAATACCCACTTATCGCGGAAAATCTTAAACGCAGCTTCAATCTGCTCTCCGTCGATGATTATCGAGCCGAACTCCTCCTGAAGTTTCTCGGCATCTACCTCTGTTGCGTTACCAAAAAGGTTGTTGATAATCGACATATTCCTACTTCTTATTCTTAATAATCCACTCGGCAATCTGCACTGCGTTCAGTGCTGCACCCTTCTTAATCTGGTCGGCAACGCACCAGAACGAAAGACCATTCTCCTCGGTAAGATCCTCACGCACACGACCTACATACACGGGGTCCTTGCCCGCAATGAACAAAGGCATAGGATATACCTTCTCCGAGGGCTCGTCCATCAGCACAACACCCTCGGCTGCGGCAAACGCCTCGCGAGCCTCGGCAGCTGAGATCTTACGCTCGGCCTCCACCCAGATGCTCTCCGAGTGAGCACGCATAACGGGCACACGCACGCACGTTGCCGACACCTTGATGTCAGAGTGCATAATCTTGCGGGTCTCGTTAAACATCTTCATCTCCTCCTTGGTGTAGTCGTTGTCGGTGAATACGTCGATGTGGGGGATTACGTTGTATGCCAACTGGTAGGCAAACTTCTTCACGGTAGGCTCCTCACCTGCGATAAGCTCCTCATACTGGTGCTTGAGCTCGGCCATAGCCTGTGCGCCGCCACCACTTGCCGACTGGTATGTCGCAACGTGCACCTTCTTGATGTGTGAGAGCTTCTCGATAGCGTTCAATGCTACAACCATCTGGATTGTTGTGCAGTTGGGGTTAGCAATAATGTTACGGGGAGCGTTGAGTGCATCCTCGGCATTCACCTCGGGCACCACTAGGGGCACATCGGCATCCATACGGAAGGCCGATGAGTTGTCAATCATCAGTGTGCCGTGCTTGGTGATAGTCTCGGCAAACTCCACCGATGTAGAGCCGCCAGCCGAAGTGAGGGCGATGTCGATACCCTTGAAGTCGTCGTTGTGCTGCAACAGCTTAACCTCAATCTCCTTACCACGGAACATATACTTTGTTCCCGCGCTACGAGCCGAGCCGAACAACACGAGCTCGTCAACGGGAAAATCCACTCTCTCATTCAGGATGGTCAGAAACTCCTGACCTACGGCGCCACTCGCGCCAACGATAGCAATCTTCATATTCTCTTTAACCTTTAATTGTTTGCTAATTTATAAACCGAAGAACTCGTCGGGCTCAGCCTCCTGCTGCACCGCACCCTCCTCGGGGAGCATCTCCTTGGGGCAGTCGTAGCCTACCCAGCCCTCGGGGCGTGTAAACTTGGCATTGCGGTTTAGTCCCAGACGCGGGTCGTCGTACGATCGCTTGAGGAACTCACCCACGATGGGCAGAGCCATCACACTACCTTCACCCTGAGCCTTTAGGTGTACCGACTGGTCCTCGCCACCAACCCACGAGCCTGCAACCAGCGTAGGCGTAACGCACATGAACCATGCGTCGCGGTTCTCGTTCGAGGTACCTGTCTTACCGCCGATATCCATATTCTCCATACCAAACTGCCAAGCCAGGCGACCACCCGTACCTGCGGTGATTACGCGCTGCAGCATAGTAAGCATTGTGTAGGCCGTATGTTTGTTCACAGCGTCCTGCGACTGCGGAATGAAGCTCGAGATGAGGTTACCCTGTCGGTCCTCGATACGTGTTACGAAGATGGGGTCGATATGCACACCCTCGTTTACGAAGGTAGAGTAGGTACTCACCAACTCAAACACATTCGACTCGAAGGCTCCCAAGCACAATGCGTAAGCTGGGTAGATGTAACTGCGAATACCCATATTGTGCAGGAAGTCGGCTACGGTTTCGGGCTGCTTGGCCTGTTTCATCACCCACGCCGAGTAGTTGTTGCGCGAGTTGGCCAATCCCCAGTAGAGCGGGTGCAGCACGCCGTCGTACTCCACATTTCCTGCCTCCTTGGGCGACCATATGCCGGCAGGTGTCTCAATCGACACGGGCAGGTTGGGTGCCACGGTGCAGGGGTTAAGACCCAGCTGGTCGATAGCGAAGGTATAGATGAAGGGCTTAACGGTTGAGCCAATCTGGCGCTTGCCCTGCTTGGCCATATCGTACTTGAAGTAGCGGAAGTTAGGGCCACCAACATAGGCCTTGACGTGTCCCGAGCGAGGATCCATTGCCACGAGCGATGCTCGCATAATACGCTTGTGGTGCAGAATCGAGTCGCGGGGAGTCATCATAGTATCGATCTCGCCCTTGAAGGTGAAGATACGCATCTTGCATTTCTCCTCGAACGAGGCGTAGATATCCTTGTCGCTCATACCCAGCTTCTTGTGCTCGCGGTAGCGGTCGGAGTTGCGCATCGCACGCTTGATGATGGTCTCAATCTCCTCCTTCTCCAGGTCCTGGAAGAGCACGCCTGTGTTGCGCACCTGAGCATCCATTCGGGGCTGGATTACGGTCTCCATCTGCTTCTGCACGGCCTCCTCGGCATAACGCTGCATTGTGGGGTTGATGGTAGTATAGATTCTTAGACCATCGCGGTAGATGTTATACTCTGTGCCATCGGCCTTTAGGTTCTTCTTACACCAACCGTAGATGGGGTTTTCGTCGTACTCCTTTACGGCCTGCTCGTAGTCCCAATCGGTGAGGAACTGGCGACGTGTAGGACGCTCGGCATTCATCACCTGACGCAACATCTCACGGAAGTAGGTAGCCTCGCCATCGTTGTGCGAAATGGGCTTGTACTGCAACTCGATGGGCAGTGCCGTGAGTGAGTCGCACATCTCGCGTGAGATAGCTCCAGAGGCACGCATACGGTTAATGACAAGGTTGCGTCGTGCCAACGCATTCTCGGGGTTACGCACGGGCGAGTAGCGTGTGGGGGCGTTCACTACACCCACCAATACGGCTGCCTCCTGTATGTTGAGCTCGTCGGGCGACTTGCCAAAGAAGGTGCTTGCGGCCGACTTGATACCAAAGGCGTTAGAGCCATACTCAACGGTGTTGAGATACATAGCTGCAATCTCCTCCTTGGTGTAGTTGTGCTCGAGTTTGATGGCTGTAATCCACTCCTTGAACTTCGACTGCACGAGCTTCATAGTGCGAGTAACCTTGCTGCGGTTGCGCACGGTGTCACGCGGGAAGAGGTTTTTTGCCACCTGCTGTGTGATTGTCGAGCCACCGCCCTGCGATGTGTCGCGCATAGCCACGGTACGAATCATCACGCGGAAGAGCGAGGGGATGTCGATACCCGAGTGGCTACGAAAACGCACATCCTCGGTTGAGATAAGCGCTGCCACTACGGGAGGTACACGATAGCCGTCGAGTGTAAGATGGCGTGTCGAGTCGGCGGGGAATAAATCCTCGTACTGCACATACGAGCGGTTCTGCACGAAGAATGTGCCGATGACGTGACCGTCGTCGCCATAAATCTCGGTTGCTAGATTACTCTTTGGGTTCTCCATCTCCTCGAATGAGGGCATACGTCCGAAGGCTCCCAATGCAGCCAGCGTGAGCATCAGAAATCCCAATGCTACGGGCACCATCACCACGAGCCACATAAGTCGAACGACCTGTTTCGTATTCTTGAAAAAACTATTTCTCTCCATTTGATGCTATCTTAAGGGAACTATAACGTACAAAGGTAGTAAAATATTTTCATATTTTAAAACGGCAACTCCATACCTGCCGAGAAATAGAAACTACCCTCGCTGGGTTGATAGAACGAGAGTTTGAGTGCCGTAGTGGCTGCCGCAGGCTGATTGAGCAGGTTGACGTCGAAAATTATGTCGCCACCAAACGAGGTGATATAGTGGCCACGGTAGCTGAGCGAGCCGTCGGTGTGGAACTGCGAACGGTCGTAACGAGCCATATCAAATCCCGCATTGAGGCGTATTCTCTTGAAGTATACAACATCTCGCCAACCGCCATCGGGATAGCATATAGGGAATTGATAATTAGCCGCTAACGAGAACAGGTTGCGGTTTTCCACCTGCGACGAATCGAATCCTCGAGGTAGCAGTTTGGTCGACTTGAAGGTAAGTGCCGAGAGCGCATCCTGACTATTAAATCCACCTATCGAGGTTTGGTAGGCAAGGGCCAGCGTCAGGCTGTTGTGCGACCCAAAGCCCGGAGTATAGGCCTTGGCGTATAGCGAGATGAGGTCGCTGAAACTGCCATTCGCAGGGTTAATTGCATATGTTGCCGATGCCGCTATACCCCACGGTGGAGCAAAGTCGCGGTGTGCCGAGCGCACAAAGTCCTGAAATCCGAGCGAGAATGAGGTAAGGTGAATACCCTTCGAGTAGCCAATTGTAGCAACGTTGCTTATGCCGCCATCGTCGAACGATAGCTTGCCTGTGTTGGCCACCAGGCCGTTCGAGTATTCCCAGCCTGCAGAGGCTATCAGGTAGCGTGTGTGGTATCCGCGCTGGAACATCAGCGGGAATTGCATATTCACACCGAAGGCGTAGAACTTACCGCGCGACGAGGCCTCGGGGAACTCTATCTTATGCTGTTCGGGATTGTAGACATATATCGGATAGATATTCTGTTTACCGCCATATGTGGCTGTGAGGCTGATCGTTGGGCCTAAGCCGTAGTAGCGGAATGCCGCCTTGAAGAGGTGGCTGGTGTGGCGCGAGTAGCCATAGCTCATAAATCCCTGCATCGACGAGAGTAGGTTCTGTGTCATTAACGTCGCTCCCACGTTCATATTTATAGCGCCATCCTCACTCAGTTCAAATGGGTTATACGATAGCGGGGCCCAACTATGGAAGTTGAAGAAGTGGAATGCCTTGCGATAGCGGCGTTTCTTGGTTATAAGCGTGTCGAGGCTCTGCTCGGTGGGTACAAGCTTCACCGTATCGAGGTTTATCGTGCCCCACTCCTTGCGCTTGGGATTTACTATATCTTTTGGCAGACGGCTATACTCCACCTCGCGTATCATCTTGTCGATGGGCTGCACCGATGGACGATAACCCATCGAGTCGTAGGTGGTCATCAGCAACTGGCCATCGTCGGTGGGAGAGGCATCGAACGAGCCGTAGGTAGACTCCGAGAGCTGGTACTGCTTGCCTGTCTGTAGGTCGAAGCAGTGCACCTCGTCGCGACCCGACTCAATGGAGCCGAAGTATAGTTTACCGTCGAGTGCTCGCAAATCACTCAGCGTGATGTATGCCGGACGTGTAATCGGCTCAAGACCTGTCTGGGGCACTACGCGGGCAATCCACATACCATCGTCGTCGGTTATGATGCAGTAGTGCGCACGTGTGATATTATCCCACGCCAGCGAGTGCACCTCCTGCCCGAAGGGTAGTGCAAGGCTCTTGAGCTGTCCATCGCACAGTTCGTGTTGCAGTGTGTATATACCATCGGACGAGTACTCGACCCACGCCAAGCCACCCTCATCGTCGGGGGTGGGGTAGAGCACATTGCGTCCGCCCATTATGCGAGAGCGGGGACGTTTGCCGTCGAGATCGAGGTAGCGCAGTGTCGAGGAAACCTTCTGTTCGAACATCGTGCTACGGCGATACTCGCTCCACCATATACGATTGTTCACCTGGTCGAAAGCAGGGCGTGTGGCCACTACACCCGTGTAGCTGAGTAGTTGCTCCTCGCCCGTTTTGGGGTCGAGCGAAACCAGACGCGAGGGGCGGTCGAGGTCGCTCTTGAGCAGGATGATTCTATCCCCTACCTTCAGCGGATGCGAATATGTGGTGTAACTCTTGCGTGTAGGGGCTTTGAGCGGTGTGCTGCTATTTTCGGGTGTAGGAATCGAGGCCCAATGGTCGGCCAGCGTGCGGAATGTGTCGTAGAATAGTTCTCTTGTGCTGAAACCGAAGAGGTGGCGCATACGCCAGTTCTCCGAGATTATCATCCACGGACGTCGTGGACCCAAAGCCGCTATATCGTTGGCTATCACACGGCCCGTGAGTTCGTTGCCGTGCGCCACCATCTGGTAACCTAATTGGTAGTGGCTGGGGATATAGTCGCGATAGGAGCCGCTGAATAGTTTGTCGCTCTTACGATATTTGTTGGCTATGTCGCCCATCGCACGATACTCAAGCGTGAAACTTGGCTGCTTGCCTCGGCCGAACGACGACACCTGCGTTTCGCTCATCGTGGCGTCGCCTTCCATCATCCACAGAGGCATAAATATCAGACCTATGGTAGAACTTTGCTCGCCGAGCAGATAGCTCAGAAACTTTACCACACCCACGTTAAGGTTGTTGTACTGCGCCGCGTGGCGGTACTCGTGCGCCACAAGTTGCTTAATCCACGGCATCGAGTAGCCATCGATGGCAGGTGTCGATAGAAACTCCACTCGCTTGGGGAGCCACATCACCAAGCCATTGGAACTCATATTGTCGGGGTGTATTATGAAGGGTAGATCGAGTGGCGGTAGAGTAAATCCGTAGTCGATGTAGGGACGCATACGCTCGGTGAAGTAGAGCGTCGAAGTACCTATTTGGGATGCGTGTCGCGGATATATTATGTTGGCACTCTCACTCTTGGCCTGCATCCATCGAAAGCACGAAGGGTCGGCACCCCAACTGTAGTATTGGGCGTTAGCCGCATAAGCAGCAAGGGTCAGCACTACCGCAAGAGAAATCCTTCGTATGAGAGCTTTGATAGCCATCCTAAAAAGAGTTTATCCTCCCGCTTTTTTGCATTTATAACCCGCCTTGACAAGCAACTCCA
>JAZQSN010000083.1:0-42287 GCA_045630065.1 Alistipes sp.
TATCGACTCTGGCGTTGATATGGTAATCATCGCTACTCCTCCCGTATTCCGTCCCGTACACTTCCAGTACGCAACTGAGAAGGGTGTTCACTCATTCCTTGAGAAGCCCATCGCAGTTGATCCTAAGGGCTACCGTATGATTATGGCTACAGCTAAGCAGGCACAGGCTAAGAACTTGAGCGTTGTGACTGGTACTCAGCGTCACCACCAGCGTCCTTACGTAGAGGCTTTGCAGCTTATCCGTGATGGTGCTATCGGTGAGATTACTGGCGGTAACGTATACTGGAACCAGGGTATGCTTTGGTATAAGGAGCGTCAGCAGGGTTGGAGCGATATGGAGTGGATGATCCGCGACTGGGTTAACTGGAAGTGGCTCTCAGGTGACCACATCGTTGAGCAGCACGTTCACAACATCGACGTATTCTTGTGGATGACTGGTTTGAAGCCCGTTAAGGCTACTGCAGTAGGTGCTCGTCATCGTCGTGTAACAGGTGACCAGTACGACCAGTTCTCAGTAGACTTTGAGATGGAGAATGGTATCCATATGCATTCTATGTGCCGTCAGATTGATGGTTGCTCAACTAACGTAAGCGAGTTTATCCAGGGTACTAAGGGTTCTTGGAACAGCGAGAACCACGAGATTAAGGATTTGGCTGGCAACGTTATCTGGAAGTACGATGAGGAGGCTGCAAAGGCTCAGTGGCAGCAGCACGATCCCTATGTTTTGGAGCACGTTGACTGGGTTAACCACATCCGTAAGGGCACTATGCACGATGAGGCTTCAGAGTGCGGTATCTCTTGCTTGGCTGGTGTAATGGGCCGTGAGGCTGCTTACTCTGGTGCAACAGTAACTTGGGACGAGATGAGCGCATCACAGCTCGACTATATGCCTGAGAAACTTGAGCTCGGCAAGATGCCTATGTCTGACTATGTTGTAATGGTAACTGGTAAGGAGAAGTAATAGCTCCCGACTGAGAATAATTATTGAGGGTGGCGAGGAGCAGAAATACTCCCTCTCCACCCTTTTTGCTTTGACAGTGAAGAGTCCAAAATGTGAGTTTATCACTCACGAATTAATCGATGGTGTGTGCCGTGAGGCACGCCTCTCGTCACGTTTGCGTAAAAACTATAACCTGCATCGCGATGAGTCGGAGCCTGTTAATCGCTTGCTCAATGCTATGCATCGTGGGTCGTACATCCCTGTGCATCGTCATCTCAACCCTTCGCTTAGCGAGAGTTGTGTGGTGCTACGTGGCCGTGTGGGCGTAGTTGTATATGATCAGGAGGGTGTTGTTACTCACTCCCAAAAAGTGGGCAAGGGGTGCGAGGCTTGTGGCTTCGATATTGAGGCTGGCCTATGGCACGGACTTGTTGTGCTGGAGGATGATACCGTCCTGTACGAGGTTAAGCAGGGACCCTATACTCCCATCACGGCTGATAATATCGCTCCGTGGTCGCCCGATGCGGGTGATAAGGAGGCTGTTGCAGAGTTTGTCAAAGCATTGGAAAAGAGTTTTGAATAGAAAAAATATTTCATATGAATAGAAAAGAATTTTTACAGAAATCGTTGCTTGGTGCTGCTACCGTTGCTGCGGGTGCTACATCAATGGATCTGCTTACATCTTGCTCTCCGAAGGAGGCTGCGAAGCCCTCTCCCGAGTTGCGTCTTTCATTCCAGGAGGGTATCGCTCCTGGCGAGTCACTCAACGAGAAGTTTGACTTCATGGAGAACCTCGGCATCGTAGGTTTCGAGCCCGGTGGTGGTAACCTGGCTGCTCGTATCAACGAGATTGAGCAGGCTTTGAAGGGCCGTAATATTAAGGTGTCAGCTATCTGCGCCGGCTTCAAGGGCTTTATCCTTGCTGAGGATCCCGCCGTTAAGGCTGAGTTCGACTCAACTATGCGTGAGATCATCGCTGCTGCTGGTCAGCTGGGTTCTACTGGTGTGATTATGGTGCCTGCGTTTAACTCGCAGAAGCCCTGTATGCCTCACACACTTGAGACTCGTGAGTATTTGTGCGAGCAGATGCACGAGCTCGGCGAGTACGCATTGAAGCACAATACAACTGTTATCCTCGAGCCTCTGAACCGTCGCGAGTGCCACTATATGCGTCAGGTTGCCGATGCTGCTGCTATTGCACGCGACTCTAAGAGTGAGGGCGTTAAGTGTATGGGTGACTTCTGGCATATGCAGGAGGAGACATCTGACTACGCAGCATTCTGGGCTGCTGGTCCTAAGTATTTGCAGCACGTTCACGTAGCCAGCCGTGGTAACCGCATCATGCCGGGTGAGGATGGCGAGTTGGATGTATACGTAGATGGTATGCGTGCTTTGAAGGAGATGAACTATCCTTATTATGTGAGCTTCGAGTGTGGTACGAAGGGTGAGCGTGCACAGACTGTTACTGCTGCCGTTAACCTCCTCCGTGCACAGTGGGAGCAGGCTTAATCTATGTTTATGGGCGCTTGATGCGCTAAAAATAGTTTGCTTATGACCTTAAAATGGGGTTATAAACGCGCATTTGTACGTTGTGCCTTGCTCTTTGCGGCGGGCACAGCGCTACAAATCGCATTTGGAGATTTGAATAATGAGTTTTTGCGCTATCCGTGGGGACTCATCATTGCTGTTAATTATCTCTATCTGTTGGTGCTGATTCATTTTCAGAAGAGCCGCTGGACGTGGCTCGGCCAACTTGCCGATCATTATGCCTGCACATCGTCGCTTGGGGCGATGATTGCGATGACCATACTCTTTGGTCTTACGCGACAGGACCCTTCTGCTGAGGGCCTTTTGGCGACGCTTGGTTTTACTCGAATGACCTCGTCGTGGGCATTTAACATCCTACTCTTATATTTTACCACTACTACGGGACTTGCCGTACTGGATGATATGGCGCACATACGCCAACGTCGTGTGGCGGCTGTGTTGTCGCATTTTGCGGTGTTTGTGGTGCTTGTAGCTGGAATTTTTGGTAGTGGCGACAAACTGCGTGTGACGGTTACTACGCAGCAAGGACAGGCAACCCATTGGGGTGTGAGCCGCAATGGAGAGCAGGTAGAACTCCCCTTCGTGCTTACTCTCGATGAGTTTAGTATGGAGGAGTATGCTCCAAAGCTGTATGTGCTTGATGCGATGAATCAGACCTCATCACGCGAATTCCTTTCGGTTGAAGAGAATGGAGCACAGACCATCATTGATGGATGGTTGCTGACCGCAACGCAGAGCCTCGATATGGCAGGACGTATGCCCGATAGCGATGAGTATCGCGCTATGGAGCATATGGGTGCTGCGCCTGCTGTCTATGTGCACGCGCGTAACCAGCGCACCGGAGCGCAGCGTGAGGGATGGGTTAGTTGCGGTAGTTTTGTCTTTGAGCCGTCGTATCTCTTCCTTGATGATCGTCTGGCGGTGGCTATGCCTCGTCGTGAGGCTAAGCACTACCTCTCGCGTATGAATGTCGTTACGGAAGATGGCGAGCAACTTAACTTTGATATTGAGGTTAATCATCCTGCCCGCATCGGAGCATGGCGCATCTATCAGATGGGTTACGATACTGAGCGTGGTCGCTGGAGCGAGTTGAGCGTCGTGGAGTGTGTTCGAGATGGTTGGTATTCGGCTATTCATATTGCACTTTGGACAATGCTTGCGGCAGGTGTTGTGATGTTTCTTACTGCGGGCGGTCGCCGCAAGAGAAAGGAGGTAGTGAAATGACCTGGGAACAATTGATATGGTATGCGGCTGCTGCCGTTATATGCTGGGTTGCGGGTGCTGTGATGGCATTTCGTGGTAAGCCTGCGTGGATGACAACCATTTCGTCGCTTGCAGGATCGGCAATTTTTATGGCATTTATCATCGGTATGTGGATAGCCCTCGAACGTCCGCCTATGCGAACTATGGGCGAGACTCGATTGTGGTATTCGTTCTTCCTTTCATTAGCAGGCGTAGCGGTATATGTGCGTTGGCGATATAAGTGGATTCTATCCTTCAGTACGCTTATGTCGGTAGTCTTTATATGCGTAAATCTGCTCAAGCCCGAGATACATAGCAAGTCGCTGATGCCCGCTTTGCAGAGCGTGTGGTTTGTGCCACACGTCATAGTATATATGTTTGCCTATGCGATGATGGGTGCCGTGACATTGTTTGCCCTCTATCTGTGGCTTCGTAAGTACGATGCAACGGATGATGAACTCAAGGTGTGTGATAATTTAGTGCGCATCGGTTGGGCATTCCTCACGCTCGGAATGATTATGGGAGCGCTGTGGGCCAAGCAGGCGTGGGGCGACTTCTGGACGTGGGATCCCAAGGAGACGTGGGCAGCGGCAACATGGCTTTCCTATCTGCTATATCTGCATATAAGAGGTCACGTCAAGGATCAGAATACATTGTTTGCACTGCTGATTTTCTCATTCCTGCTTCTGCAGATGTGCTGGTACGGTATTAACTATCTGCCATCGGCGCAGGGTGCAAGTATTCACGTATATTAGAGAAAACCATTTTAAGCGGTTCTTTTGGCGTCTGCCTTGCCACTACTTATTTATCGTTATACACAAAAAGTCTCTCAAACACTTGAGAGGCTTTTTCTATACTAATAGTAAATACTACTTCTGACGGAAATAAATCTGAATAGGCACACCCGAGAAGTCCCACTGCTCGCGCATCTTATTCTCTAAGTAGCGACGATACGACTCCTTGATATACTGCGGCAGATTCACAAAGAAGGCAAACTGCGGTGTGGGAGTGGGCAACTGTGTTGCATATTTGATGCGGATATACTTTCCCTTCGTTGATGCAGGGGGATAATCCTCGATGATGGGCAGGATGTAGTCGTTGAGCTCGTGTGTAGGAATTCGACGCTTACGTGAGTTGTATACTCGGATAGCCTGCTGCAACACCTCCAGAATACGCTGCTTGTTCAGCACCGATGTGAAGATGATGGGTATATCGTTGAACGGAGCGAGCTTCTTCTCCAGGAACTCCTTCCACTCCTTCATAGTATTGCTCTCCTTCTCGATAAGATCCCACTTGTTTACTACAATCACACATCCCTTGCGGTTACGCACGATCAGATTGTGGATATTCAAATCCTGTGACTCCAGACCCTGCTGCGCATCGAGCATAAGGATACATACATCTGAGTTCTCGATAGCGCGGATTGAACGCATCACTGAGTAGAACTCCAAGTCCTCCATCTCCTTGCCTTTCTTACGCATACCCGCAGTATCGACCAGGTAGAAGTCCATGCCATACTTGTTGTAGCGGGTGTGGATCGAGTCGCGTGTAGTACCGGCAATGTTGGTCACGATGTTACGCTCCTCGCCCAGGAGTGCGTTGGTGAGCGAAGACTTACCAACGTTGGGACGGCCCACGATAGTGATGCGGGGCAGGTCGTCGAGTTCCTCGGCCTTGGTATCCTCGGGGAGCTGCTTAAGAATCTCATCCATCAAGTCGCCTGTACCGCTACCTGACATAGAGCTGATGCAGAAAATATCGCCCAATCCGAGTGAGTAGAACTCGTGTGACTGATATATGAGGTCGTAGTTGTCAACCTTGTTACACACCACGATAACTTTCTTACCCGAACGGCGCAAAACATCGGCCATCATCATATCAAGGTCGGTAACGCCTGTCTTGACCTCAACCATAAAAAGGATAAGGTCGGCTTCGTCGATTGCGAGCATCACCTGACGACGGATATCGTCCTCGAAAATATCATCGGTGTTGACTGCATAACCGCCTGTGTCGATAATAGAAAACTCCTTGCCGTTCCAGTCGGTTTTGCCGTAGTGGCGGTCGCGAGTGGTACCTGCTGTCTCATCGACAATAGCCTGACGATGACCTACCAAGCGGTTAAACAGCGTTGATTTACCCACATTGGGGCGACCTACGATTGCTACTAAACTCATATTGTATCTTTCTAATTAATGTTTTCCTGTGTGGTCAATCTCTTTTTGTTTTGGAAGGCATGCCTTGCGGGTGCTATGCTCATATCAACTCCAAATGCTTTATACCAAAGAGAGTATATTTGGCGCAAAGATACTAAAAAGGCTGGGAAGAAAAAAGTTTTCACAAATAAATAGGTGTGTGGGTATGATGTTTTCGGAAAAATTAGTATATTTGAAGATTAGATTACACTTAGTTGGGAGCATAGTCGAGACTTAATTTATGAAACATTGGAGACTGCCACTACTCATTCTTGTCGTGATGCTATCCTTCGCCAGCGTTAGCGTGGCGCAGAGTCGTTATACCTACAAGCCAGCTGCCGATAAGATGATGGAGATGGGCGTGTGGATAGGTGCCTCGGCAATGCATATGACTATGGACGCAGTCGATGGGGTGACTCTTCAGCCCAGAATTGGTGTAAGGGCGGCGCTCGAGATGGCTATGGTGTGGCACGATGATTATGCTCTGCAGATTGAATTGGCATATGTTCACAATCGAATCGATGCCTTGCGTGCGGGCGCTGAGTACGATGTGAAGAGCAATGTTATGGAGATTCCCATAATGTTCTCATATCGTGGTTTGGGTATAATGCGTTTCAATATAGGCCCCGTGTTGTCGTTGGCCTCGGCGGGTCGCTATAGCAGTGGTGTTGAGCGCATCGAGTTTGGCCGTATGCGTCCGACTATGGGCTATACAGCAGGCATAGGAGTAGAACTTACGCAACATATTGCTGTTGATGCTCGTTTTACGGGTGGATTGGCCGATACCGATAATTATTTTGAGGGAGTGGAGTTTCGCTCATCTGCCTATTGGGCTACGTTGGGTGTGACTTATATGTTTTAGAGATTGATATATGGAGGCAATAAATAAAGAGATTTTGATTGAGGGTGTCGATCCTCGCGAATTGTATGGTGCGCAGGACATCTACCTCGAACTTATGCGCGAACTATCACCCAAGGTAAAGGTCGTAGCGCGCGGCTCGTCGCTCAAGGCGCTCGGTGCAAAACGAGATGTGGATGCCTTCGAGCGTAAGATGAATGCGCTGGTGGAGTACTATATCAAGTATGGTCACATATCGCGCGAGGTGGTCGAGCAGGCATTCTCGGCAGGTTTGAGTGATTGTGTTGAGCCCAAAGCCGATAAGGATACCATTGTTTTCGGCAATAACGGCAATGTTATTCGTGCCCGTACTATTAATCAGCGCCGTCTGGTGGAGTTGTACGAGAAAAACGACCTGCTTTTTGCCGTAGGTCCCGCAGGTTCGGGTAAGACCTATACCGCAATTGCCTTGGCCGTTAAGGCATTGAAGGAGCGAGAGGTACGTCGTGTGATTTTGACACGTCCGGCGGTAGAGGCTGGCGAGAAGTTGGGTTTTTTGCCTGGAGATATGAAGGATAAATTAGATCCCTATTTGCAGCCTCTGTATGATGCGCTTAACGATATGATTCCTGCGGCCAAGTTGCAGAAATATCTCGAGGATGGCACGGTGCAGATTGCTCCGCTTGCCTATATGCGAGGTCGTACGCTCGATAACGCCTTTGTGATTTTGGACGAGGCGCAGAACACCACTCGCTCGCAGATAAAGATGTTCCTTACACGTATGGGTCGCAATGCCAAGTTTATCGTTACGGGCGATATTACGCAGATCGACCTGCCTCGTAAAAGCGATAGTGGTCTTACGGGTGCTATGGCTACACTGCAGGGTATCGAAGGCATAGGTATGGTGGAGTTCGATAAACGCGACATCGTTCGACATCCGCTCGTTAAGCATATTGTCGAGGCCTTCGACCGTGCCACCGAGCGTGAGACACCGCTGGTGAAATTTCCCAAAGAGAGAAAAGAGTAATAATAACCTATAAAACATAAAACTATCATGGATAAGAATTTGGCAGGCTTGAGCCCTGCACTTGTTTGGAAGCATTTTGCTCAGATTTGTAACATTCCTCATCCCTCAGGCAGCGAGGATAAGATTCGCCAGTATCTGGTTGATTTCGCTGTTGAGAAGGGTGTTGAGCATAAGGTCGATGAGGCTGGTAACGTCTATATGTCGAAGCCTGCAACCGCTGGCTACGAGGACCGCAAGGGTATCGTTATTCAGGCTCATATGGATATGGTGCCCCAGAAGAACAACGATAAGGAGTTTGACTTTATCTATGACCCCATCGAGGCCTATATCGATGGTGAGTGGGTAACGGCCAACGGCACAACGCTGGGTGCTGACAATGGTATCGGTGTAGCGGCCATCTTAGCTGTTATGGAGGACGACTCAATCGAACACGGTCCTATCGAGGGTCTTATCACCGCAACCGAGGAGACCGGTATGGATGGTGCTTTCGGCTTGAAGGGTGGCCTTTTGAAGGGCGATATTCTGCTTAACCTCGACTCTGAGACTGAGGGTGAGCTGTACGTAGGTTGTGCTGGTGGTATGGATGCTAACGTGGTGTTCAACTACGAACCTGCTACTACCCCCGAAGGCAAGGCTCTCACAATATCAGTCAAGGGTTGCAAGGGTGGTCACTCGGGTATTCAGATTGTGTGCCAGCGTGCCAATGCCAATAAGTTGTTGTTCCGCCTGTTGCGTCAGATTGCTGCTCAGTGCGATATGACACTCTGCTCGGTAGATGGTGGCGGTTTGCGTAACGCTATTCCTCGCGAGGCTACAGCAGTAGTTGTGGTGCCAGCAGAGGCTGAGGCTAACGTGTTGGCTACAGTTGAGGCATTCGAGAAAACCGCTATTTTGGAGTTTGCCGATATTGAGGACTCTATCTCAATCAAGTCGGAGGCTTGCGATGCCCCTGCAGAGTCTATCCCCGCTTGCGTTGCTAAGAATCTTATGGCTGCCGTTGTGGCGTGTCCCGATGGTGTAGCCAAGATGTCGGTTGCAATGGAGGGTTTGGTACAGACCTCTAATAACCTGGCTCGTGTGGTATCTGACGGTAAGCAGATTAAGCTGCAGTCGTTGATGCGTTCATCTGTACGTTCAGAGAAGGAGGCATTGGGTGATTCAATCAAGGCTGTCTTCGAGTTGGGTGGTGCCCAGGTTGAGCTCTCTGGTTCGTATGATGGCTGGAATCCCAATATGAAGTCGCCCATCCTAAAGGCTATGTTGGAGTCTTACGAGGCTCTCTACGGCAAGTCACCCGCAGTAATGGCTATTCACGCAGGTCTTGAGTGTGGTATCATCGGTTCGAACTATCCCAATCTCGATATGATTTCGTTTGGTCCGACCATCTGCTATCCTCACTCTCCCGACGAGAAGGTGGAGATTGCATCTGTAGAGAAGTTCTACGACTTCCTGCTCCATACTCTGAAGAACGCACCTAAAAAGTAGCATTGTGCAACAGGCTCCGATAGATAAAATTTGGTATGTCATTGTCAATCCCGTGGCTGGTTTTGGCCGCGGGCTTGGCGACTTGCCGCATATCACCAAACTCATACGCGAGAACGATATTCCCTACGAATTGGTCTTCTCGCAGCATAAACATCACGTTACCGAGCTCACTGTTCAGGCCGTTAATGATGGTTATCGCCATATAATGGTAATCGGTGGCGATGGTACCCTGCACGAAGTGGTCAATGGTCTCTTCATCCAACAGGTGGCACCCGTCGATGCCGTCACTGTGGCCGTAATCCCCGTGGGTACGGGCAACGACTGGATTCGTATGTATGGCATCCCGACTCGTTACTCCGAGGCTATACGTGCCGTGCGCGAGGGATACACTCTGTTGCAGGATATTGGCGAGGTGCATTACGAAGAGTCGCATTATGCTCAGGTGCGTTATATGGCCAATGTGGCAGGAGCGGGCTTCGACCCCTCGGTTACCAAGATTTACGAGCACTATAAGGCTCAGGGTCGCCGTGGCAAGCACCTCTACGCACAGGGTTGTGTGAAGAGTTTCTTCCGCTATAAATCAACAGGCGTGAAGGTGTGGATCGATGGCGAGTTGGTGCATAAGAATTTGTTATTCAGTGCCGCTATTGGTATCGGTAAGTATAACGGAGGTGGTACACAGCAGTTGCCGTTGGCCGTTGCCGACGACGGATTGTTCGATATCACGCTCTATCGTCCGATGCACTGGTGGCAGATTATCTTCCGTCTGCATCGCTTGTTCAATGGCGACATCTATAGCATTGGCCACGTCAAGCACTATCGTGGTAGCCACATCCGCATTGAGTCTACGCCCGATATAATGGTGGAGGTCGATGGCGAGTTGCTCGGTGGCACACCGCTCGAGTTCAAGATGCATCCACGATGCGTGCGAGTGGTGGTAAATAAAGACTATCTTGAATAGGAGTGATTTTATCATAACTTAGGGGTGCCCACTTAGGACACCCCCTTTTGTTGTTAGGAAAAAGGTATATTACATCAGGCTTATGGTGCAGGTGTTATCTCTACCTCATCGACCTCAATTACCCAGTTGAATAGTTCGTTGGCGCATTCGCTTTGCAACTTCTTTATAGTTGAGGTTGAGGTGGTGTCGGCAACTATTGCCACCAAAAACTGCTCAACGGTCAGGAAGGTGTTATTTACCTTTTGCGCCAGACAGCGGTAGAAGTCACGCTGCTGTTCGTGAGTCAGGCGGTCGGGGAGTATGCCTTCGCTGACAAGGTATCGGTAGGGGTAGATGTGTCGCATATTGTGTGCGTCGGCGTCGAGTTCGTCTATTATGGCTGTCATCACAAACATATCGATGGTATCCTGCACACCATCCATCTCAATGAACGAGGTGTAGACGGGATATACGGCCTCAATATCACCCGTAACGCTATCGGTGAAGATAAGAAATTCGGGGTCGGTCAAATCCTGCAGATATATCATATCGCGATATTGGCGCAGATTCTCACGCATAGCCTTGCGTTGTTCGTGGTCCCATTTAGCCTTTTGTGAGCAGCCCACGATGGCAACAGCGGCCATAATGAGCGTGAGTGAGAGTAGAATTTTTTTCATATAGCATCTGTTTTTTTTGAATAATTCTTCCTCTGCTTGAACAAGAGCTGTGCCAAATCATCGCTCCCCGATGCAAAATGCTATATTGTCTATATTTCTGCCCAAAGCAGGTATATACTATAAAAAAAGGTGTCCTCCGAAAAGGACACCTTTTTATTTCGTATTAGAATGAGTATTTTACCAACAAACAAGCTCGTGTGTTGGCTATCTCTCGCAGAGCCTTGCTACGACCATTAAGCGCCACGTCGCCATAGCCTACGGCCGTGTAATCTAGCTCGAGTGCCACTTGCAGGCTCTTCAGTGTGTATGTTATCGAAGGACTTAAACGATAGAGATAATCGGTGTTCTTTGCTCCTCGCATCCAAAAGTCGTTGGTTGATATGAAATCCTTGGCTGCACCCAGATTCTTTGCGTAGCCGAGGAAGATACCCGCACGCCACTTGCTGCCGTATGTGGCATTGATCCACGATACGGCTGAACGTATGGGTGCATAGTCGTAACTGCCTGTCTGCGGGTCATAATCGGTAGCGCCAAAGCCACTCACCATAATAAGATGTGACGCATTTTGTGCATAAATGGCCTTGCCCTTGATGTTGAACTTACCACTCTTGTAGTCGGCGAAAATCTCGGGTGAAAGGCCTGTTACTCGGTCATTTACACTCACCTCTACGCTTTGCATCTGTATGCTACCATCGTCGAGTGTTATTTCTCGCTGCACTTGGCTCTTCTTGCGGGGCATAATACTCAATACATCGACTCCTACGCCATATGTGAAGTGCTCGCCAACGTGCTTTAACGACATATACAACTCGGGAATCATACTCCATCTCGAGTAGCTGACGTCGGCACCCATAGGGCCTACCGATGTATTGGGAAACTGATACACTGCCGCTGCCGTAAGGTCCCAGCCTTTGCCTAAGTCGGCAATGACTTTAAGTTGCGGAGAACGGTTGAATGGTGCGAATGGTGCTCCCGTAGAGAGTCCAACCACCGATGGCATGACCTGATTTACCATAGGATGCCAAGTCTGGCCGAAAATCATCGACAGTCGCTCCCAATCGAGTGCAATATATGCCTGACGAATTCTGAGCAGGGTATTGTTGGCTCCATAGCCGCAGAAATCGGCCTCAATCTTAGCTGAGCTCTTGGCCTTCCATATCTCGGAACCTGATACATCCAGCCCCAGACGGGTTGTAAACGATACGAAGCTGAACTTTTGCTCGGCGTTGATATCCTCGCTACCATCGGCGTTTAGTTCTACGTCCTTGGGCATTATATTAAACATCTCGCCAAATACGGTTACGCACTCGCGCGTGTCGTAACATACATAGTTACTCACAAAACCGTAGGGCTTCAGTTTTATTGCCGAGTCGTTCTGGGCCTGTGCTACGGATGACAGACACAGCATAAGCGTGAAAAACAAAATCTTCTTCATAGTAAAGCAAAAATTGTGTTTTGCGAAGAGCGTAATATGCTCTCCAAAATTTGGCGGCAAAGTTAATGATATTTTTTAATAAGTGGGGGCTTGTCGGAATTGTTATTTATATGTTGAAAACATTTTGATGCGCAGGCTCGGCAGTTAGGATATTTTGCTCAACTTTGTGCCGGATAAAGGTGTTCAAAGCGGTAATACCGCCAGGAATGAAAAGGGAACTTCGGTGTAAATCCGAGACTATACCCGTAGCTGTGAGTTTATTAACACTCGGTGCATTCTTAATGACCACTGCCTCCGTTAGCGGGAAGGTCGCACTGAGTAAAACAAGTCAGAAGACCTGCCTATGTCTTATATTTAGGATGCTTTCGGGTGATAGAGCGTCAAGATAGAGTCTGTTGGGCGAAGTGTGTCGCCGTCTCTACTCCTCCCGCAAGCGTTGCGACGAAAAATATTTAAAAGTTAATTATATATGATACAGACAGTAGTCAAAAGAGATGGTCGTATCGTGGGCTTCAACCGCGAGAAGATTGCCGCAGCAATCCGCAAGGCGATGCTAACTACCGAGGCAGGCGAGGATGATATTCTCGTTTATAAGATTGTCGACCGTATTGAGTTCAAGGGCAACGAGCAGTCGTCCGTTGAGGAGATTCAAGATATGGTCGAGATGGAGTTGATGGCATCTCCCCGCAAAGAGGTAGCAAAGAGTTATATCGCCTATCGCGATAAGCGTAGCATTGCCCGTAAGGCAAAGACTCGTGAGATGTTCCTTGAGATTGTCGAGGCCAAGTCGAACGATGTTACGCGCGAGAATGCCAATATGAATGCCGATACTCCTGCAGGTATGATGATGAAGTTCGCTTCGGAGTCCACCAAGCCCTTCGTTGACGATTACTTGCTTTCGGAGCAGACTCTATGGGCTGTTAAGAACAATTATCTGCACATCCACGACAAGGATTACTATCCCACAAAGTCGCTTACCTGCATTCAGCATCCGTTGGATAAGATTCTTGAGCACGGTTTTCAGGCTGGTCACGGCGAGAGCCGTCCCACTAAGCGCATTGAGACCGCTTCGATTATGGCTTGTATCTCTATGGAGACCGTTCAGAACGAGATGCACGGTGGTCAGGCTATTCCTGCATTCGATTTCTACCTTGCACCCTATGTGCGCCGTAGCTTCATCGAGGAGATTAAGACCATCGAAAATCTCACAAGCATAAGCCTTAAGCACCTCTATGATGTGGAGATTGAGGACTACGTTTATCGTGATCTGGACTTCCTGCAGGGTGACGAGCGCTTCAAGCAGCACGCCATCAACCGTACCATCAACCGCGTACACCAGTCGATGGAGGCTTTTATTCACAATATGAATACCATCCACTCGCGCGGTGGTAATCAGGTTGTATTCTCGTCAATTAACTACGGTACCGACACCTCAGCTGAGGGCCGATGCATTATCCGCGAATTGTTGCAGTCTACCTACGAGGGTGTTGGTGGCGGTTCGACAGCTATCTTCCCCATTCAGATTTGGAAGAAGAAGCGTGGCGTTAGTTATTTGCCTGAGGATAGAAACTACGACCTTTATCAGTTTGCCTGCAAGGTGGCTGCACGTCGTTTCTTCCCCAACTTCGTAAATCTCGATGCAACATATAACCATCACGAGAAGTGGAACGAGAACGACCCCAAGCGTTATCTCTACGAGGTGGCTACTATGGGTTGCCGTACACGTGTATTTGAGAATCGCTTTGGCGAGAAGACCTCTATTGCACGAGGTAACCTCTCATTCTCGACAATCAACATCGTACGCCTTGCTATCGAGTGTATGCACATCGAGGATCAAAAGCAGCGTATCGAGCGCTTCTTCGTCAAGCTCGACGAGTTGTTGGAGATCACAGCAAAACAGTTGTGCGATCGTTACAATTTCCAGAAGACCGCTCTTGCAAAGCAATTCCCACTGTTGATGTCTGCACTGTGGTCAGGTTGCGAGAATCTTAGCCCGAATGATACCATTGCCCGCGTAATCAATCAAGGTACGCTCGGTATCGGCTTCATTGGTCTGGCCGAGGCTCTTATTGCTCTTACGGGCAAACACCACGGCGAGAGCAAGGAGTCGCAGGAGCTTGGTTTGCGTATTGTGACATATATGCGCGACAGAGTAAACGAGTTCTCGGAGATTTATCAGCACAACTTCAGTGTGTTGGCGACTCCTGCCGAGGGCTTGTCGGGTCGCTTCACTCGTGTCGACCGCAAGAAGTTTGGCGAGATTGCAGGCGTAACCGATAAAATCTACTACACCAACTCTAACCACGTTCCCGTATATTACAAGTGTTCGCCCAAGCATAAGGCCGAGATTGAGGCTCCTTATCACGACTTGACTCGAGGTGGTCACATCTTCTACATCGAGATTGATGGCGATGCAACCCACAATCCTCAGGCGATTATGGATATCGTCGATTTGATGGATAAGCACAATATCGGTTACTGTTCGGTGAACCACAACCGTAATCGCTGTATGTATTGCGGTTATGAGGATGCACAGCAGGAATTGAACACCTGCCCCAAGTGCGGCAGCAACAGCATAGATAAACTTCAGCGCATCACAGGTTACCTTGTGGGTACTACCGAGCGTTGGAACAAAGCAAAATTGGCTGAGTTGAATGACCGTATCATCCACAAATAGCATTCGCATACTCGATATCAAGTATGGTACATCGGTCGATGGCATTGGTCTTCGCACTTCGCTCTACACGGCGGGGTGCGAACACCATTGTGAGGGGTGTCATAATCCTCAGTCATGGAGCGAGGATGGTGGCGAGCCTATGTCGGTTGATGAATTGTTTGACTTGATTGTTGAGGCCGATATGAATGTAACCTTCACTGGGGGCGACCCTATGTTGCATCCCGAGGGTTTTATAGCATTGGCTCGAATGATTAAGGAGCAAACCGATAAGAGCATCTGGTGCTATACGGGCTATCGCTTCGAAGATCTGTTGCAACATCCGCTCCGCCGAATTCTGGTAGAGTTGTGCGATGTGATTGTCGATGGTCGATATGTCGAGGCACAACGCGATCTGTCGCTCCATTTCCGCGGTAGTGGCAATCAGCGAATTATCGATGTGTCAGACTCCCTCGATGGGACAATCTCTACAATAGAATTTGAATAAAAAAAGCCTGCTTAACTCAAAAGTTAGGCAGGCTTTTTTGTCTTATCCAAGAACAAGATATGTTCCAAGTGTTAGTATGGTAAGACTCAATCCAATGAGTGTCATATAAGGAATTAGTCTAAGGCAATCCTTAATGCCCAACTCCGCCGAGCCTCCCGTGGCGTGGAAGAACGAGCCGTGGGGCAGATGATCCAACACCGTACAGCCCACATTCACTAAAGCCGCTCCCCACACGGCACTCATTCCTGTGGCGAGTATGCTGGGGGCAAACGAAGCCGAGGCTATTGTGGCTCCAGCCGTTGTTGAGGCCGTTGCAGCCGACATAAGTATTCCCGAAAGTGGCGCTAAAAGTAGACGCGAAGCTTCGCCCTGTCCGAGCAACGATATAAGCATATCGGTCAGAGTTGAGGCCTTCACTATGCCCGCTATGGCTCCCGTGCTGATAAGTAGTACCGCTACTACCGACATCTTCTCCAAACCGTACGATATACTTTGCGAGGCGTTGTGCCATTGGCGTGTGGCGATGAGTCCTACGATACCTCCTGCGGGAAGAGCAAGCAGAGGGTCGATGGTAATATTGGCCAAAGGACGCAACATCAGCAATACGATTACGGTCAGCGGCGCAGCTATCGAAGCAGCAAACGAAGGTAGATGCTCATTGTTGCTGTTGCTGTTGCTGTCGGTCTCTACCGCCTGAGCACCATTTGCGAAGGAGGGGATAAGAGGAACAATAAGGTATACTACCACAAACAAACCAATAATGGCAGGTATCACGCCTGCGAGCATTACCGACGATAAGGGAGCATCGAAGTTCTCCGCCGCTATGATAGTATTGGGGTTGGGTGACATAATATTACCACACTTGCCGCCACCTACCATTGCAAGCAACATCTTCAGTCGCGATATGCCAGTGCGCTCGGCTATGATAATGGCCACGGGAGCAACTGTGATTACAGCCACGTCGATAAATACACCCACAGCCGTAAGTATCATTGTCGAGAGAGCCAAGGCAAGGAACAGATGTTTATGTCCCAATCGGTTGACGATAGTGTTGGATATAGAGGCCGCTGCTCCGGTTTTGATAAGTACACCTGAGAGCACACCGGCGGCTATGATGCGAACGATGGCGGGAGTGATATCCTTTACGCCCGAAATCATATTCGCAACGGTGTCATTTAATCCAAATCCACCTGCCAGACCGCCAACCACAGCACCCAGCAGAAGCGAATAAACGGGTGATACACGGCGAATAATGAGCACTATGGCCAACGCAAGACCTATCGTAGCTCCTAAAGCACTATTCATCTCTTATCTGTTTAGAGTTAATAATTTTATAATCTGTTCAACGGTACGGCTCACGTTTGCCGCTGCAATCTCTTCACGCATAGCCTCGTCAAGCGATACGGGCCCTGCTACGATGGGAAGTATGGCCGTAAACTTACTATGCTTGAGCGCTTCGCTTGATTCAACCGCACCACCAATAGCCACCACGGGTATTCCTTGCTCCGTAGCGGCATTGAGTACTCCGCTAGGAGCCTTACCCATTACCGTTTGCGAGTCGATACGGCCCTCGCCTGTTATGACAAGATCGCTCGATTCAATTCGTTTAGCAAAGTCGATAGCCTCCAGTACCATATCTATACCGCTCTGGAGTCTGGCTTCAAGTAATGCGCTGAAACAATATCCCAGGCCTCCTGCTGCACCTGCGCCTTCGCGCTGCTCGGCATTACTGCCAAAATGAGCGTTTATCACCGAGGCAAAGTTCTTAAGACCCTGGTCGAGCCTCTCCACCATCTCGGTGTCGGCACCCTTCTGCGGTGCAAATATGTAGGCAGCACCTGTAGGGCCGTAGAGCGGATTCTTAACATCGCACGCTACGGTAATCTGACACTCCTTAAGTGCGGGCAAAGCATCCGTATCGTCAATGCGTGCTACGCAACTCAGGTTACCTCCACATCCTGCCAGCGGAGTCCCGTTAGCGTCGTAGAATTTATATCCCAAAGCCTCGAGCATACCCATACCAGCATCGTTTGTTGCGCTACCTCCAATGCCTATGAGCAGACGTCGTGCGCCCCGTTTAATAGCGTCGGCAATTATCTCACCGGTGCCGTAAGTGGTCGTAAGCCACGGGTTGCGCTCCTCTATTGCAAGTAGGGGCAGACCACTTGCAGCCGACATCTCTACAACGGCTGTAGAGCCACCATCCACCAAGCCGTAGCGTACGGTGATGTGACGCATAAGTGGGTCACAGGCCGTGATTTCGATAATCTGGCCTTGCAAAGTCTCGACCAATGCCTCTACCGTTCCCTCGCCACCGTCGGCAATACTTATCTTCTGCACGTGACAGTCTGGCAGTACGGCACGAATGCCCTGCT
Organism: Alistipes sp.; assembly: GCA_045630065.1. Classification (GTDB taxonomy): domain Bacteria; phylum Bacteroidota; class Bacteroidia; order Bacteroidales; family Rikenellaceae; genus Alistipes. Next base: position 17,861 of record JAZQSN010000083.1, read on the forward strand.
CAGCAGCATCAGCTACACGAGCCGATGAGAGCGAGCCTTTGAATGAATCGATGGCTATGGTTATACTCTTCATAGAAATTTATATTACTTTTTATTGTGGCAATTATAGCTGTTTGAATCAGTGTGTGGCGGCTTTGCGGAGTTGTGATAGGGGCACTGACTATCGTCGCACGACGAGCAGTTGGAGTACTTGCGTACACGATATCCGCGCACCACAGCACGAACCAACCACGCCACCACCGCGATGCCGATTAAATATACTATGATTGTTTGTATTGTCATTGTATAACAAAGATAAAATTCAATTTCCAAAATTCAAAATTTTGCATTTTATTCCTGCCATCCATCTCCCAATGCAAGTACTAAATCGGCCAATGCCTGATATTGCTGCTCGATTATCTGCACCTGTTGCAGTTGCGACGAGTACCACGTCTGCTGGGTGCTGATAACATCTAAGTAGTTGCTCTGCCCTGCTCGGTAGAGAGCTTCCTGCAACTGTGCTATACGTGCGTTACGTTCTACATAGTTTTGCCACTGTAGCACCTCTTCGCGTAGGGTGGCAACTGCAGTGAGAGCACTCTCAACATCCTCCAGTGCCTCCAACGCAGCTTGCTCATAGTTGAGGGCAGCTTGTCTATATTGTTGGCGGGCAATCTGCTCGTTGCGACGTAGTCGCCCGAAAGAGAATAGAGGCTGTGCAAAACCAGCTGTAGCACTCCGCGCCCAACCTCCTTGTTGAAACAGTTCGCGGGCATTACCATCGGCCACACCGCCCGATATGGTGAGTGCTACCGAGGGGAAACGCTCACTGCGTGCAATGCCTACGTTGGCGGCAGCTGCTTGCAACTCATATTGTGCTTGCATCAGGTCGGGTCGATGTGTGAGTAGTTGCGATGGAATACCCGCAGGTATGTCAACGGGTAGTGTGGTGTGAGGTAGTGATGTGGGTAGGATGCAGTACTCGGGTGTCGATCCAATAAGTAGGGCAAGTGATAGTTGTGCCTGATTCAGCGCACGTCTATATTGCTCAATGTCGGATGCCGACACATCCACCAGACTATGTGCCTGCTCTTGATCAAGGCCGGACGAGAAACCGTAGCGAGCTAACGAGTCGATGAGCGCCGCCGACTCCATACGCAACTTATGGCTCTGTCTTGCTATGGCAAGCGAGTGGTGGGCGGCACGCAGAGTAAAATAGGATGTGGCAACCTGATGGGTGAGTGTGAGCGTCAGGGCTCGGTAGTTCCACTCGGTAGCCAGGTATTGGGCCTGCGCTTGCTTGGTTGTGTGTCGCAGGGCTCCGAAGAGGGCGACACTCCACTCTATGTCGGGTGCTATTGTTACCTCGCCTACGGGCGAAGATGGAGGTGTGCGACTCGCCTCGGCCTGCACGCTCATTCTTAACGAGGGTAGGAGTGCAGCTCGGGCAGTTGATATGGTGTAGTGAGCCTCGACAATGCGTGATGCTGCTATCTGCAGGTTGCGATTATGGCACAGGGCTCGCTCCTGCAATGAATCGAGCAACGCATCGTCGAATATAGCCCACCACCGACTCTGCAACTCTTTGTTGCGGGGTTGCGAGTCGGTATATGTATACTCCTCGGGCATTGTCACCTGCGGTGGCTGCAGATTAAGTGCACAGGATGCGAGTAGTAGAGCCAAAGGTGCGATTATGCGTTTCATTGTAAGTTGGCTTTAAGGTTATTGTCCTTGCGTGTGTCAAGGCGTTTAATCATATAGTAGGTAGCGGGGTAGAGGAATACACCTATGACGGTTGCTGTAGCCATTCCTCCAACAAGCGCTACGCCCATAATATTGCGAGCCGTGGAGTAGTTACCTGAGGCGAATATCAAGGGCATTACACCCAGCACAAAGGCCAGCGCAGTCATAATTATAGGACGTATACGCTCACGTGCCGCCGATATGGCTGCCGTAAGGAGCGAGGAGTCGGGATGCGAGCGGTAGATGCGGTCGGCATACTCCACTACCAGAATGGCGTTCTTGGCCGATAGTCCGATGAGCATAATTAGCGATATCTGTACATAAATGTTGTAGACATAGTCGGCGTTGAAAATGTGTGCCATTACCATTGCAACCATCGCACCCATAACAGCTGCCGGAACGCTTAGCATAATGGCCAACGGCAGTGACCAACTCTCATAGAGTGAGGCCAATGCCAGAAAGGCAAAGATGATGGCAATGATATATATTCTCCATTCACCGCCACTCTCTTGCGCTTGCTGAAATGATAATCCGCTCCATGCTATTCCTACATCCGATGGTAGCACTCGTTTGGCGATAGATGCAATCTGCTCCATTGCATCGCCTGACGATGTGCCCGAGGCTGGTGTGGCTGTCAGGGCAATCGATTGGTTTAGATTGAATTGTGTGATGTACTCCACACCAATGGTATCCTTCACACTTACAAAGGCCGATAGTGGAGCCATCTCGCCTCGTCCGTTTTTTACAAAATAACTATTTAACGATTGTTCATCCAGACGGCTTTCGGGCGCAGCTTGCACGTATGTTTGGTAGAGTCGCCCGAAGCGGTTGAAGTTGCCAGTGTACTCTCCACCGAGTAGAGTTGAGAGGGTTGAGTATATATTCTCGATGGCCACGCCCTCACTCAAGGCCTGCTGTCGATTGACTTGTAGTAGCTGTTGTGGTGTCGTGGCGCTGAACGATGTTGAGATGTTGGCTATAGCCTTGTCCTGCTTTAGACTATCCATTAGTCGGTATGTCTGCTCGGCAAGATATTTTGTTCCTCGTCCAGCCAAATCCTGCACTTGGAGCGATATGCCTGACGTAACTCCCAATCCAGGAATTGATGGAGGTATGAGGGCATAGCACTCGGCCTCTGGAATGGCCGCGTAGAGCTCATCGTTTAGCAGTTGGGCGAGTTGTGCTGCAGATAGTTTACGCTGGGAGTACTCCTTCAGCACAACAAACAATACGCCCGATGAGGGGCTGCTTATGCTTGCCATCATATTGAATCCAACGGCCGACGATGTGTATCTCACCTCGGGATGCTTCATCACCTGCTCTTCTACATTCTGCATAGCCTTCATAGTGGTGGTGAGCGATGATGCCGAGGGGGTTGTTACCATCACCATCAGATAACCTTCATCCTCATCAGGTAGAAAGCCATCGGGCAGTAAACGCCAAGTGATGAATATACCTACACACATCACCCCGATGAAGAGTGCCGTACGTACGGTGTGTCGTGTGATGATGGTTGATAGGTGGGTATATCGTTCGGTGGCTGAATCAAACCATCGGTTGAAATATGCGAAGAGTCCACCGTTGGATGATGTGCGAGCACGGAGTAGCAGTGCACATAGTGCAGGCGAGAGCGTCAGAGCATTGAAGGCCGAGAGTGTGACGGCGGCGACAATGGTGATTGAGAATTGCTCAACAAGTCGTCCGGTTATGCCACCCATCGTCGATACAGGGATGAATACGGCAAGCAATACCACAGTCGTCGCAATGATGGGCGATTGCACTCGGCGCATAGCTTCGCGTGCCGCTTCGGCAGGAGGAAGGCCTCGTTGTATGTCGGCTTGCACAGCCTCGACCACCACTATAGCATCATCTACCACCAAACCTGTAGCCAGAACCAATGCCAGTAACGATATTACGTTGAGAGAGAAGCCTATCAGTGGAAATAGAGAGAATATACCTACCAACGATACGGGTATAGCAATTATGGGAATGAGTGTCGAGCGCCAATCTTGTAGAAATAGATAGATGATTGCTACCACGAGCAGTAGGGCAATGATGAGTGTACGTACGATGTCTTTGATACCATCCACGATATTCTGCGTAGCATCTACTATTGGCAAAATGCTTATGCCATCGGGTAGCAGGCTTTGTTGTTGGCTGATGACCTCTCTTACCAGTGAGCCCACCTCGACAGCATTGCTACCTGGCTCCTGATAGACAACAATGAGTGTAGAAGGATTACTGCCCATCGTCGAGCGCACGTTGTAACTCTTGCTGCCGAGTGTCACGTCGGCAACATCGCTCAACCTTACTTGATTGCCGTTCTGGTCGAGCGAGAGAATAATCGATGAAAACTCCTCAGCCGTGGAGTATGCGGCTGGGAGTATTACGGTGTAGGTGAGATGCTCGGTCGAGGGTGCAGGCTCGGCACCAAATTTACCAGTGGGGTAGATGGCACTCTGCTCCTTTATGGCTTCCACAACATCCTCTAACGCAATGCCGTAGTAGCGCAAACGTTCGGGGTAAATCCACACGCGCATAGCATACTCGCCTGCACCCATAATATCCACTTTTCCTACGCCATTAATCTTTCCGATTGAGTTGGATAGGTTGATGTAGGCATAGTTCGATAGAAACTCGTCGTCGTAGCGACCATCGCTCGTCAGTGCATATACCATCAAAAAACCTGTATTGCTCTTGCGTGTGACCACACCTTGCTCGGTTACAGCTTCGGGTAGCTGTGGCGTGGCGGCGGCTACATTGTTCTGCGTGAATATGGCGTCCATATCGGGCGATGAGCCTACGTCGAAGGTGAGTTGAAGGTTCATTGAGCCATCGTTGGCGCTTGTTGTCTGCATATATAGCATATCGCTCACTCCAAGAGCCTGCTCACCAAGAGGCGTGGCTACAGCGTCATTCACGGTTTCAGCGTCGGCTCCAACATAGTTGGCCGACACCTGTACTACGGGAGGCGTGATGTCGGGATATAGCTCTATGGCTAGTCCTCCTATCGATATTATACCTGCGAGTGTGATGGCCACCGTCAGCGCAATGGCAAATATAGGTCGGCGAATGAAAAACTCTCCCATATTATTTTGTCTGTTGAGGTATTACCTTTGCTCCTTGATGCAGTTTCTGACTACCCTCTGTGGCTACCTGCTCGCCCTCACTTATGCCGTGGCGAATTATCCAGCGTCCATTTACTGCTTCGCCCAGCGTCACTTCACGCCATTGGGCGGTACTGTCTTGGGCTACGACCCATACGATGTGTTTGTCTTGCAGTGTGGTGACAGCCTCTTGTGGCAGGGTAATGACTCTTTGTGCGCGGCCTATGCCACACTCTATCTCGCCAAATTCACCAGCCTTGAGCCTCTGTTCGGGGTTGGAGAAGGCCACCACGATGGTTATTGTTCCTGCAGTGGGCGAAATACTTTGTCGTGTGTAGTCGTATATGCCTTTGTGGGGATATTCTTTGCCGTCGGCAAGCGTTAGACGTATGTCTGAGAGTAGAGTACTATTGTCGTTGCTCGGACGCGATGGATCGCTATATTGCATATATAGTGATGTGGGGATGGCTACGTCTACTGTCAAGGTGTCGGTGGCGTCGATTGTTGTCAGTACGGAGTATTTCGTGTCGGGACCTACATAGTCGCCCACGCTAGCGTCGCTGTTGGCTGCGATGCCGTCAATCGGAGCATATATGGTGGCATAACCCACCTGCAGACGGGCACTCTCTACAGCCTCACGTGCTGCTTTGACATCGCCTTCGGCCGAGGCAAACGATGCTCGGTAAGCGTCAAGTTGCGATGCACTGATGGCATTTAACCGAGCCAGCGGCAGAGCGCGCTCATAATCGTTGCGGGCTGTAGTGAGTTCGGCCATTGCTGCCGATAGGTCTGCCTCGGCTGAGCGCAGCGTAGTGCGTAGAAGCGAGGCATCAATAGTAAAGAGTCGTTGACCACGGTGTACCATCTCGCCTGCTCGATAACTCTTTTGCAGCAGATATCCACTTACACGGGGTTGTATTATGGCGCGCGTGCGGCTCTGTAGATGCGAGGTGAAACGGTAGCGCATAGTGAGTGTATCGGCTCGTGCTGTAGCCACGTCGATTTTTAGTGGCTGGGGTGTTTCTTGGGTACGATGAGCCTTGCAACCAACTGCCAAAATCAATAAAATAGAGAGTTGAGTAAGTTTGCAGAGTATCATAGGTAAAGGTTTTTCTTCTGGGAAGGTCAAAAAATATGCCATCAGATGCAAGTTGCGGGCTTTGTGAGGGTTATAAATGCAATTTGGGTGTGTTTTTTTGTTAAAAATTATTTGGAAATGATATTTTTTTATACCTTTGCACCAAGTAAAACCACTAAAAACTATTGATATGAAGAATTTGGTAGATCAGATTAATGCACAGATCGAGGTATTCTCGGTAAACGCCGCCGCTCAGGTGGAGAAGAACAATAAGGCTGCGGGTACTCGTGCTCGTAAGGCTGCCTTGGAGTTGTCAAAGCTCTTGAAGGAGTTCCGCAAGGTATCTGTAGAGGAGGCAAAGAAATAATTGGCCGAAGATACTTACGCCTAATAAGACAAACTGTCCTGCATTGCGCAGGGCAGTTTTTTTTATGGCTCAGGCAAGAGAGAATTTACAAAAATACGCCTGCCGTTTGGAAGAGAGCCTTCTGCTGCTCATCGATGCCTATCTTCTTGTTGAGAGGTACGGCTCGGTTGTGGTCGTTCAGATAGTAACGACGTGTGGCGTGGTCGAAGTAGGGGTTTACCAACGAGGCTCGTTCCTCGATATAGGGCGAAGTAATAGATGCCATATCGGCCAGGGTGTGAAAGAGCGAATAGGTGGTGGCTACCGCATTTGAATTGGCTTCGGCAGCCCACACCTTGTCGGGGTATAGTGCTTGGTAACGTGGCGAAAACCACGCAAACGAGGCAACGTGCAGTTGCCAATATGTGGTTGTGGGCGACGAGTGTAGGAAACGCTCGTCCTCTCCGTCGAGCAAATCTTCGCCGTGATCGGCACAGTAGAGCATAGCCGAGCAGGTGGCTGAGGAGTCGAGTAGTGATATGATGTTGTCGAGTACAAGGTCGGTATAACGAATAGAGTTGTCGTAGGCGTTGCATATCATCGGTTTGTTGCCGCGGCTGATGGCTACATTGTCATCGGGCATAAAGTAGGCCTGCGAACGTGGGTAACGATGGTGGTAGCTGAAGTGCGAGCCGTAGGTGTGCAGTACGACCATTATGCGTTGTGATATATCCTCGCTGAGTATGCGTTGCAGTTCTTCGACTAAAGCCTCGTCGTAGGTAGCATGTGCTGTGTAAACCACATTGTTGGCCTCCGCAGCGAGGTGATCAATCATTGCACCTTGTGGCGCCTGAGTCGAGATAAAGTGTGTGGAGTATCCAGCTTCGTTGAATAGGGCAATCACACCTTTACGGTGGTATAATTCAGCGTGTTGCGAGGTATGAATAGACGAAAGCATCATAGGCACGCTCTTGTGAGTGGTATTGCTCTGTGTGGTTATGCCACGAAAGATGAAGATATCGTTGCGGGAAGCAAGACGAGGGTTGGTGGGACGATAGTAGCCGTAGAGTTGCCAGTTGGCGGCTCGCGAAGCCTCGCCAATGACCATCACATACACCTCTCGTTCCGTGCTAAGACTCTGCCGTGAGGCTCCGTAGCGGAAATCTCTGGAGGTTTGCGGGTAGTGAGATATGTTGCGAGCCTCGGTAATGGCGAGATACATATTGTAGATTACATTTACGGGAAATACCTCATCACGCACTATGCGCACAGCCTCGCCACGGCCACTACTTAATAGTAAAGCCACTCCGATTGACATTGTCGCTACGCCGCTGAGTATCATTTTGCGTCTTATACACCACTCCAGTGTAAGCCCTCGGCAGAGGTGTTGCGTGGCAATCCATAATAGGGGTAGGTAGATTATGCATACGACAATCAGTGATGGGTAGATATTAGACAATAATTCGCCAGCCTCGGCTGAGTTGGTGGTTGATAGATTGAGAAACATATCGGCTGCGATGACCGAGCCAGAGAAGAGATATGATATCACTACCTGAAAAGCACTCAAGAAGATAAATGGCAGTGCCCACCACACCATTGTTCCCGAACGACGAGACAGGCCCACAAATGTGGTGTAGAATCCCAAAGGCATCAGAATGGAAATAAGTGCTACTCGTAAGGGGTAGTGTTCGGTATATGTGAGAATAGCTATGGGTAGCATTAGCGATGCTACAAATGCGCCAGCAAGTCGGCAAGGTGTGAAAATTTGTCTCAATACTAAAACGCTTCGTTAACATTGATAATCAGGCCTCCCGTACGACGACCAAAGCCGTAGTCGATGCGTAGTGCCGTGCGATTATTCAAGTTTAAGCGTAGTCCTGCACCTGCATTGGGGAGTGTGTGACTCCAATCTAAGGTGCGAAATGATGAGAATATGTTGCCTGCTCCGCCCCATATCACAACCCCAAGTGGGCCATATATATGTTGGCGTAGTTCTATTTGAGCAGTGATCATCTTGCTGTCGGTGTAACGTCCGTAGTAGTAGCCGCGCATACGGCTCTGACCACCTAGCGTCGGCCAGTAAAACCAAGGCGTAGCCGACGACCATAGGTCGGCATAGAGGTCGATGGCAGCCGTAGCACCTCTCCAAAGAGGCTGGTAGAAGTCGGCCTGTGCGGTTAAGTGCCACAGGGTGGTGTGGTAGTTACCCAACACCTTTGGCCTAACTTCGGGTGTAAGAGATAGGTAGATTCCTCTATTTGCAGTATGGCTATCGTTGCGACTATCGTAGAGCGCTGTCAGCGAAAATCCCGTAGTATAGGCACTCAATATGTTCTGTGTGCTTTGTTGTAAATACTCCTCGGCCAGCTGTTCAAATTGGTGCTCTTTGCCATAACGTAGGTCGACGCCTGCACCAATGTGCATTCTGTGGCCTATGCTGTGCAAATATTGTGCCGAAGCATTAGTCGAAAAGTTGGTGTACTCTGAATAGTAATTGTTGATGGCCGCCTGATAACCCAATCCCCAAAAACGTATTGGCAACGATGCTATGTCGGCACTATAACGAATGCGAGAGCGGTCGCTGATAAAATGCTCACCGATGGCTCGTACACGATAAAAACCGCTTATTGAGGCCATAGCGGTTGCTTGTGCCGATGACCTTACGGCAGCGTTTTGGGTGTGATATAATGCCGATGAGGCGAGGGTTAGCGCAAGGTTTGTTTCGCGTGTGTAGGCTATACCTGCGTGGGCGTCGAGTTGGAGATTGTCGCGCACGATGATGGGCGAATGCATAGCATCGGCCACCCTTTGGATGAGAGTTGGTTGCGAGGCTCTTTCGAGAGCTCGCTGCACGGCAGCGTAATTGATTGGGTCGTAGATGGTTTTGTTGCTTTTGGTCTTGTGCTGTGACTTGGTCATAGGATTATTTGCGACGGCAACACCCATCGCAAATATCACTACCACCACAGAAAGAATCGCCCGCAACATAAATCGAAAAGTTGGTCGGGAGCGATTTAACGGTATTTATCCACTATCCGATAAAACTCCTCCTTTTCGGCCTCGGTATACTCACCTTTGTGGCAATAGACCAATTCGCCCTCTTTGGTGACGATCATAATTATGAAGTAGTTGTTGCAGTCGCCAAGTCCCCACTTTTTTGCAACTGTGCGGTCGGGGTCGGTGATTATGGTAGCGCCATTCTTCTCTGTGCGCTTACGGCACAATGCGCGAACGAAACCATCGGGCACAGGATACCAAGAATCTTTTAGGTTTACGATGCCGAAGCCATAGATATTGTCGCCAGCAGCCCTTTTATTCTCCTCCATCTCAACAGTGAACTCGTGATTCTGACGATGCTTGTCAGGATCCACATAGAAGATGAGCAGGTTCTTCTCGCCCCACATAGGCAGGGTAGAGGTTGGCTTGCCAAATAAGTCTATCAACTCGAGGTCCTCGACCTGATGGGGCAGAGGCTGCATAGGTTGATTCTTCAAATCGTTTTGAGCCTGAGCCACAAACGCAGAAACAATCGCCAAAAGAGTTATAAACGGTTTTTTCATTACTTATGCTTTTGTAGTGACAATTCAATGGCGCTAAATTATAAAAAATTACACTTATCACCATTCTTCATTTCCTCTTTTGGAGCATAATGTGACCGTTTTGGGTATTTTTCAGGCTTTTGGCATTTATATTACTACGGGTTTTTGCCTATTTGTGCTGTTTTTCTCTTTGTCTATGAGATAATTCGAATAGCGAGCGAGGGGTAAAATTCTTTTTTTTAGTGGAATGTGCTATCTTTGCTTAATCGTTGCGAAGGGAATAATATCTTTTTCGTAAAAAAGTAAACCGCAACGTAAACCTATGATAAACTAAAAAGATTAAGAAGATGGAAGATAAGAAGATAACACGCCTGCTTTTTGTTTGCCTGGGAAATATATGCCGTTCTCCGGCAGCCCACGCCGTAATGCAGGCTGTAGTCGAGCGTGAGGGATTGCAATCGCAAATCGACATTGACTCGGCCGGTACGTATGGCGGCCACGCAGGTGAGTTGCCCGATTCTCGTATGCGTGCAGCGGCAAAGCCTCGCGGTTACTCGCTCACGCATCGTGCGCGCCAGTTTCGAGAGGAGGACTTCTACGATTTCGATATGATTGTGGTGATGGACGATAGTAACTATCGCAATGTGGAGCGCCTATCACCTGAGCGAAAGTATATGTCGAAGGTGCGCCGTTTTGTGGAGTTTTGTAGTAACCATCCTCAGTATAGTTATGTCCCCGATCCATATTACGAGGGTCGCGAGGGCTTCGAACTGGTTCTCGATATGCTGGAAGATGGTTGCGAGGGCCTGCTCGCGGAGATTCGTAAGTAGTGAAATCGCTACTTAAAACTTAACTTTATGCATAAAGATGCGGTAAAATAGCAATATAATAGGCTGTATATGCTAATTTGGTGCTTAATTTTGCTGATTTATTAAAAAAATTGCGTAACTTTGGTCTTCGAATGATTATGAATTATAACTAATAACACAAACTATAACTATGAGCACAGTAAAATTTTACCAGGGTGGTGATATTCCTATGGAGTTGCACAAGGTTCGCGTAGTGCAAAAACTTCACCTTGTACCCATTGAGCGTCGTTTGGAGGCTATGAAGGAGGCTGGTTTCAATACTTTCCGTCTTTCGACTCGCGATGTATTTCTCGATATGCTTACCGATAGCGGTACCAACGCAATGAGCGACAAGCAGCTCGCTGCTATGATGCAGGCCGACGACGCTTATGCAGGCTCGCAGTCTTTCGAGCGTTTGCAGAAGGCCGTTGAGGATGTTTTGGGTAAGAAGTATCTCTTGCCCGTGCACCAGGGTCGTGCGGCCGAGAATGTAATTTGCCGTACATTTGTTAAGCCTGGCAATGTAGTGCCTATGAACTATCACTTCACCACTACTTTGGCTCACATCACCGAGTGTGGCGGTAGCGTTGTGGAGCTCTTGTATGACCACGCTTTGGAGCTTAAGTCAGATCACCCCTTCAAGGGTAATATGAATATCGAGAAGTTGGAGCAGACCATTCAGGAGGTAGGTGTTGAGAATATCCCCTTCATCCGTATGGAGGCATCTACCAACCTTATCGGTGGTCAGCCCTTCTCTATGTCAAACTTAATGGATGTGCGTCGCATTGCCGACAAGTACAATATTATGTTGGTTCTCGACGCCAGCCTTCTTGGCGAGAATGCTTACCTTATTAAGCAGCGCGAGGATAAGTGGAAGGAGAATACGATGGCCGAGATCTTGAAGATGATGACAGGCCTTGCCGACTTGGTTTACTTCTCGGCTCGTAAGCTCTCATCTTCACGCGGTGGTGGTATTTGCACCAACCAGCGTGCGCTCTACGCTAAGATGGAGGATAAGATTCCTTTGTTCGAGGGTTTCTTGACCTATGGTGGTATCTCAGTTCGTGAGATCGAGGCTATGACAGTAGGTCTCTATGAGACTTTGGATGAGACAATGATTTGCCAAAGCCCCAACTACATCAAGTATCTGGTTGAGGAGCTTGAAAAGCGCGGCGTGCCTATGGTAACACCTCCAGGTGTTTTGGGTGCACACGTTAACGCAATGAAGTTCTGCGAGCACATTCCTCAGGATCAGTATCCTGCTGGCGCGTTGGCTGCGGCATTCTATATCTGCTCGGGTATTCGTGGTATGGAGCGTGGTACCGTATCGAGCGTTCGCGACGAGAATGGCAAGGAGATTCCTGCCGATGTTGAGTTGTTGCGTTTGGCTGTTCCCCGCCGCGTGTTCACACTCTCGCAGATTAACTATGTAATCGACCGTTTGGTATGGCTCTACGATAACCGCCATTTGATTGGTGGTTTGAAGTTTACCTACGAGCCTCCCGTATTGCGTTTCTTTATGGGTGGTTTGGAGCCTACAACAAACTGGCCTGCACGCTTGATGGAGAAGTTCCGCGAGGACTTTGGCGACAGTTTGTAGTCGATTATGTGCTACCAATAAAAAATCCTGCTCCAACTGGGGCAGGATTTTTGTTTTCTTGAGACGAAAGTTATATTATGGCTTTGGGAATAGAATAAATAATATTTTGTTTTTTTATTATATTTTGCTATATTTGAATGTGAAATAGGGCGTTAAGCCTACATTGAAATATTATATAGCGTTTTGCTATTGTCCATAGCTCCGAGAAACTTCCACAATAATCGACAAGCCATAAGACAATAGGCACGAAACGCCTACGCGTTAGCGTGGGTGGTGCTTATCTGTGGCTTTAAGTATGTGGAAGTACTTTCGGAGCGTGATAACCTACTCACGCTTCTTTTTTTTTGTTATGCGTGGGGCTATGAAATGATGAGTGTAAACCTATGTATAACCTAAAAAAACAGAAAGATGAAAAAGATTAATTTGTTATTAGTATGTTTGCTCCTGGTGCTATCACCAATGGAAATGATAGCGCAAGAGACTCAAGTTAAAAACTTGGTACTAAAACAATCGTTTGATGATTTTATTACAACTTTAAAGCAGAATATTGCTATCGATCCAGATGGCTATAATGTTTCAATTGATTATATTGATACAAAATCTAAAATAGTTGTAGTAAGTGGTACGGCGAATGAAAAAATACCAATAATTGCACAAACATTTAATATTGTCAGATGTCGGCAATCATTTCAATTTGTAATTCAGCAGTTGTCAAATGGTGATTGGCAGCTAAAACAGAATAAAATGATATATAGCTTTAAAGGGTCTTATGGTAGTTTTTCGGGTCTATCGTACGATATACTTAAAAAAATCGAAGCAGAGTTGGAATTAATAGCTCAGTATAACAATGAAATTGAAATAGATGAGATATTTTTATCAAATATGGAGAAACTTTCTTTGGAGGTTGAGAATCACCAACAGATATTAAATAATCCTAAACTAAAAAAGAAAGAAAGGCAAGCTGCTCAATATAAGTATAATGTTTCAAAGGCAGAATACGATTTTCATTCAGCAATAAAAACTAACTATAATTATTTGACGACACACTTTAGGCTCAATTATTTGTATAAATAGCTATGAAAAAAATAATATTGATATGTTTGAGTATTTTATATACTAATTATATAGCAAACGCCCAAACTGATTTCAAATATTTTTTAGATAATATTGACTGGCAAATAACCGAAACTGAATTTGTTAAACGGTTTAATAAAAATGTAACTATTGCGGAATTACAAGTTTGGGATAGTGAAAATACAGAGAGTAATTATTCTATAAAAAATGTTACAATTGGAGGCTACGAAATAAATAAATCATATATAAGAGTTAAAAGAGATAGTAGACAGTTGTATAGAATCAATCTTTTAGTATTATATGATGAAACAGATGTTAATAAGTACTTACATCTAAAAACTCAACTAATAAATCAGTTAGGTGAGCCTATAAAATTTGAAAGTAAATTTTCGTGGATGCAAGAAAATGTGTGGGTGTATGATGATTATAAAATTTCTGCAACATTTATGGATTTTTCGAGTAAATCTGCACAGCAGATTGAAAAATATACATATTCTATAAGTGCAGAACCTATACAAACATATTATGTAAACTCAAACGAAGCTATTGCAGAACTTAATAATGCAAATGAGATAATTCCAAATATAGAGTGTTTTAGAGTTGATAATGATTCTAATATTTATATTAAGGAGCAAGGAAAAAGTGATATTGTTAAACAGAAAAAGAAAATATATCCCACACCTAAAGGTAAGGTTGTAAGTTTTGAGGATGGAATGTTTTGTTATAGAAAAGAAAACAATGATATTGTTTATATCAGACAAGGTTTGGCCGTAACTTATCCGGTCAAATAGTATGAATAAAAAAGGTGTCGCGGAAACGACACCTTTTCTTTTTTATCTCTACCCTCTTATCCCAAGTAAGACTTCAACAACTTGCTACGAGACGAGTGGCGTAGGCGGCGGATAGCCTTCTCCTTAATCTGACGCACACGCTCGCGTGTGAGATCGAACTTCTCGCCAATCTCCTCCAAAGTCATCTCCGAGCAACCGATGCCGAAGAAGTACTTGATAATGTCGCGCTCACGCTCGGTCAGCGTCTCCAATGCGCGATCAACCTCAGTTGCGAGCGACTCGTTGATAAGGCCACGATCGGCGTTTGGTGAATCGGTATTAACCAGTACATCCAATAAGCTGTTATCCTCGCCATCGGCAAAGGGTGCATCCACAGAGATGTGGCGGCCGGCCACACGCAATGTGTCTGAAACCTTCTCCTTCGGGAGCTCCAACTCTGTTGCCAACTCCTCAGGTGAGGGTGTACGCTCGTGCTCCTGCTCGAAGCGGGCGAAAGCCTTGTTAATCTTATTGAGTGAGCCTACCTGGTTCAGAGGCAGACGAACGATACGGCTCTGCTCAGCCAATGCCTGCAGGATTGACTGACGAATCCACCATACGGCATACGAGATGAACTTAAAACCACGAGTCTCGTCGAACTTCTCGGCAGCCTTGATAAGACCCAAGTTACCCTCGTTAATAAGGTCGGGCAAGCTAAGGCCCTGATTCTGATACTGCTTAGCTACCGATACCACGAAGCGCAAATTGGCCTTTGTGAGCTTGTCCAAGGCCTCCTGGTCACCCTTGCGGATGCGCTGGGCCAATTCAACCTCTTCCTCTACGGTGATCAAATCCTCCTTACCAATCTCCTGCAAATATTTATCGAGTGATGCACTCTCGCGGTTGGTGATCGACTTTGTAATTTTTAATTGACGCATATATCTTATGTTTTAATTTCTTCTTCAAGCTCGAGTTATTGCGCGCTTTTCGTTTATCCTAATACGAACTATAGCACCTTTTTGTTTCACTTTTTGTAAATTTTTTATAATTTTTAACCCGAGCTATAGTAATAACGGACTTTGGCCAGTGAAAAGTTTATTTTATATAAGAAAAATACCCCTGCCCAGAAGGCAAGGGTAAAGATATTACTGCGGGGATAATTCCCATCAAAGTCGGTTGTTTACCAAGCGAACAAAGGATACTGCTCCATCATAGCGTTCACATCCTTGCGAACTGCTGCAATGTTCTCCTCGTTCTCGGGGTCGTGCAATACACGGTCGATAAGCTCAACGATGTAATCCATCTTATCCTCCTTCACGCCACGGGTAGTGATTGCGGGTGTACCGAAACGAAGACCTGAGGTGAGGAAGGGTGAACGTGAATCGAAGGGCACCATATTCTTATTGGTAGTGATGTCGGCTGCAACCAAGCAACGCTCTGCCAACTTACCTGTAAGTTCGGGGAACTTAGAACGCAGGTCGATAAGCATCAAGTGGTTGTCAGTACCGTTAGAAACTACTGTGTAGCCACGCTTTGCGAAGGCCTCAGCCATAGCTGCTGCGTTCTTCTGCACCTGCTGCTGGTACTCCTTATACTCGGGCTGCAGAGCCTCACCGAAGGCCACAGCCTTAGCTGCGATAACGTGCTCGAGCGGACCACCCTGAATACCGGGGAATACAGCCGAGTTGAGTATCTGCGACATCATCTTCACTACGCCCTTGGGAGTTGTGTAGCCCCAGGGATTCTCGAAATCCTTGCCCATCAAGATGATACCACCACGAGGACCACGCAGAGTCTTGTGAGTTGTAGATGTTACGATGTGAGCATACTTCACGGGGTTGTCCAGTACACCTGCAGCGATAAGACCTGCAGTGTGAGCCATATCAACCATAAAGATAGCGCCTACCTTGTCGGCAATCTCGCGCATACGCTTGTAATCCCACTCACGTGAGTAAGCCGATGCACCACCAACGATAAGCTTGGGCTTGTGCTCCAATGCCTTGCGCTCCATATCCTCGTAGTCGATAGTGCCAGTCTCTTCGCTGAGCTGGTAACCGATAGCGTTGAAGTACATACCTGACATATTTACGGGTGAACCGTGTGAGAGGTGACCACCGTGAGCCAAGTCTAGACCCATAAAAGTATCGCCGGGCTTCAATACGGCAAAGAATACCGCCATATTAGCCTGCGCACCTGAGTGGGGCTGTACGTTAGCATACTCAGCTCCGTACAACTCGCACAAACGCTCGATAGCCAACTTCTCTACCTTGTCCACTACCTCGCAACCACCGTAGTAACGTGCTGCGGGGTAACCCTCGGCGTACTTGTTGGTCAGTACAGAACCCATAGCTGCCATAACCTGCTCACTCACGAAGTTCTCCGATGCAATGAGCTCAATACCGCGCATTTGGCGGGCACGCTCCTCGGAAATAAGATCGAAAATCTGATTATCCTGTTTCATTTTATTATTGTTTTAATTTGACTTTTTCAGTTTGCTGTAATACAGATGACGGAGTGCCGCTATCGGATGGTGTAAGATAATACGTGGCCCTGCAAAACGCATAACCTCGCGTATGCGCTCACGCATATCCTGACGGTAGCAATGGCTCTTGCACTGCGAGCAGAATGTCTTCTCGGCCATCTTCGGACAAGCCAATGTGCGACAATCGGCATACTCTGTGAGGACGCGACAATCGTCGCATAACTCCCTGGTGGAGTGTTTCTTGCGGCAGTAGAGTGCAATCATATCGGCAACTATACGTCGCTCGTGTTGCAGTTTGCGCGAAATTTTCTTCTCGTTCATCATCTATAAAGTGCGACAAAGGTAGCAAATTATTTTTTTATTTGGAATAGCACACGGCCAAGAAACCACCTTTAAATTGTGTTTTGACAAGGGGCGTGTATTCCGTTATGCACGATATGGCAGGCAAAGAAGTTGTTGCGGAGTGTCATAATGTATAATATCAAATGGGCGAATTGCCACGTTGTGGATGGTATTGTACCTCTCGTAGCACCTTGTGGCGGTAGCGAGATGATAATTATTAAAAAAAATCTAAATCAAAATAGAAAGTGATAAAATCATAATTTTGCATATCAATATAAAAATAAAGGCTTATTTTTGTTAAATTTAAATTTGTACGCATCGTTAAAACTTAAAAATAATCAAATCAATGAGTTTACGTCACTTTGTAGCAATCGACCTTGGCGCTACCAGCGGCCGTGTAATTTTGGCCACAATCAATGGTGGTAAAATCGAGATGGAGGAGGTGCATCGTTTCCCCGACACCATCATCCAGATGCAGGGTCACTTCTATTGGGATTTGCCTGCTATCTACAAGTCGGTTATCGAGGGTCTGCGCAAGGTTGCCGAGCGAGGCGTCAAGGTGGAGTCAATCGGTATCGATACGTGGGGTGTAGATTTCGCATTCTTCGGTTCCGATGGCGAGTTGTTGCGTCTGCCTTATTGCTATCGTGATCCCCACACAGTGGGTGCGCCCGACGAGTTTTTTAAGCGTATGCCTCGCAAGGAGTTGTACGAAAAGACGGGAATTCAGATAATGAATTTTAATTCTGTGTTCCAGTTAGATACTTTGCGTAGAAATAACTGCTCGGCTATGGCTGCAGCCGATAAAATTCTCTTTATCCCCGATGCGCTGGCCTATCTGCTTACAGGTGAGCAGATTACCGAATATACCATAGCCTCTACGGCTCAGATGATAGATCCCCGCACCAAGCAGTGGGATGCCGATATACTCTCTTTGCTGGGTCTTACGCCAGAACACTTTGGGCCTATTACTATGCCAGGTGAGCAGATAGGACTACTTACCGAGGATGTGCAGTCGCTTACTGGCTTTGGCGCAGTGCCTGTGGTGGCCGTTGCCAGCCACGACACTGGCTCGGCTGTGGCAGGAACGCAGCTTGATGGTGACGATGCCGCATACTTGAGTTCGGGAACGTGGTCGCTGATGGGTATCGAGTCGAAAGAACCTATCATCTCGGAGCGCAGTTTTGCATTGAACTTTACCAACGAGGGTGGTATCGAGGGTACAATCCGTGTGTTGAAAAATATATGCGGTATGTGGCTTTTGGAGCGTTCGCGTACCGAGTGGGATGAGATGAGTTATGGCGATTTGATTGCTGCTGCCGATGAGGCAGTGCCCTTCCGCTCGCTGATTAATCCCGATGCGGCGTGCTTTGCAAATCCTAAGTCGATGACAGAGGCTATCAAGGAGTATTGTGAGGCTACCGGTCAGCCTGTGCCTGCGAGCGTTGGGGAGTTTGTGCGATGCATATTCGAGTCATTGGCTTTGCGCTATCGTCAGGTGGTGGATATGCTTAACGAGTTCTCGCCAAAGCCCATTTCGCGTATGTATGTAATAGGTGGTGGTGCCCGCAACAGTATGCTTAACCAATATACAGCCAATGCTACAGGTTTGCACATCGAAACAGGTTCGGCCGAGGCTACTGCTTTGGGTAATGTGATGATGCAGGCCAAGTGGGCAGGCGTGGTGAATAGCATCGTTCAGATGCGTGCAATGATTGCCGAGTCGCTCGCTGGACGCCATAGCTTTGAGCCCAGCAACACGAGTGAGTGGGACGAAGCCTATGAAAAGTATATGAAGGTATACAGAGAGTAAAACCATTTAACTGAAAATAAAAACTAAAACACTGATACAAAATGAAAACAGAACTTATCGAAAAGGCGTATGAAATCGCCAAGGAGCGTTATGCCGCAATAGGTGTTGACGCTGATGCTGCAATGGCCACATTGCAAAATATACAACTATCGCTGCACTGCTGGCAGGCCGATGATGTGAGTGGCTTTGAGAATGCAGGTGCACTTACGGGCGGTATTCAGGCTACGGGTAACTATCCCGGTAGC
The DNA here is from genome assembly GCA_045630065.1 of Alistipes sp. Taxonomy (GTDB): domain Bacteria; phylum Bacteroidota; class Bacteroidia; order Bacteroidales; family Rikenellaceae; genus Alistipes. The sequence goes on from JAZQSN010000083.1 coordinate 36,827, forward strand.
GCACGCAATATCGAGGAGTTGCAGGCCGACATCGAGAAGGTTGTGTCGTTGCTTCCCGGTAATCACCGTTTGAGCCTCCACGCAAGCTATGCCGACTTCCGCGAGACAGGACCTGCCGATCGTGATGAGTTGGAGCCCAAGCACTTCGAGAGCTGGATGCAGTGGGCCGAGAAGAATGGTATGAAGCTCGACTTCAACTCTACATCGTTCTCTCACCCCAAGAGCGAGGACCTCACGTTGGCAAGCCCCAAGGAGGATATCCGTAAGTTCTGGGTTGAGCACACAAAGCGTTGCCGCGTAATTGCCGATGAGATGGGACGCCGTCAGGGTGACCCCGCGATGCTCAATATCTGGATTCACGATGGCTCGAAGGATCTTACAGTCAATCGAATGAAGTATCGTGCTATCCTGAAGCAGTCTTTGGACGAGATTCTGGAGCAGAAGTATGAGTGGATGCGCGACTCTGTCGAGTCAAAGGTATTCGGCATCGGTCTGGAGAGCTATACCGTAGGTAGCAGCGACTTCTACACCGCATACGCCGCACAGAAGGGTATTATGGTTACACTCGATACCGGTCACTTCCATCCCACCGAGTCGATTGCCGACAAGATGTCGTCGCTCCTGCTCTTCACTCCCGAGGTGATGCTTCACGTGAGCCGTCCCGTGCGTTGGGACTCTGACCATGTGACCATCATCAACGACGAGACTTTGGACCTCACAAAGGAGATCGTTCGTTGCGATGCGTTGGGTCGTGTACATATTGGTCTTGATTATTTCGATGCCTCAATCAATCGTATCGGTGCCTATGTAATCGGTGCTCGTGCTACACAGAAGTGTCTGTTGCAGGCGTTGTTGGAGCCTCTGACAACATTGCGCGAGTATGAGGCCGAGGGCAAGGGCTTCGAGCGTCTGGCTATGTTGGAGGAGTGCAAGTCGCTGCCTTGGAATGCCGTTTGGGATATGTTCTGCCTGAAGAACGGAGTGCCCGTAGGCGAGGAGTTTATTGCCGACATCAACAAGTATGAGGCTGAGGTAACATCGAAGCGTTGCTAAACGATAATTGTTGTTTGATATGGAGATTATTATCGGATTACTAATCATCGCGGTGGGTGCATTCTGCCAGTCGAGTAGCTATGTGCCTATCAATAAGATACGCAGCTGGAGCTGGGAGTCGTATTGGCTCGTGCAGGGCATCTTTGCGTGGGTTATCTTCCCCGTGGCAGGTGCTATGCTTGCCGTGCCTGAGGGACACTCGCTCTTCGAGTTGTATGCTGCCTATCCCAAGGAGAGTGCCCTCACGGCGCTGTTTGGCGTGCTGTGGGGTGTAGGAGGTCTTACCTTTGGTCTCTCGATGCGTTACCTGGGTGTAGCCTTGGGTCAGTCGCTGGCGCTGGGTACTTGTGCAGGTTTGGGTACTATACTCACTCCGCTTTTACTTGGTCGCCCTGGTGATTTGACCGCATCGGTGATTATCGGTGTGGTGGTTACATTGCTGGGTATTGCCATTATTGGTGTGGCAGGTCATATGAAGTCGCAGTCGCTCACCGAGGAGCAGAAACGCGAGGCGGTGAAGGATTTTAACTTCACCAAGGGTATTGCCGTTGCGCTGCTTGCGGGATTTATGAGTGCCTGCTTTAACATCGGCTTGGGTTTTGGCGAGGCGCTCAACTTTGGCGATGCTACGGCCGATATCTACAAGACTCTGCCCGCTACGTTTATGGTGACCATCGGTGGTTTTGTTACCAACGCCATCTATTGCCTCTATCAGAACGTACGCAATCGTACGTTTACCGACTATGCCGATTCGTCGCTGTGGGCTAACAACATAGTATTCTGTGCCCTTGCAGGTGTGCTGTGGTATAGCCAGTTCTTTGGCCTGAGTCTGGGTAAGGGATTTCTTACCGACTCGCCCTCGCTGCTGACGTTCAGCTGGTGTATATTGATGGCCCTCAACGTGGTATTCTCTAACGTGTGGGGTATTATTCTTAAAGAGTGGAAGGGCTGCTCGAAGCGTACTATAGCGGTGCTGGTAGCAGGTATTGTAGTGCTGATAATTAGTTCATTTCTGCCCGAAATATTAAAATAAAAATTTATGGACGAAACAACCAAATCTTCAGAGATTAAATTCCATTACTTGATTCCTAACAAATCGGATCTGCAATATGGCTGTGGAGTGAATGTCGTAGGTTCGCAGGTGGTAACACCTGGCGAGGTCTATCCTGCCCCCAATCATCCTAACGGCTATGTGTTTGATCCTGAGCGGGGTCGCGTACTGAGCGAATACCAGCTCCTCTATATTGTCAAAGGCCGTGGTACGCTCACTACCGAGCAGGGCGAGTTCCTCGTATCGAAGGGAATGATGATTCTGCTCCGCCCTGGACAGTGGCATACCTATCGCCCGGCGCAAGATGTGGGTTGGAGCGAGTACTACATCGGCTTCGTAGGCGATGTGGCCGAGCGAGCCATACGTGCGCTCTTCGACGAGAGTGAGTATATTTTCAACGTGGGCCTAAATCGTGAGATTGTAGAACTCTACCAGCGAGCACTCGAAGTGGCCTCTATTGACCGCCCTGCCGCTCAGCAGATGCTTGCCGGTATTGTTATGCATATGATTGGTGTGATTAACTTCACCTCGCGCAATGAATCACTCTCGACGGATCGTCTTGATCTGATTGTTGAGCAGGCCAAGAGTATTATGCAGGAAAATGTTATGCATAGTATTGACTTAGAGGCTCTGGCGGCGCATCTGAATGTAAGTTATTCGTGGTTTAGAAAGATATTCCGCGACTATACTGGACACCCTCCTGCAAAGTATTTTATGGAGATAAAGTTGCGTCACGCCCAATATATGCTGGCCAATACCCGCGAGTCGATTAAGGAGATTGCATTTATGCTTAACTTTAAGTCGACCGAACACTTCTACACCACATTTAAACGAGTGATGGGATGTACGCCCAACACCTATCGCCGTATGTCAACGCCCGAGAAGGGTAAGAAGTAAGGTGGTGTGAAATCTGAATAAAAATAGGCTGCTAACCGATGTTAGCAGCCTATTTTATTTATCTGTATCCGCTCTTGTGTGTTACTCGTTAAGAGTGTGGTTGGATTCGCCAAAGTAGATGTCTAACAACTCTTTAGCGGCGATAAATGAGCTTAACTTTGCATCCAAAACTCGCTGCTCGACATTGGCTATGCGCTCGGCAATCGAGGGATTCTGGTAGAAGTTGCTCTTGAGTGCCTGGTTGATACTTTCGTACATCCAATACTTATTCTGTCGGTTGCGATTTGCTTCGTAGTAACCGTTGGCCTGGATGTGGTCGAGATACTCCTCGACACCCTTCCACACCTCCTCCAATCCAGTCTTTGCTACCGACGAGCAGGTGTACACCTTGGGGCGCCATCCCGACTCGGGTATAGGGAAGAGATGCAAGGCACCCTGATACTGCACCTTTGCAAGCTCTGCCTTGTGGATATTCTCGCCATCGGCCTTGGTGATAACCACCATATCGGCCATCTCCATAATGCCTCGTTTGATACCCTGCAACTCATCGCCGGCCCCCGAAATCTGTAACATCATAAACATATCAACCATCGAGTGTACGGCTGTCTCCGATTGTCCTACACCAACGGTTTCGATGAAGATTACGTCGTAACCCGCCGCCTCGCACAATACGATAGTCTCACGAGTCTTGCGAGCTACGCCACCCAACGAGCCGGCCGAGGGCGAAGGACGGATAAAAATATCGGGATTTGAAGATATACTCTCCATTCGTGTTTTGTCACCCAAAATTGAGCCTCCACTGCGTTCTGAGCTGGGGTCAATGGCAAGCACTGCCAGACGATGGCGAAGTGAAGCGACCATGCCTCCGATGGCCTCGATAAAGGTCGACTTGCCTGCTCCCGGCACACCTGTAATACCGATGCGCACCGAGCGACCAGCGTGAGGTAGGCAGCGCTCGATAATCTCCTGCGCCTGTGCATAGTGAGTGGGGTTGTTGCTCTCAATCAATGTGATAGCTTGCGACAGAATGGTGATGTTGCCCGCCAAAATTCCCTCCACATACTCATCGGTCGAGAGCGTGCGGCGTTTCTTGCGTTTGAAGTAAGGGTTTACGATGGGCTGGTCGGCAACACCTTCATTCACATTCAGGGCGCTGTCGTGGTGAGTGTCGAGATACTCTTTTTCGTAGTGGTCTATCTTGGTGAAAGCCATTGTTATTTGGTTGTTAAAATGTTATTCATTACGTCGCGGGTAAACATTGCTCCGTTACCACACCATAGCGTGCGTCGCTTCTTATCGCACACCACACAGAAGGGTATGAACGATACCTCTAACTGCTTAAACAGGCGGCCACCCTCGTCGAAGGCAACGCCTACGCGGTCGTCTAGATGTTCGGTCAGTGTCACACCAGCTTTGTCGTATCGCTCCTTGGTTATGATGACCAGGTTTAGTGACGAGCCATACTCCTCGACGATGGGTTTTACCTTATTCAGCACACGCTGGCATAGCCCACTCTCCGAGTGGTAGAAGAGTATGCAGGTGTAGTCGGCCTCGTCGGGTTGTATGTCCATAAGCCAGCGACGCTGGAATATGGTTGAGGGTAGTTTGTCACCCACAATCACACTCTGGCATACACCATCGCTGATGGACATCAGGGCCAAAATCGTGCACAGGAAAAGTCGCTTCATCGTTAGTTTGGACGTTAGTCGGGAGCGAATTTAGCAACTTTCGCACAAAGAAACAAACTAAAGTTAAATTGTTGTTAAAAATAGTTTATAAAGCGTGCAAAAATTTTCTTATTTCATAATTTACTTGTACCTTTGTGGAGTTTAATACTACTATAGAATTAATTCAAAATTTACATACAAAAATACAACTATTAAACTCTTAAATTATGAAAGTTTCACACATCGAGCATCTTGGTATCGCAGTGAAGAGCCTTGAGGAGGCAATTCCCTATTGGGAGAATGTTTTGGGTCTGAAGTGTTATGCAATCGAGGAGGTTGCTGATCAGAAGGTTAAGACCGCTTTCTTTATGATTGGTCAGACTAAGATTGAGTTGTTGGAGCCCACTTCAGAGGACTCTACCATTGCAAAGTATATCGAGAAGCGTGGTGTAGGTATTCACCACATGGCTTTGGCTTGCGAGAACATCGAGGAGCAGTTGGCTGATGCTGAGGCTCAGGGTGTAAGCCTTATCGACAAGACTCCCCGTAAGGGTGCCGAGGGTCTGACTATAGCATTCCTGCACCCCAAGTCAACTCAGGGTATTTTGACCGAGTTGTGCGAGGATAAGAACAAATAATCAATCAATAAATCAATAAAATTTGCTATGAGCGAAATTCAAAAACAGCAGGTAGCCAAGTTGATCGAGAACCGCGAGATTGCTCGCATGGGCGGCGGTGAGAAGGCTATCCAGAAACAGCACGAGAAGGGTAAGTATACTGCACGTGAGCGTAT
>JAZQSN010000084.1:0-3911 GCA_045630065.1 Alistipes sp.
CTCGGGAACACCCAATACACGCTCCAAGTCGTTGCTCATAAGCTCCAATGAGCCCATGTTAGCCTCCTTACAATAAGCGATGATCTCATCAACTGTATTTGCGGGCATTGAACGCCAGCTATAAGTGATACAGCCAATCTTTACGCCGTGGAAGTTAGAGTTGATACCAGTAGAGTTTGCAGGTGCTGCAGTCTCACCTGATGCACAAGATGTAAGTGCTGAAGGCAGGATTGAAGCCATAGCCAAACCCATTGCCGACTGCTTCAAGAATGTACGTCTTGAAGTCTTCTGCTCGAAAAGTTTCTTCTGATCCATTTTATAAGAGTTTTTAAGGTTCTGTTTCTAACAAAGGTAGAGAAAAAAAATAGATATTAAAAGAAAAAATAAAATTTTTTAGGTTATTAACCCTCAATAAGGTTAAAACTCCACCTTTGGTGCGGCGGCGGCGCTCTCGTCGGCTTCGTAGTAGGGCTTCTGCTCGAAGTCAAATATCATTGCAATGATGTTGGCGGGGAATACGCGCACCGATGTGTTGTACGATTGTATGGCTGTGTTGAACTCCTTGCGTGCTACTGAAATGCGGTTTTCAGTGCCCTCCAACTGTGCCTGCAACTCCAGAAAGTTCTGGTTAGCCTTAAGGTCGGGGTAGTTCTCTGATACGGCAATCAGGCGTCCTAATGCAGAGGTTACCGCCGACTGAGCCTTCTGGTACTCGGCAATCTTTTCGGGTGTAAGCTCATCCATCGAGATGTTTACCGAAGTAGCCTTCGAGCGAGCCTCGATAACAGCCTGCAGGGTAGACTCCTCGTGCGAGGCGTAACCCTTAACCGTTGAAACGAGGTTGGGTATAAGGTCGGCTCGACGCTGATATTGTGTCTCTACGTTTGACCAAGCTGTCTTTGTTGCCTCGTCCAGAGTGACCATATTGTTATAGGTCGAGCACGAGGTCAGTGAAAATAGGGCAACAACTGCCACCAAAATAATCTTTTTCATAGGCTTATTTTTTTATTGTCTTAATTTTGAACTTTATTACCATCGTGAGCCTGCGCCACCGCCACCAAATGAGCCGCCGCCCCAGCCTCCGCCAAATGAACTGCCACCGAACGAACTACCGCCGCCAAAGCCTCCCATAATGATGGGCCCGCCTCCACGACGATTGTTGTGCGTCGAATCGTAGTCCTGACGCTTGCGTTTTACTATAGTGCCACACTTGGTGCATACGAATGTATCTTCGTATGTCGTGGCGCCAAAGTTGTGAGATAAGACTCTTACAGAATCCTTCTGCAGGGCGAGTTGTTTGCAGTTGGGACATTTGCGTGATGCGCGGTCGATAATTACAACGAGTATCATCGAGCCGAAGACTAAAATTACGAAGAGCATAATCAATACCGCCAGGAATTCATCCTCTTCCTGGTAGTCATCATTCAGCCCAGCGTCGAGCTCACTGCCATTCAACACTGCGCGTATGGCTTCCAATCCTGCAACCATGCCTCGGCTGTAGTCGCCTTCGCTGAAGTAGGGTAGCATATATTGGGTCTGTATGCGTTTACATATGGCGTCAGGTAATACACCCTCGATGCCATAGCCCGTGACGAATCGTATCTCGCGAGCCTGCTCTACGAGTAGAATTCCTATGCCACTATTGCTCTTGTTGCCCACGCCCCATTTCGAGAATAGCTCGTATGCAAATTCAAATACGTCGTCAGTGTTAATCTCCTTTACGGCTACGACGGCTGTCTGTGCTATGCCTCGATGGCGAAGGTCGTAGCATATCGAGTCGATTTTAGCAACCGACCACTCGTCGAGTATTCCATCGGGATTGGAGGTGAAGCGATAGCGATTCTCTACCTGAACGTTGGGTATATCCTCGGTGCGATAGGCTCGTGCTTCGGCCACCTGCCAGATGGTAAGCGAGATTAGTATGATTAGCAGACGTTTCATCTCTATTTATATAATAAGGTATAGCCCCAAGGCTCGATATCCTGCTCTAGGTGAAGCGGGAGCAAGGTCTTCTCTCCGGTAATTGCGTTTGTGTACTCGCCCGCATATATGCCGTTGTTGAAGGCGGCGTGTATGGTATAGGGCGAGAGATTTAGTATCGCTACAACACGGCTGTCGCTTGTCTCGCGTACTATAGTCATCATGCAATCCCTAGCGTTGTTCTCAATCTCTATTATGCGACCTCCGCGCTCACCCGCTTGCAGGGCTGCCTGTGAGTGTTTGAGAGAGATGAGTTTCTTGTAGAACTCGGTAAACTCATTGGGCTCATACTTCGTGATGGGGTCGCGGTCGAAGAATGCGAACGAGTGGTCGTAGCCCACCTCCTGGCCTGTGTATATGAGTGGCATAGCCGCCTCCCATACGAAACTTAGTACGGTCATCACCTCCAGTGCAGGACCAAAGCGTGCAAACTCACTACCGCTCCACGAATTCTCGTCGTGGTTCGATGTGAACATCATTCTCATTGCCTCTGCGGGGTACTTCTCGCGGTCGGCATATAGTATGTTTCTTAGATCCCACACTCGGCGCTCACCACGGGCAATGTCGCACATAATGTGGTGAATCTCCCACGCGTAGCCCATATCGAAAGCTCTGTCGAAGAGGTTTAACTCCTCGGCCTCGGCCAGCATAAATACATCGGGCTTTATGGCGTGTAGCACGGCCGATGCCTCCTGCCAAAACTCTATTGGCACCAACATTGCCATATCGCAACGAAAACCATCTACGTTGTGCTGCTCTACCCAGAAGCGCATGGCGTCAATCTGACCACGCCATACGTCGCGGTTTGAATAGTTTAGTTTCGCTGTATCGGTCCAGTCCCAGGGTACCTTTGCCGTACCATCCTCCTCGCGCTCGTACCAGTCTGCCGACTTTGTCTTGAGCCATTTTGCATCGCGAGCCGTATGGTTGGCCACCCAGTCGAGCAGGACTTTCATACCCAGCGAGTGTGCCTTTGCAACGAATGAGTCGAAATCGTCCATCTCTCCAAACTCGGGGTTGATGGCTTTGTAGTCGCGAATTGAGTAATATGAGCCTAATGAACCTTTGCGTCCCTGCTCGCCGATGGGATAGACGGGCATCAGCCAAATGGCGTCGATACCCATTTCGTGCAGAAACTCCAATTTTTTTTCTGCCGCTTGGAGTGTTCCTTCGGGTGTTAGTTGGCGAACATTCATCTCATAAAGTACCGCCGAATAGCTCCATTCTGGGTGTGTATAGTTGTTTTGTTTTGTCATTTCTCTTGAAAAAATAGTTATACAAATGTAACAAAAATATTTTAACTTCATATCTTTTTCGTCCTAGTCTAATAATCGGTTTGGTTGGCTTATTTGTATACCTATATTTATAATATACAGCTATGTTGTTGTAGCGAGGTATTGTCTAATGTTAAGTAAACGTTAATTAATAAAATACTTTAATAATGTAAATTATTGAAGTGATGTGAGTTGTGCTTTTTTGGGGTGTTTAGTGTGTTAAAAAATGGCTTAAAATATTTGGATGAATGAAATAAAAGTGTTTACTTTGCATCCGCAAATGAGACGAAAAGTTGTTTGCAGGGTTCTTACAGGTTTGACAAGGTTAAGAGATTTTTGAAAAAAAATATTGCAAAAAGTTTTGCGGAATAAAAAATAGTTCTTATCTTTGCAACCGCTTTCGCCTCTAAAAATGGCGATAGTAAGATTAGATATCAATAAGGCAAAAAAGCCTTACACGATAAAGAGTTCTTTGAAGATATTTGAGCAGCTAAGAAAGTTTTATTCACTCTTGAAAAAGAGTAATTTCAAACAATACCTTTGAGATTAGAGCTAAGATTTAAAAACAATTTATTTTTACAATGGAGAGTTTGATCCTGGCTCAGGATGAACGCTAGCGGCAGGCCTAACACATGCAAGTCGAGGGGCAGCGGGAAT
>JAZQSN010000085.1:0-25071 GCA_045630065.1 Alistipes sp.
TTGTTCACGAAACGAGTTACCTCAACATCGTTGAACTTAGGATCCGGAAGTAGAATTCGCTTTCTAGGCTTAGCTTTTCTCATTTTGTTTTCCTAATTAAATTTTTTTAGATCAATTTTACTTCTTACCGGCCTTGGGTCGCTTTGCACCGTACTTTGAGCGACCCTGACGACGCCCGTCTACGCCTGCTGAGTCGAGCGCACCGCGCACGAGGTGATAACGTACACCAGGGAGGTCCTTAACACGACCACCACGTACGAGCACGATTGAGTGCTCCTGCAAGTTGTGACCCTCTCCGGGGATGTAAGCATTGACCTCCTTACCGTTGGTCAAGCGAACACGTGCCACCTTACGCATAGCCGAGTTCGGCTTCTTGGGGGTAGTTGTATATACACGAGTACATACACCACGACGCTGGGGACACGCTGCGAGTGCAGGCGACTTACTCTTGTCTACCTGGCTAACTCGACCGTTTCTTACTAACTGTTGAATAGTTGGCATTGTAAAAACTTTTGTCCTTTAATGGTTAATTTAAAAAATTTTCGTCTTCTAAAACGTCCAATTCGGAGTGCAAAGGTAGTGAAAAAAATTTAATAACACTATATAAAAGCATCTTTTTTCCGCATTTTTCAGCGATTTAGCCGTTTTGCAATTCTTTTTACTTATCGTTCCACCAAAGTTATAAGATTTTGCTTATACAGGTGGGTTTATGAGCGTATTTTTCAGCACTTTACAATTATTTAACATTGCGGTATATAAATCGACCAAATTATAGTCAATAAGTGGCTTATACCCCTTTTCAGGCGCTTCAGAGAGGGGTTGGGGCAAAGGAGCACGTTGCGTAAAATTGCGTCAAAAAAGGGCAAAATCCGACGAATGCAGAGGCATCCAAAAACGGGGCAAAAATGAGCAAAATCGAGGGCAATTTCGGCAATAATCTCCGAGGATACGGACGATGAAAAGAGCCCTTTTTCGGATAAAAAGTAGAGCGCTTTAGGAGCTTGCCACCCCAAAATGCGGGAGAAAACTGCAAAAAAAGGCGAGCGCAGAGAGTGAATTTTTCTATAAAATCGGCGAAAAGCTGGCTAAATCGACGAAAATTGTTGAAAAAACGTTGATAAATCGATTTTGCGACAGGGCAAAAAACGGTGCAAATGGAGGGTAAATTCGGGAAAAACGGAGTGTACAGGTCGAAAAAAGTGTAAAAACAGAGTGCAACGCACGGGCGAGATAGTCGGACAGAGCGCAAGAAACGATAGGAAAAAAGAGGAGAAAAAGAGCAAAAGAGGTAGAAAAAATAGGGGAATTTTGATATTTCGATTCGGCTCACTATCTTTACATCCGAAAAGAATATATAAATATAATGTATAATAATATGAAAAAACTCTTTTTTACACTTACGGCTTTGGTGCTTTCGTTCACCGCTATGGCCGATGAGGGTATGTGGCTTCTACCCTACCTTCAGAAAATGAACATCAAGGATATGAAGGCCAAGGGCTTAAAGCTCTCTGCCGAGGATATCTACTCAGTGAACAAGTCGTCGCTCAAGGACGCTATCGTGATTTTCGGTGGCGGCTGCACAGGCGAGATTGTATCGGAGAAGGGTCTTATCTTCACCAACCACCACTGTGGTTACAGCTCTATTCAGGCTCTCTCATCAGTTGAGCACGACTACCTGAAGTATGGCTTCTGGGCATCGTCACACGGCGAGGAGTTGCCCGTACCGGGACTTTCAGTTCGCTTCGTTGTGTCGATCGAGGATGTAACTGCAACCATCTTGGGCAACGTACCGTCAATCGCCGGTGAGGAGGAGCGTTCGAAGATCGTAGCAGAGAACACCGACGCTCTGGTAAAGAAGATGAACGAGGGTCTGCCCGAGGGTCAGCAGGCACAGGTTGTAGCCTTCTTCGGTGGTAACCAGTACTTTGCATTCGTATATGAGACCTTCACCGACATCCGTCTGGTAGGTACTCCTCCCTCATCAATCGGTAAGTTTGGTGGCGACACCGACAACTGGATGTGGCCCCGTCACACTGGCGACTTCTCTATCTTCCGCGTATATGCATCTAAGGATAACAAGCCTGCTGCATACTCAAAGGACAACGTACCCTACAAGCCCAAGCGTCACCTCGAGATCTCGATTGCCGGCTACAAGGAGAACGACTTCGCAATGGTTATGGGCTTCCCCGGCTCAACAACACGTTATATGACATCGTACGAGATCGATCAGATGCTCGAGGTGGACAACCCTCAGCGTATCTTCATCCGTGGCGAGCGTCAGGCTATCCTCTGGGAGGCTATGGAGGCAAGCGATGCAGTACGCATCAAGTACGCATCGAAGTATGCCAGCTCATCAAACTACTGGAAAAACTCAATCGGTATGTCTAACGGCATCCAGAAGCTCGGCGTAAAGGCACAGAAGCAGGCTGAGGAGCGTAAGTTCCAGCAGTGGGCCGACAAGAACACCCTGCCCGAGGAGCGTTACATTGACGCGTTGCCCAATATGCAGAAGACAATCGCTGCCATCACTCCCATCGAGGGTTCGATGCAGTACCTGCAGGAGGCATTCCTGCGTGGCGTGGAGATCATCACCGCAGCTCGTACAGCTACTGCACGTCTGGATGCGTTCTACAAGGATTATGAGGTGGAGCTCGACCGCAAGGTTGCAAAGCGTATGTTCGCTATCGCCAAGGAGAATATGGATCCCAAGTATCTGCCTTCGATCTACGCTGAGGTTATCGACACTCAGTTTGGCGGCAACATCGACCAGTATGTAGACTGGCTCTACAACAACTCGGCATTCTACTCACTGGAGAAGGCCAAGAACCTGAGCGACGAGGCTCGAAAGGAGGATCCCGCATATGTTCTGGCACAGTCTGTTATCAAGAGCTACAACTCGCTCGTTCCCGAGTATCAGGCACTCAGCCCCCGCTACAACGAGGCACACCGCCTCTACGTGGATGGTCGTATGAAGATGGAGCCCGAGAAGGCTTGGTATTCTGATGCTAACTTCACCATCCGTCTGACCTATGGTCAGGTGTTGCCCTACAACCCCTCAGATGCTGTGACCTACAACTACTTCACTACGCTGGAGGGTGTAATCGCCAAGGAGGATAAGTCGAACCCGCTGGAGTTCACCATAGAGGAGAAGCTCAAGGAGTTGCACAGCAAGAAGGACTACGGCCGCTATGCCGACAAGGATGGCCGTCTGCACGTAGGTTTCCTTGCGAACCTCGACATCACCGGCGGTAACTCTGGTTCACCCGTTATCGATGGCAAGGGTCGCTTGATTGGTCTTGCATTCGACGGCAACTGGGAGGCTATGTCGGGCGACGTGGCATTTGAGCCCGCGCTGCAGCGTTGTATCGCAGTAGACGTTCGTTACGTGTTGTTCGTAATTGACAAGTTTGCTGGTTGCAAGCATATTATGAGCGAGCTCGATATCGTGAGCAAGTAATACCTGTTATATATAGAGTGAAAGAGTGCCAGATTTAGTGCTGGCACTCTTTTTTCATTGTGGCGAAATACAAAAAGATGGTCCCAAGTCGTTAGTATGAAAAAAAGTGTTATTTTTGTATTTAGCGAAATACTAAATGACATTACTATGAAGAGGTTTTTACTACTTACACTCACTGCCCTAATAGCCAATTGCGTCGTAGCACAGGCACAGATACCAACTATGGCCGAGTCGTCGTCGAGCGACCTGCAGGCACGTTTTAAGGCTGCCATCGAGATTCCGCTTGGCGAGAAGTGGAGCATACAGTGGGGGGAGCAGCTTCGCACCAAGGATTCGTTCGGCACAATCGACAAGATACTCTCGAGCATCACGCTTGACTACGAGCCCTGGAAGTGGCTGGAGGTAGGTGGCGAGTACGCCTTCGTGAACGAGAAGAAGGGTGTGGGCGACTGGCGCATCAAGCACCGCATAAACTTCAACGTAACGGGTAAGCTAAAGGTTGGCCGATTCGACCTCTCACTGCGTGAGCGTATACGATTGGTGGAGCGAGGATATGAGACCAACGAGTATGAGACGCCCGACCCATTCACTACACTGCGTACACGATTCAAGGTGGCATACAACACCCCCACTCGCTGGAAGCCCTATGCCTACGCTGAGCTCTACACTACACTCAACGCCCCCAAGGTGGTGAGAAACTTTATGACCGAGGAGCTCGAGCGTGACAACTACATCAACCGCATAAGATTGGTAGTGGGTAGCGAACTTAAACTAAACGACAAACACAAGATGGACCTGCACTATATGGTAAACCTGAACCGCTCGTACAAGATGGGATACGACAAGACCACGGGCGATGTGCAGAAGTGGGCGCTCGAGAAGTTGTGCGCACACGTTATTTGCGTGGAGTATAAATTTACATTATGACGAAAAAATTTAACATAATCATCCTTCTGTATGCGATGTTTCTCGCATTGTGCCCCACGATGAGTGCGGTGGCACAGGTTTTTACTCATCGTCTGCCGATGTACATCGTAAATGGTGAGCGCAAGAGCGAGGAAGAGGTGCGAGCCATCGACCCCGAGGATATTGTGTCAAACGAACTGTTGCCAGCCGACGAGGCGACAATCGAGAAGTATGGCCAGGATGCGGCAAATGGAGTGATAGTAATCACACTGCGCTACGACACCGAGGCACGCTTTGAGGTGGATGGCGAGGAGACAAATTTCAGTGCCTACATAGCACGCCAGATAAAGTGGGACCCGATGGACCCCATAGCGCAGGTGGTGATGAAGCTGGAGGTGGGACCTGACGGAGTGGTCAGCGAGAAGGAGCTGCTCGAGTCGTCGGACAGACGACTGCTCAAACGCATACGCTCGGCAATTGAACAAGCTCCACGCTGGGTGGCGGCACAAAAGAACGGCGAGGGAATAACCACGCAACATATATTGCGAATAACACTCCCCATAGGCAGCAAGATGCCACCGAAATGGGCGGTGATTATACGATAAAAGATAGGCTGATAACAGAGAGTTATCAGCCTTTTTCTTGTTCTATAAAATTGTATAACAAGAGCCTTGTTAGACTTTTTTATAGCCAGTGCACACGCTCCTCGCCCTCGTAAGGGGGAAGGGGCTTGGGCTCGAAATCGGAGTAGCCAAGCGCCACAGCGCAGAGAATGCCATAGTGGGCAGGGATACCGAGAAGCGAACGAAGGTAGTCGTCGGCCTTTGCACCCTCGGGCTCATCCTTAAGGCAGGGACGATCGTTGACGTGCACCCAGCACGAAGCCATACCCTCGTCGACGATGGCGAGCTGGATGGTGGTGGCGGCAATGGCGCAGTTGTCGATCCAGAGGTCGGTTGTCTGCTTATCGCCTGCCACGACGATGGCAGCTGTGGCATCCTTCATAAAGGCCGAGCCGTAGTCGCGCATATGCGACATCTTCTCGAGCAATGTGCTATCCTCAACCACATAGAAGCGTGTAGAACGTGTATTACGCGATGTGGGAGCCACCAGAGCGGCATCGATGATGCGCTGTAACTTCTCTCGCTCGACGGGAGTAGAAAGGAACTTGCGTGTCGAGCGACGACACGAGATAATCTGCTTGAATTCCATAGTTAGATATATTTTATATTACATATTTTCATCCTCAAAGGCAAGCACCTCGGTAGAGATTTCGCCCAATGCACCCGCCACAAAATTGATGGCCGACTGCACCTTCACAAAGTCGATATACTGCAGGCTAACGGCGGAGCCATCGGCTGCTACGGCAGATGAAATCTTGAAGTAGTTCTTCACGCCTGTGGTGACAGTGGCACAATCGGTACCTTGATTATCGGCATAGCCCCACTCGTAGGCGTTGTTAATCTGGTTACCCGTAGTGGCATCGACCTCGGTATTGGGCTCAAGCAGCGAGCCATATAGCGTAAGAGTCGGCCCCTCCCACGCTGGGTAGTATGAGGGCTGGGTGTGGGTAGAGTTACGACTTATGAAGCCGCTCTTGCCCCGATTATCCCTCCATTGCACATTCATATTGTCGTACTCGGGACGGTAATAGGTGATGGCATAGCCACGCTGGTAGGTGTGACTACCCCACTCCGAACCACGCAGTTCGTACCACACATCGTCGGGCAGACCATTGCCATTAGAGTCCTGCATAACCCACACTATGCCCGCCTCTGACGAGCCTTCGTACATATTACCCGTGATGCTGAAATCGTACTCCTCGCCACTCTCTATGCTATGGTCGAAGCCCACTACAACATAGCCACCCCACGCTCCGAGCGAGAGGTACTTACCCTGAGAGAGTCGGCTCTCGGCATAGGCTATGGCGGACGCAGCACTCTGCTCACCAGCAAAGCCTGACTGCGACTCGTTGATAAACTGGCCTGCGGCAGGACGATACTCAAACACCTTATTACTTACCGATTGGCTCGACTCGCCTACGGCGCGACGATAGGTGCCTTCATTAGGAGTTACCTCAACCTCCACCTCGCGAGTGAGCGAGTAGCCGTCGGGGTCGGCAACGGTGAGTGTTATGTTATATGTTCCCACGCTTGTGGGGGTAAAGGCAAAGATGGCATCGGTAGACTCTACGCTGCCCACTCGCCAACTATATGAGGGCGAAGTGAAGTTGCTAAGCGTACAATCGAGGTAGAGAGTACGGCCGAGCGGAGTGGCGAAATATGATGGTATAAGTATCTCGCCAGCAAGGTGTTCTACCACACGAAGAGTAACTTGCTTGGTTGTAGAGCCATCGGCATTTGTAACGCAGAGCGAGAGGCTATGCTCGCCTACGGAGTGGTTAATAAGCGTGCAGGTGGGTGAGGTAGAAACGGGCTCGCCATCGAGCGACCACGTATATTGAGCATCGGCACCACCGTAGAGTACATTGGGCTCGATGGTATACTCGCCCACGGGGATGGTAAGCACACCCTCATCGTTGGTTGCAAACGAGATAAGTGACAGTTGCAGAGCCTCGACATCTATGCGAATATCCTCCTCGCTGCTACCCGCCTGGTTGGTCACACGGAAGGTGAGATAGAAGGTTCCCTCTTTTGATGCCGTAAAGGTATAGGTGGGTGTGATGGCGAGGGTTACGCCATCCAAAATCCATTGATAGCTCTGACCATAGGTAGTAGTGGGTGCAAGGGTGAGCGACTGGCCCACCTTGAGGGTATGGTAGCTGCCTGCCTCGCCAAGCGAAATGGTGGGCAGAGGGTCTGTAGTAAGCTCCGTATGTGAGTTGCAGGCACTAAGAAGCGCAAGCAAGGTGAATAATATGAGTAGTCTCTTCATAAGTCTAAATAATTCTTCGTGCCGTGGCCGACGCCGAAAGACCCTCGTGCGAGAAGCCCTCGATGTGAACGAGTCCCGGGCATTTACCGACCTCAATAGAGCCCAGCTCATCCTCCATACCCAAGGCTCTTGCTCCGCCCAGCGTAGCCCACTCGAAGCGCTCGGCAATGGGCACATCGAGCAGGGCCTTTATCTCCTCGAGCATAGATAGCGAGGTGTTTGAGGCGAGGGAGTCGGTACCTAAGCAGATAAGTGCATTGTGCCGACGCAATAACTCGAAGGCAGGGCGCAGGCCCGATATATAATCGTTCGAGCGAGGGCACAATACCCACGCCACGGGGTGACTAAAATGGGCCTCAATGGCAGTGACATCCACCTCGTCGATGCAACAGTTATGCACCAGGATAAGGCGCTGTGAGGCGTCGAGCGAAGAGCACAGACGCTGGGCGGGAGAGCCATAATGCAAAAAGTCGCATTGCCAACCCATACGCTCATACCACGACCACAACGAGCCCGCGTGGGAGTATAGCGCACGCTCGTCGGGCGACTCCATAAAGTGAATCGAAAGAGGATTATTGCCCGCCATAGCGGCTACCGACGCAAAGGCCTCCTGCTGCAACGAGTAGGTGGAGTGCGGCGTAGGCGAGGTGGCGGGATGTTCGAGTAGAGGTGCTATGGCCTCAACAGAGGATAATAGACCGAATAGTTCGGCAAAGGAGTGGTAGCGAATGGGGCTTTGGCTCTTCATAGCATAGGAGCTTTCGCCATTGACAACATCGCCCACGGCCTGCACACCCTCGGCCCACATAGTGGCGTCGGCTGCACGTAGGGCTCGCTCACGCTCCTCAGTTGAGAAGCCTCCTCGCACCTGACCGATGGCACGTGCAAAGCCCGCAAAGCCTGTACCCTGCTCGATAGCGCCACGCAGATAGGAGAGTTCGATATGGCAATGGGCATTGACAAAGCCTGCCGAGATGGCTCCCGAGTAGAATTCGGTGTAGGGGCTATTGTCGAGTTGCTGCCACTGCTCGACACTCACCACACGTCCCGCATCGTCAACCGAGATGAGGGGACGTGGCGTTATGCGACCACTGTCGATGAGGTAGTGTGAGGCTATACGGCGCATAGGTTACTCGTTGGCTTGTGCCTCGATGGCACGGATGAGTGAATCGGAGAAGATACGCATATGCGACTGCTCGTTGAAGAGCATATCGACGCTCCGCTCGGTGGGAGGCGTGTGTGTAACTTCGATATTATGGATAACCATACGTGGCATCTTGCGGCGCTTGGGCTCGCGGCTATAGTGGAACAAATCGACCACAAAGCTGGTGGTGATGCTGTCATCAAGGGGTAATATGTACTCCTGATTGAAGGTGGCCGCCTTGCGACGCTGCAGCGTTCCGTTGAGCAACTCCTTCTGGCTCTCATCCTCACGCTCGAAATAGATACGCATACGGCGGTTAGGCTCACGGTCGAGCGAGTCGAGAGTATAGGAGCCCTTGACTTTATATAAACCCGGCTCAATGGTAGGAATCACTATGCGCAGACGCGACGAGTCGGCATCACGGTCGATGACAATATCCTTATCGGAGTAGATAACCCTGCTGAAGCGACGTGAGGCCACATTGTCAATGGTATCCTGACGTGCCACACGCTCGCGCAACGACTGCGACTCCTGATCGAGAAGATCAATCATATACTCGGCAACATCGCTCAGGTGGATACTCTTACGGCGCGAGAAGCTGTTGATGGTGTAGTGCACATCTTCGGTAGTGTAGCCATATCGGGCGAAGATAGGCTCGTAGATATTGAGCGAATCAATCGAAAAACCGGGGTTATAGTTAAGGTAGGCATTGACAAGCATAGCGTCGTGGAAGATTGCGCCAAGTATCTTGTCGGGCACCTCCTTGGGTTTGTTACACGCCAGCATAAGCAGCGCACTTGAGAGCAGCAGGGCGGAAAGTATACGTTTCATTATTCTTTGTTATTCTCGCGCAACAGGGCGCGAACGGTAAGATTTACAACTAAATACGATACCACGGCATAGGCCACGATGGTGAGCAGGATATCGATGAGATGCACCTCGACGGGGTAGGCATTGACCATAAGGGTCTCGGCATCGATACCCACAAAGCCGAAGCACTGCTGCAACAGGGCAAGGCCTACGCCCAGCAGCAGACCAATTACAAGGCTGATGGCGGCCATCAGACGACCCTCGGCAATAAAGATACCACGTACAAGGTCGGCACGGGCACCCAGCGTACGCAGGGTATGAATGTCGTCGCGTTTATCGATGACAACCATAACCAGCGTGCCCACAATCGAGAGCGAGGCTACGACCATAACCAATACGGCGATGAAGAATACACCCCACTTTTCGAGCGCCATAAGGCGGTAGATGGAGTTGCTCTGCTCTCGCGTGCGTACCTCGAACCCTTCGCCCACAGCCTGCTGTAACTGCTCGGCTATGGCGTCGGCACTCTCACCCTCGACAATCTTGACCTCGACGGAAGAGGCTCGACCAGGGTAGTTGAAGAGGCTCTGCGCAGCCTGTAGCGAGGTGATGACCATAGAGCGGTTCTCCTCGTCGATGGAGTAGATGCCCGCTATGGGGAGTGTACGTCGGGTATAGCCACCCACGGGAATGAGGGTGGAGATACGGGCACGGTTGATGGCGTATAGATTGAGTGTTGTGCCCACGGTGGTAGCACGAAGCGAGGAGAGGTCCTGCAACACGCCAAAGGCCGCCACGACGTAGTCGATGGAGTCGGCGTGAGTGGTGAACTCGCCCAGCATAAGGTTGTCGGCAAGTGGCACGACAGAGGTGTAGGCTTGGTCGACACCCTTGACACTCACGATGGTGCGGTTGTCGCCAATCTCGGCCAAAGCACTCTGCTCGAGTACATAGGAGTGCTTCTCAATGCCTGCAACAGAGCTAATCGCGGCTGAGTCGAGCTCCTCAATGGGGAAAGTGATACCAGCGTTAGGAGTAATGACCAAATCGGCATCGATGCTCTGGTAGAGCTCGCGCGTCATCTTCTCCAAACCGTTAAATATCGACAACAGCAGGATGATGGCTGCAACGGGTACAGCCATAGCCACAATGCTTACGCCCGAGATGATGTTGATGACCGAATGGGACTTCGGCGAACGCACATAGCGGGCGGCAAAGAGATATTTAAGGTTTAGTTTCACGCTCGGCGGTGATTACTCTTTCAACAACGAGTCGATATTCTCGATATACTCGAGCGAGTCGTCGAGGAAGAACTGCAACTCGGGCACGATCTTGAGCTGGTTGCGGATGCGCTTGCCCAACTCACGACGGATAAACCAGTTGTTCTTTTCAAGCTCCTCCATAACGGCGGCATTACGCTCGAAGGGGAAGATGCTGAAATATACCTTCGCATAGGCGAAGTCGGGCGATACACGCACGGTGGTCACCGTAACCATTGCACCATTACCCAAGCCGCGACACTCCTTCTGGAGAATCTCGGCGATGTCGCGCTGAATCTGACGCGCGATCTTCTGCTGACGTGTAGTCTGTTGTTGTTCCATATTCTATGTTCTTGTTTTATTTCACTTTTAGCGTCTCTGCACACTCGGCGCTGAGGTCGACTGCTGGAAGCGGAACTCCTTGTCGGAGCGGTCGCGCTTGGCTGGTTTGTGGAACCACTCCTGGAAGCCCTCTTTGTTGAAGCGGTAGGCCAGTGTAATGCTCAAGTTGATGTTATCGATGGGCGAACGCAT
Organism: Alistipes sp.; assembly: GCA_045630065.1. GTDB lineage: Bacteria > Bacteroidota > Bacteroidia > Bacteroidales > Rikenellaceae > Alistipes. The sequence goes on from JAZQSN010000085.1 coordinate 11,006, forward strand.
AGGAGTCTGGTTGAAGGGGTTCTCCAGACCATCGGTGGCGTTGTCGTAGTACTTGTTCATATTACGCATCAAATCGGCATAGCCGAAGTAGTAGCGGGCACGTACACCCAACTCATAGCGACCAAAAAGCAACGCAAAGCCACCGCCGCCTGCAAGGCCGTAGTTCCAGCGGTTGTCGCGCTCCAGGCGCCAATTGTAGGAGTCCTTAACGCCCGTGTCGTCGTACTCATAGTCGCCTCCGAAGTTATAGGAGAAGGTCAGGGCCGCCTCCAGATAGAGTCGTATGTGGTTCTTGGCCAAATAGACGTGTGGCTGCCAGATGATGGGCAGCATAATGGAGTTCAGACGGCGAGTGTAGTAGGAATAGTCGCGAATCTCCTCGCCTTTTGGCGATGTAGAGAGCGAATAGGAGTAGCCATACGAGAAGCCTCGCTGCATATACTCAAGGTCGATACCTACGGCTCCGACAAATCGTGGAAGCGAGTAGTAACGCCACGAAAGGCCGAAGTTGGTGCCACCCATAAGCATCTTCATCTCCTGCTGGGGGTAAAAGCGAGCCGTAGCAGCACCCATACCGCCCGACACGCCAAAGGTGTGCTGGGCCGAGGCCGACGAGGCAAAGCCGATGGCGAGTGCCAAGAAAAGGGTTTTTAGTACTATCTTTTTCATCTTCACATATTTACGTTAGAAGCCACCGCGCGATGATGAGCGTTGCTGTGTGCCACCCGTCATTCCCGAGAGTGAGTTGGAGCCGGTGGAGTTGTGACTGTGGTTATGGTCGGAGTGTTCGCCCGCGTTCTTGCGTTTCTCCTCGGCCTCCTTCTGCAGGCGTACCTGCTCACGATAATTCAGGCGCTCGATGAGTTGCTCCATAGTAACGTCAGCGAACAGAGTGTTCATATCGAGTGTAAACTCAAACTCCCATCCCGCCTTCATCGTGAAGAGCTCCTCGTCCTGCTCGTTCTTATAGAGCTCGGCACGCTCACTCTGGCGACGCTCCACCAGATTGCCCGAATCCCAACTACCATTGCGGTTGGCATCCTCGATAATACGCACTCGCATCTCGCCTGTGGGCACATAGTTGATGGTGTGCTCGCCACCACGTAGGTGCGTAAACTCGCGTTGTAACTTGTTCGATGAGTCGAGTAGCTGGATGATATACTCGGAGTTCTCCTCACGCGGAATGATATTCAGGCGCAAGGTTGCGAACTTGGCAATGTCGGAAACCGAGAAGTTAAACGTAAGCGAGTCGTTACCCTCGCCGGCAATATCAGCCAATGCATCGGTGGGGATGTAGAGGCGGTAGTTACGCTCGGCAAGCCAACGCGACTGCATAGTCCACTTGCGGGGCGAGAGGCTATCGGGACGGAAAGTGATGCGTTCACGCACGGTGTCGCGCTTCTCGCTCCACGAGATAAGTTCAAAGGCCGTAGAGTCGAAGCGTGTGAGGGGTGTGGGGAACTCAAACTGCAGGTTTTTCTCAGGGTTGATCTCGGTGCGGTCGGTGGGTAATGTGAGTTTGAAGGTAGAGGCACGATGAAGCTCAGTAGCCTGCTTGCCATCAGACTCGGCACGGGCACGCTGACGTTCCTGACGCTCACGCTCGCGCTCCTGCTCGCGAGTCTCTACCCTACGCCACGAAAGGCGCAAAGCTTCGGTCTCGGGACGCAGAACGCGCACAGAGTCGTGCTTAAGGTAGGATACGCTACCACGAATGGTGTCGGGCAACTGCTCCGACTCAACATTGAGCCACAAGGCAATAGAGTCGCGCGTGAGCTTGAGATATTCGTAGATGATTTTATCCGAAGGGATACCCTCCAACTCCAGAGAGCTAATCTCGGGATGGTCGGCACCAAAGGCGAGGATAATCTTGTGCTGCTCGGGACGCAACTTATCGCGCAGAGCCTGGCGGCGGAAGCTCACATCGGTGAACATACGCAGGTAAATCTGCGGGTCGGCTGAAGGGTAACGGCGCACAGAGTCGTACCAGATAGCAAACTGGGGCATATCCTTAGGGTTGTAGGTACCATCGAGGAAGCCAATCTTATCGACCGAAGGCTCGTAGGACTGGTTATCGTTCTTATCCCAATAGGCATAGACACGATAGGGCACGGGCTTGAGGTTCTGAGCAATGAAGATGCCGTTGCGCTGCGAGCGGGCAATCTTCGAAGGCTTGTAGTTGAACATCGTAGAGTCGTACTCCTTGGGCTCGGGAACAGAGTCTGCCTCGAAGAAACAGATGAAGGTGCGGCCCAACGAATCGGAGGTCTGGCTATCCTCGGTGTAGCCCGACATATAGAGCGAGTCGATGATCGAACCCGTAGAGAAGACATAGCGCAGGCCATGCAGGGGGTTACCCTCGTTATTGTCGGCCACCGACGCACCAAACTCGATGGCATAGGTGGTGTTGGGCTCCAGCGAGTCGGGCTCAAGGTCTATCTGTATGCCTCGGCCACGAACGGCTACGGTGGGTTTCTTCTTCATCGCAGGCGAGGTGTAGAGCTCCTTCTGCTGGTCCTTGAGCTGGACATACTCGTCGAAGGCCATATAGATGCGATCGTCGGCAAAGTTGGTGGCATTGAGCATAGGGGTGACAGTGACCACGCGGGGAGCGAGTGAGTCACGAGGGCCTCCTGTGGGTGAGCCGATAGAGGCGCAACGCGAGAGGAAAGCGCCACCAAAGAGCAGCAGCACGGCTGCCGACGCAAGACGCGTTAAGTGGCAGGCAGGGGTTTTATGTATCATCTTCATCGTTTAATCAAAATTTAGTTATCATCCTCAGTGGCATAAAAATCGTTCACCACGCGCCATCCCGACGAGGAGTGCGACGCACGCCACGAGGCCATATAGAGTTTGGTGTTGACCGAGGCAAGGTTGATGGGGAGATCATACTTGCGGTAGGCGTAGAGACGCAGAGTGGGATTTACCACAACGAGCATCGAGATGGGCTGCTCAAGACGCACCGAGGCGGGGTAAGCCAGCGAGGGGTCGAACGTGCCGAGGACATCGGGCTCGGTGAGTACGGTGCCCGTAGTCTTGTTGGTGATGCGGCGGGCCACAGCGTCGTCGTAGGAGCGGATGCACCACTCGGTGGTATCGACATAGTAGGCGTAGGTCTCAACCTCTGGCGAGGGGACAATCTCGCCATCGGACGCGCTCTGGTCGTAGACGGCAATGTTGTAGTCGGTGTAGGTGACCACATCCTTAAAACAGCCGTGCAAGAGCAGGCCTCCAAAGATGAACAATGCTATATGTTTCAAAAAATTCTTTTTCATACGTTATCCGTACTCTGTTTATCTTTCAACTCTTGGTAAATATCTCGTAGGCTACGACGCAACACAGGGTGGCGGTAGTGGCCCATAATTTCGCATAGCGGCTCGAGGGCGAACTCGCGCTCGTGCAAGAGCGGGTGCGGCACCTTCAGGCGAGGGGTTGAGATAATCTCGTCATCGCAAAACATAACATCGACATCGACCACTCGCGAGGCGTAACGCTCGCCGGTAATAAGTTTCTGCTCATGCTCATGCTCTCTATTGCGACCTACCTGCTGTTCAACGGCAAGTGCCGCATCGAGCACCTCAAGTGGCTTTAGCTCCGTATCAAGCACCAGCGCCTGATTGGCAAAGGGCTCATCGGAAGAGAAACCCCAGGCCTGAGAGGCATAGATGCGTGAGCGGCTGAGAATCTGTCCCACGCGCTCGGCCAGAAGTACGGCCGTGCGTTGCAGTATCGCTTCGCGGTCGGGAGCATTGCTGCCCGTAAGCAGGACTACTCGCATCACTTCAGGCGGTTAATCTGTTTGCTGACCGAGAGAGCGAAGTGAGTAAAGATAATGCGGGGGTTGCCGTTCTGGCTCACCTGACGCATAGCCTGCTCAATTTCACCGATCAGGAACTCTATATTCTGGTTACCGATAAAGGGGGCAAACTTATTGCAGAAGGCTGCCTCCTCGCCCCACAGATAGCTTATCGAGCCAAGACCCGCGTGGAGCATATAGCTCTCGCGCAAAAGACGCGCCGCGTGGCGGAGCATCGAGCGCTGCTGCTCGCGGGTAAGCAGGGCCACCTCGTCGGCCCAGTCGATGAGCTCGAGGTGCTTATCGTTATACGAGAGGCGCATAAGGCGGCAGAACAGGTCGAAGCTCTCCTTACGCACGGCATCCTCGTCGCCACCCGAGAGGCGGCGCATCTCAATCAAGTCGCCCGCAGCCAAGCGTGCTATGTTACGACGCTGCTGCTCGTCGCCCTCGACCATAGGCATCAAATCCTCGACGGTAAGGCGTGGCACGGCAACCTCCTGCGTACGCGAGATGATGGTGGGCAGGAGCAAATCGGCTCGCTCGCTGACCATCAAAAAGATGGTCTTCTCCCACGGCTCCTCGAGGATTTTCAATATCTTGTTGGCAGCCTCGTCGTTCATCGTCTCGGGCAACCAGATGAGCATAATCTTATACTCCGACTCAAACGACTTGAACGATAGGCGGCGGATAATCTCGTCAGCCTCCTTAGCCGAAATAATACCTCGCAGAGTCTTGCCCAAATCGAGCATATCGTACCACTGCTGAGGGGTGAAGTAACCACCCGTCTGTGCCACTATCTCACGCCACTGCGGCATAAACTCGGCACTGAGTACAACCTCGCCCGACTTCTTGCCCTGCTTGTTGACGGGGAAGACAAAGTGCAGATCGGGGTGAGCCAACGCTGCTGTCTGCTGACAACTGGGGCACACGCCACACGAATCGCCATTCGTACGGTTGGGGCAATTCAGATACTGGGCATAGGCTATGGCCAGAGGCAAAGCGCCCGTGCCAGCTACGCCAGTGAAGAGTTGGGCGTGGCTGATACGGCCACGGTCAATGCTCTGGGCAAGGTGGCGCTTGAGTTCCTGTTGGCCTATGATATCGGCAAATTTCATTAGTTAATACCTCTAAACGAAGTCTTTATATTAGTAATTCTGTTTATCAGCCTCTGACGGCATACCTTGCGGCCATAGGCCGCATTTGCAAATCTGCCCCACCCCCAACCCCCGTCTTAGGCAGGGGCTTTGGTCGCTAACGCTCCGAGGGTGCAGGACCAAAGGTTTTGCGGAAAGTGTTTCTCAATATTATTTCACCTCTCTAACGTTCAGGATTCGCACATCATCAATGGGGCGGTCCAATGAGTCGGTGGGCGAAAGCTGAATCTTATCGACCACATCCAGACCACTTACTACGTGACCAAAGACGGTGTACTGACCATCGAGGTGGGGTGTGCCGCCCGTAGTCTTATATACCTCGCGGATAGAGTCGGGAAGGACGACCTTGCCAGCCGTAGAACGGGTGATACGCTGCTGTGCATCGAGTGTCTTATCGTCGAAGGTGCGACCCCAAACGATGTAGAACTGAGTGCGTGAAGAGCGGCGCTCGGGGTTTACATCATCGCCCTCGCGTGCGGCAGCCAGCACGCCACGCTTGTGGTAGAGCTGAGGGAAGATGATCTCTGCAGGTATATCCTCCCAATAGCGGGGATCACCCGTCTCCTCGCCATCGGCGAAGAACTCCTTACCGCTGATGGTGCGGGTACGGGGGTCACCGCCCTGAATCATAAAGTTTTCGATGACGCGGTGAAACAATAAAGAGTCGAAGTAGTGCTCCTCGACAAGCTGCAAAAAGTTATCGCGGTGGATGGGCGTCAGGTCGCTAAGCTCGAGGACAATGTCGCCCATCGTGGTTCGCATCTCCACGCGACGGGGCTTCGTGGGCTCGGGCTGTGAGCCACAAGCAACCATAGCGACAACCGCTACAAGTCCAAAAATTATCTTTTTCATTTTGAATTCTGAATTTTGAATTTACTTACCTGTAGAGCCGAAGCCACCAGCGCCACGCTCGGTTGAAGAGAGCTCGTCGGTGAGTTGCCACTCAATCTGCTCGTAGCGGGCAACAATCATTTGTGCGATGCGCTCGCCAGCCTCGATGGTGAAGGGCTCGTTACTGAGGTTTACCAAAATAACCTTAATCTCGCCACGGTAGTCGGCATCGATAGTGCCGGGAGAGTTCAGCACGGTGATGCCGTGCTTAGCCGCCAAGCCACTACGGGGACGAATCTGCATCTCGTAGCCCTCGGGCAGTTCGACAAACAGACCTGTAGGAATCATTGCTCGCTCCAGAGGGCGGAGCGTAACACTCTCGTCGAGGTTAGCACGGATATCCAAACCAGCCGACAGAGGGGTCTGGTACTCGGGAAGCGCGAAACGCGAATTATTTACGATTTTTACTTTCATAGTTATCTCTGTTTTAATTATTTTCTACGTAATACCGATCTGAGCATAGCACTCAAATCAATCTTCTCACGCCACACGGCATAGGCCACAAACAGGGAGAAGATTACCACATTGGCCACATAACCCATCAGCTGACCCACATAGGGCAACAGTGCCTCGCTCGCAAAGAAGAGCGCAACGCCAAGCACGACATACTCCACGATGCGACGCACGTCGTAGGGTGTGGGGAAGTAGCGGCGATTGAGGTAGTAGCTCACCACCACCATAGCGGCCTCGGCAACAAAACGGGCCCACGCGGCACCATAGTATCCCCAGCGGGGGAGCATCACGACGTTGGCTACGACCGTAACGGCCAGACCAACGAAGGTGACATAGATGGCGAAGCGGGTCTTCTCCTCACGCTTATACCAGAACGAGAGGTTAAGCCACACACCTGCCAGCACGTTGGCACCCAAAATGACGGGCAGGATGAAGATACCCTCGCGGAAGTCACGGCCCACAATCAGCGCAAACACATCGCGGAAGAGGGCTATACCGAGGAAAATCATCATCGAGGCCATCATATAGTACTTCAGCGCAGCGGCATTGGACTCCACAAACTCCTCCTTGGTGAAGTTCGAGAGGAAGAAGGGCTCGGCCGCAAGACGATACATCTGTGTGAAGAGGGTCATCACAACGGCAATCTTAGTGATGGCGCCATAGATGCCAAGCTGTGCCATAGATATATCCTCAGGCAAGAGGTATTTAATCATCTGGCGGTCGATAAACTCGTTGGCTGTGCCTGCAATACCACCCACCAACAGGGGTAACGAGTAGGCAAGGATAAGGCGCAACTGGCGGCCATCGATGCGGGGAATGGTGCGCTCGGTGGTGGGCAGAATGAGCAGGAACGTAGCCACGCTGGCTACAAGGTTGGTAACAAACACCCATCCCACGCCAAACTCCGACTCGAACAATCCCGTAGCCTGAAACACCACGGCAAGCGTGACGTTGATGACCACGTTGCACGCCTTGAGCATAACAAACTTAAGGGCTCTACCCTGCTCACGCAGACGCGAGAAGGGAATCATCGTAGCCACATCGAAGAGGATAATCGAGGCGACCAGCACCACATAGAGCTCGTTGCCAACGTAGGCCTCGCCCATCCAGCGGGCAATCGTTGAGCGAAACAGCACCACCACAACGAAGAAGAGCGACGAGGCTACAAGCGTAGCGCCCCAAGTGGTTGCAAAGAGGTGGCGTTTCTTGTGGCGCACATCCCCCTCTGCCCCACCCTCGGCCTTGGCGGCAAAGCGGAAGTAGCTCGACTCCATACCCATCGACAACAACACCAGCGCAAAGGGGATAAGCGCATAGACGTCGGTCACGATGCCGTAGGCCACCTGACCAAACACACGCGTGTAGAGCGGTGTGAGCAGGTAACTGAGCAGTCGCACGACGATGGTGCTGATGCCGTAGATGGCGGTCTGTTTAGCTAACTTTTCGAGCATTTTTCACTTTTCGGGTTGGGGCTCATCCATCCCTTGCTGGGGCTGGAGGCAGAGCCGAATTTCTCGCGCTCGCGCGTGTGAGGCGTGCCTGCGACGCATAAGCGCACGCGCACAATGCGCGATATGACCTACAAAGTTAATAATTTTATTGGATTTGTGGGCCTATTTTGGCGGCTTTTCGCCGTGGGGTGGCAGAAATGGAGAATTTAGGTGTAAAATTTTCTTTTCTCACCGAGGAGGGGTTATCGGGCTGAATAAGACAATTTTACGGGTGAGGGAGTTAAATAATTTAATAAATAATTGAATTTTTATAGTCAAAATACTTGACAAACGCTTTTTCGTGTATTATATTTGCAGTGTCGTAAATCACTAATCAGCATATTTATAAAGCCATTTTATAGGATTGGGCGAGTTTGCGACACGAGACAACAATAAATTAAATTACTGAACTTATCGTTTTATGAAATACACTACCCCTCAACGCTATCGAACTACACTCTGCACTGCCACCGCATGGCGGGCTGAATAGCGAATTATGAACATATCAACAGCGAGGTTACATATGTAATGCTGACTTTTCAACATAGGCCAAACTGCGTCATAACTCTTTAAAAGGCAGAGATGAGCGCCCGTAGCCTCGGCGCATTATCAACAACGAGCTACATTGCAATCAACAATTTTATTAACACCAGAAGCCGAAAAAATCGACTTCCGACCCCTAACACCCCTAAAAAAATGAACCGAACCAACCTACTGAAAGCCATCGAGAGCTCGGCAACGGCCAACGGCTATCACTTCTACTCGGGCGATGAGCACTACATTCCGCAGCTCGCCACGGCCTACCCTGCGCTATGGCTCAACCCGCCAAAGTTTCAATCCATCGAGGGTCGCACGCACGGAAAGATTACCTACGCCGTGACGTTGCACGCCATCGACGCCAACCCAAAGGTCTCGCCCGATGAGCGCACGCAGGTGGGCACACGACTCGAGGAGCAGCTACTCGACACATTCACCTCGCTATCGCAGGCCGACTTTGTGGTGACGATGGAAAACCTGACGATCAAACATCAGTCGCTCACGCGAACAGCACTGGATGATGTGACGGCTACGGCGACGGCCGATGTGATTACATTCTTCTAACCTAAAAACAACCTACATTATGAAATTTACATTACTGCCCGAGGCATACTCATCGTTTCGGGAGCCCCTTCTCTACGCCTTTACGACCGAGAGCACAACACCACGCGACGTGGAGATTAAAATTATCGATTGCGCCAACGGCGAGGTGATTGGCCGAAAGCGACTATACAACGTAACCTCGGGCGAGGTGGACATCGCACCCTACCTGCGCTCGGTGGCACGACCTACGTTGCCCACGACAATCGAGGGTTGTGGCGAAATCGACACCTCGACAAACATTCGTGTGATAGTGCAGGCCGATGGCGTTGACTCGGAGCCAAGAAAGTTCATAGCCGCCAAAATTGACCGCAAAGAGATCTTTACGCTGCTCACCTCACAGCATCTAAATCGCACGATGGAGCACGACGAGTTCGACATCATCTGCTACTTCTCATGGCCCGACATTGTGGTGAGCCTCGATGTGGAGTTCTTAGGCAGCGGCAGCGATCTGATAACCATTACCCCTCCCTCGGGCGGCCAGCGAGCCGTGGCGGTGACGGCCCGTGGTAGAGAGGGTGTGGATGCTATGAGGGTGACGCTTTGTGTGGATGGTGCACCGATGAAGGTAATCGAATATGACCTCAAACCCAACCTCAGCAACGCCCGACGTGTGGCGTGGCTCAATACGCAACGCTCGCCCGAGGTCTACACCTTCCCGCTGCGCAAAGGGGTGCTAATTGAATCGACACGTCGCCATATGGAGAGTATCTGGGGACGTGAGGCGGCCAGCGTAGAAGCCCGCAACGAGCTAAAACTACTCTCGGCATACGAGCCCGAGCAACAAATCAGGGCCATTGCCGAGATACTCTACTCGCCCAAGGTATGGCTCATTGAGGGCCACGACGTGCGTAGCGTACTGCTTGCCACCGACCGAGTGCTGATTTCGCCAAGCAAAGGTATGGGCATAGTGGAGGTGGACATTCGTGCCGCAGAGGAGGGCGTGCTGCTATGGTAGAGATTAAAATCGATGGGCAGAGGTGCGACACCGAGCCCTCATTTGTGCCCGACAAGCGAGCCTTCTCGTTCGACGCCAAGGCTCTGGCCGACATCGACAAGCAGCGTACAGGTCGCACGCTCACACTACGCCTGCCGTTATCGCCCACCAACGACCGCATAATGGGTTATGCTGCCGACCCTGCTGCGGCCGAGCTCTTCAACGCCACGTATCACGAGGGTGAGGTTGTAGTCGACGGAGTTTCGCTCCTTAAAGGTGTGGCTACGCTGCAGGCAATAGAGGCTGATGAGGGTATGGGCTACTACCAAATACGCATACGCGACGGCGCTGGCGACTGGATTGAAAGCCTAGCAGCGAAGAGCCTCTCACAGACCGACATAGACTTCGAGGCAACGCTCAACGCAGAGACCATCGCCCAGAGCTGGAGTGGCCAGCAGGACGTCAGGTTTCTGCCTGTGCTCTTCGACGACTATCGCAACCCTCACGACACGACATCGCTCTACCCGCCCCAACGAGTAATGACGGTGGCCGACTACTACCCCTTCATCTCGGTGAGCAAGATGTTGCAGGCCATATTCAAGGGCGCAGGCTACACGGTAGAGGGACAATTTATGGAGAGCCAGATGATGAAAAAACTCTACTTCAGTGGCCGCTACCCCTCGTCGGGCCGTTCGATAACGCGACTTAATGAGAGTTCAGGATTCAAGGCCACGCGCACAACATCCTCTACGACGACGGCCGATGAGTCGGGCAGGGTGTGGCTGACGCCACTGGTGCTCACCTCGTCGCTGGGTAACTTTGTGGATTCGACCGAGGGCGATGAGTGCTACAACAACCACGGCGTGTTGCAGATAGACTCGTCGGGCGTGGAGTACAGGCCCACGGTAGAGGCGAGTGTAAGTTTTGAGATTGGACTAAAGTACACCACCGAGTACAAGATGTTATCGAGCAGTCGCTTGCAGGGTTTCGACGCCTTATATGTCGATGCGGGATGCGATTTAGAGATTCCGCTTGCAAATCAGTTCAAGGACCGACGCTCGAGCCTCACGCCCGGTGTGGAGTACAAATTGGTGAACTTCAGCCACAAGAGTGGCACCATCTACCGATTGGTATACATCACCGACTCGGGTTCGACCAGCATCAAGACTTTCACTAAGGCCGAGACATTATTCACAATGCCCTCGCTCAGTGGTGGACGTTGTGTACTACAGACCGCCAACGGCAAGGAGGTCACTGGCGACTGGGCTATCTACGACGGATGGGTGACCACCACAGGAGAGGTGGAGGTAGAGGTGGTGTTGCAGACTCCGCCTGAGAGGCTCTCGCCCTCGAAGGCAAAGAGTTTCAACAATATGTACCTGCACGGTGCAGAGGCCGAACAGCGCGTAACGCTCGCAGCGGGATGTACGCTGCAGGCACGCTTCACCTCATCACCCGCCCAAGGGTCGGCGCTTAACTCCGAAACCATCCTCGGCCACCAGTGTTCGCAGCTCGACTTTGTGAAGGCCATAGTGCAGATGTTCAACCTGCGCATAGCGACCATCGAAGGTTCGCGTAAGCTTTTGATTGAGCCTTATGACGACTTCTACAACGGTGCGCTACACGACATCAGCCACTATGTAGAGCCACACAAGCCTATGCTGGCAACGGAGATGGCAACCGATGTGAGTCGCATACGCTCGCTCGGCTACCGCAGCGAGGGCGATGGTGCTGTGGCACGACACAATGCTCAGAACGACGAGATCTTCGGTCGCTGGAGCACGACAACACCCTCCTATGTGGCAAAGATGGGGAGTGAGCGCCTGACAAATGAACTCTTCTGCCCCACCATCTCGACGACAGGGGTACACGCCTCGGCACCATCGGCCCTGATTATGCAAGTGGGTGACCGCGACGCCGACGCTACGGAGGAGGTGGCAATGCGAATAGTAAGCTACGAGGGTCTGGAACCTCTGCCCGAGGGCGAGAGCTGGGGTGCGCCATCGTTCGGGGCGGAGTATCCACTGGCGGCCTTCCACTTTGCCGAGCGCTTCACGCTCTGCTTCGAGGATCGTGACGGGGTGCAGGGCTTACACCGCTACTACGACAAGCAGTGGAGCGAAGAGTCAAAGCGTCGCCGACTCAGCCTCTCGCTCACGTTGCCCGCACACCTCGTGCAACATATGTGCGACTGCGACGAGGGCGGTGGCGCTCGCGACACCTACCGACTCAACATTGGCGGCCAGGGGGCGAACTACCATCTGAGTCGGGTGGTATCTTTCGACACGACCACAGGGTGTGCACAATGCGAATTTGTGCGTACCATTACCGATGAATTAACCTAATTGAAAACCTAAAAGAGAAAATGCAAACCAAGATTACAATCAGAAACGAAGCTCACACCTGTTACATCGACATCGAGGGCACGATAGGCGTACCCGAGGAGCATCAGTTCGAGAATGGCGACTCGCGTGTGGCGACCTTCAAGACACTGCGTCACGAGGTGCAGCGCATAGCCGAGATTGCCGCCAAGAGTGTGGTGGTGAACATACGCTCGACGGGTGGCGATGTGAACGATGCACTGCTCATCTACGATGCGCTGATGGGACTCGATGCACACATCACAACACGCTGCTACGGCTACACAGCCTCGGCTGCAACAATCATCGCACAGGCGGCAAACGATGGCTGTCGTGAGATTTCAAGCAACGCTATGTACCTGATACACAAGTCAACCTGCTCAATCGAGGGCAACGCCTCGTCGCTCGACGCACGTGCCGACCTATTGCGTAAGACCGACGAACGACTGGCCGCACTCTATGCACTGCACTCGGGACTCGATGCCCAGTTCTTTGCCGATTTAATGGCTGAGAATGGAGGCGAGGGACGTTGGCTCACGGCCCAGGAGGCGGTGGCGGCAGGTCTTGCCGACCGCATTATCGAGCCTGCGGCCACGACCCAGCAACCCTCAACGGAGAGTGACCTGCCCACCGACAAGGCCCTACACGGCGAAGCGCACAACTCAACAGCGAGCGTGATTATCCGCTTCCTGCTCGGACGTCTGGCCTACCGCATCGAGGAGTGGTTGGAGAGCCTACACCAGAAGCATCAGTCAAAGCGCGAGGAGCGTAAAGCAAAGAAGCAAGCCGAGAAGCCGGCCCCCGAAGAGCAGAGCGCCATCGAGGAGAGTTCGCTACCGCAGGCGGCGGTACAGAGCCCCTCGCGTTCGGCAATTGCCTTCGATGAGGGTCAGCGCCGAGCCTTAGCCACACGCACAAAGCCCGTGGAGGACCCCTCGATGAATCAGCCTGTGCAGCAGGCCAACGAACGAGCCTACGCCGACGACGCAAAGGCCTTCGGCAGATACTAATACAGACAACCCAAACTTTTACGAAAAACCGATTAACAAACCTAAAACAAAAGTAAAATTATGTCAAACATTATCGTAAATCCCAAAACTTATTCAGGTCGCGAACTCGAGACCATCTTCTTCCGTCCCCTCTTGACTGGTCCTTCGGCCGAGTCACTCGGAATCCGTATCCTCTATAATATGCCTATGCCCACCGTAGTGCAGATCTGGGACAACAAGCAGAACGTACTCACACCCTTCGATCAGGCATCGGGCTGGAGTGGCGGCACAAAGTCGACACACTACCAGAAGACAATCCCTATGTCGAGGGTCAAGGCCGAAAACTCGTTTGCGGCAAGCGACTACTTCTCGACCGTGTTCGAGATGATTACCAACCGTGCTGATGTGAATATGGAGGATTTGTCGGGCACTGAGTTGGAGGCTGCCGAGACCGAGCTCTTCCGTCGTGCCATCGCCGAGTCTATTCGTATGAACATGTGGTTGGGCGACAAGGATAACACCCTCAACACAAGCTTCAACAGCTTCGATGGCTTGCTCAAGATTATCAACAACCGCGTGAAGAGCGGCGAGATTGCCACCTCGTCGACCGACCTGAGCACGATGTTGAACGATATGGAGATTGGCGAGCTCTTCTCTGAGGTTGTAAGCAAGGCCAACCCCCGACTGAAGGGTCTTTATGCCGAGGGTCAGGTGGCATTCTTCGTGTCACCCCGCATCTACGCTTTGTACCAGAGTTTCCTCGACAGCGCCTACGGCTCGGCATCGTATCAGGATTGCCAGACAGGGCGTGCGCAGCTCGCCTACCACGGCTTCCCCGTCATCGAGATTAACCTCG
>JAZQSN010000086.1:0-2964 GCA_045630065.1 Alistipes sp.
AGATCAAATAATGGCATACGTACCAACACTCAAAACACAGTATAAGGAGCAGATTGTTCCTGCTCTTATGAAGGAGTTTGGCTACACCAGCGTAATGCAGTGTCCCAAGCTCGTGAAGATCGTGATCAACCAGGGTATGGGTCAGGCAGTTGCCGATAAGAAGCTTATCGACGTTGCACAGGCCGAGCTTACTCAGATCACAGGTCAGAAGGCAGTTCAGACCAAGTCAAAGAAGGATATCTCTAACTTCAAGTTGCGTAAGGGTATGCCTATCGGTGTACGTGTAACGCTTCGTGCAGAGCGTATGTACGAGTTCTTGGAGCGTTTGATCGCAGTGGCTATGGCCCGTGTTCGCGACTTCAAGGGTATCAACGAGAAGTTCGATGGCCGTGGTAACTATACTTTGGGTATCACCGAGCAGATCATCTTCCCCGAGATCGACATCGACAAGATCACTAAGATCTTCGGTATGGAGATTACTTTCGTAACTACGGCACAGACCGACGCTGAGGGTTATGCCCTGTTGCGTGAGTTCGGTTTGCCTTTTAAGAACGCTAAAAAGAACAACCAGTAATATGGCAAAGGAATCAATGAAGGCACGCGAGGTAAAGCGTGTGAAGCTCGCAAATCGTTACGCTCACAAGCGTGAGGAGATTGCTGCAAAGGTTAAGAGCGGTGAGATGGATCACGAGGAGGCTTGGATCGCCCTCTCAAAGTTGCCCCGCAACTCGAATCCCATCCGTCAGCACAACCGTTGCAAACTGACGGGTCGTCCTAAGGGTTATATGCGTCAGTTCGGCATCAGCCGTATTCAGTTCCGTGAGATGGCATCAAACGGTCTGATCCCCGGTGTGAAGAAGGCCAGCTGGTAGTAGATCACTGTCGCAGGGGCGCGCAATGCGCCCCGAGCGACTGTTTTTTCGATGTGTGGAAGGCGTTGTGCAGCTTGCTGTAGCCTAACCCCGTCGATTTATTTCCCGAATATGTCATTCGTGGGTGCTCAATGAGTGCCTCTATCAAGAGAGAGCCTACATTATATATATGTATGGCGCACGATTGGTGGCGAATACACATTCAATACAGATGCAGAGTCCCAAGTAAGCCGTTGCGCTCGTCGGGGAAAGTGCCGTCTGGTGACGGTAACTTCTCGGTGAGTAGATGGTCGAAAAGGTTAGGCATCGAGTTACACATTCAAGAGTCGTAGAATGACCTAGCGCGGGAGGAGTAGTCCCCCTGTGTGTGGAGTTTTGCGTTGCGAGTATAGTTGCGCGCATCGTGATGCGTGCCGACGAAGCCGTTCAGGCTGAATGTAACAAGGGGTTGTGGCTGAACCGCGAGAGCGGTTTGTGTTACTCCTTTTGTCGTGTAGCACGAACAACATTGGGTAACAAATTTGGGCCAAAAGTCGCAAAATGCGCGGTCCAATGTTACTTTTATGTTATTTTTTCGTTTTCGCAGTCGCAAATGCTTCATAATAAAGCATTCCATAGCGATTTATTGGATTTTTTTGCGTATATTTGCGCGCATTTTCAGGGGCCGAACTTTTTCTGCTATCTCGCTGTAAATGACGCTGATGATGTTCGAAAGGGCAGAGTTTGGGGAGTGAGCGGCGAAGGAGAGGAAAAATGGAGGTCACCAGAGGAAGCAAAATAAAACAAATTTTAACTTAATTATTAATTTTTAACTTTTAATTCACTATGACAGATCCTATTGCGGATTTCCTCACGCGAATTAGAAACGCGGTGAAAGCCAACCACAAGGTGGTTGTAGCTCCCGGCTCAAAAATTAAGCGAGAGATCACAAAGATTCTCTACGAGCAGGGTTATATCTTGGCTTACAAGTTCGACAACGATGAGAAGGGTCACCCCACCATCAAGATCGCATTGAAGTGGGACGCTGCAAGCAAGACTAACGCTATCAAGAACTTGAAGCGTGTAAGCCGTCCCGGTTTGCGCCAGTATGCATCAGTTGAGACTATGCCTCGTGTATTGAACGGTTTGGGTATCGCCATCCTTTCAACTTCAAAGGGTATTATGACTGACGCTAAGGCTCGCAAGGAGAACGTAGGTGGCGAGGTATTGTGCTACATCTACTAATCTTTTGCTCTCAAAGCATTAATTAACAAACAAACAAACGAAAAGAAAAATGTCAAGAATTGGTAAATTACCTGTAATCTTACCTGCAGGCGTAACCGTAGAGGTTGCAGCAGACAACACGGTAAGCGTGAAAGGGCCTCTTGGTACACTGAGTCAGAAGGTTGATTCAGACATTAAGGTTGAGGTTGGTACTTACACCGACGCAAAGACTAATAAGGAGTCTGCTGCTGTAATGGTAACACGCCCCACTAACCAGCCCCGTCACCGTTCATTGCACGGCTTATACCGCGCACTCATCAACAATATGGTTGTAGGCGTATCTAAGGGCTACGAGATCAAGCAGGAGCTCGTTGGTGTTGGTTTCAAGGCCGAGGTTAAGGATGGTATCCTTGTAATGGGTCTTGGTTACTCACACGATGTAGCATTGATGTTGCCCGCTGAGGTTACTGCAACAGCTGTAACTGAGAAGAAGGGTAACCCCATCGTAACTCTTAAGTCAATCGACAAGCAGTTGGTAGGCCAGGTTGCTGCAAAGATCCGCTCACTGCGTAAGCCGGAGCCTTATAAGGGTAAGGGTATTAAGTTCGTAGGCGAGGTAATCCGTCGTAAGGCTGGTAAGTCTGCTTCAAAATAGTAAAATAAGTCAAGCATTATGTCATTAACAAAGATAGAAAGAAGAGAGAGGATCAAGATGCGTATCCGTAAGATCGTTAACGGTACGCCTGAGCAGCCTCGTATGACCGTATTCCGCTCTAACAAGCAGATTTACGTTCAGTTTATTGATGACCTTGCAGGTGTTACTTTGGCAACCGCTTCATCACTCGATAAGGAGGTAGTAGCCGAGGCAGCTGGCAAGAACAAGTGTGAG
>JAZQSN010000087.1:0-4555 GCA_045630065.1 Alistipes sp.
ACTACATTGGCTGATGCATCCTTCTTTACGAAGATAACGATACGCAAACCCTTACGGTCACTCTCATCGTTGATATATGAGATACCCTCCAACTTCTTCTCGTTGACCATAGCGCCGATCTTCTTAATCATCTCGGCCTTGGTGACCATATAGGGAATCTCCTTGATTACGATGCACTCGCGACCTGACTCGGTAGTCTCAATCTCGGTGCGAGCACGCATAATAACACGACCACGACCTGTGAGCATAGCCTCCTTAGCACCCTCGTAACCATAAATGAGCGCACCTGTAGGGAAGTCGGGACCCTTGACATACTTGAGCAACTCCTCGCACTCACACTCGGGATTGTCGATGTATGCACAGCAAGCATCAACCACCTCACCCAGGTTGTGGGGGGCCATATTAGTTGCCATACCTACAGCGATACCGCTTGCTCCGTTAACGAGCAACAAAGGAATCTTAGTGGGGAGCACGGTGGGCTCCTTCAATGTATCATCGAAGTTGGTTGTCCAGTCGATTGTCTCCTTCTCGATGTCGGCCATCACCTCGTCGGTAATCTTCTGCATACGCGCCTCAGTATAACGCATAGCAGCAGCCTTATCGCCGTCCATCGAACCAAAGTTACCCTGACCCTCAACCAAAGGATAGCGCATAGCCCACTCCTGAGCCATACGAACCATAGCCTCGTATACAGAGCTATCGCCGTGGGGGTGGAACTTACCAAGCACATCACCCACGATACGGGCAGACTTACGGGTAGGCTTATCAGAATAAAGATTAAGCTCGGCACTCATATCGTAAAGGATACGGCGATGTACGGGCTTCAATCCATCACGCACGTCGGGCAACGCACGCGACACGATAACCGACATCGAGTAGTCGATATATGCCGACTTCATTTGTTCCTCGATATTGATGGGTATGATTCTACCCATCAATTCAGGGTTCTTATCGTCTTGAGTTGTCATATTCTTGATGGTTGTAAAATTAGCACTCCGTAGTGCATATTTTTAATTGAGCAAAAGTACTCATTTTTTAGAAAACAACCAATTTTAGGCTCCGTTTTCACATTAATTTAAAGTTAAGATTTTCAAAACATCCGTTTTTTGCCCATTTTCGGGCGATTTGAGGGCAAAAAAAATTTCTCCCGACACTATGTCGAGAGAAATTCTGTTTTATACTTCGCGAAATGTAAAATACCGACCCGAAAGATAGCTATATACCACACACACTGCCGTCGTGAGAGCCTTGGCCGGCGTAGGCCAGATGTGACACACCTCGACAAATAGTTTTATGCACACATAATTCAGCAACAACGAGCCGGCAACGGTCAATGCATAGCGAAAAAGCTGCACACCCTGCCCCACCTCTATCGAGCGGAAGGCTACATTGCGATTGAGCCAAAATCCTGTAAAGAATGTTATAGGGAAGACCACCACAAGCGAAGCAACGTGAGGCGACACCACAACCACTCCCAAGTCAATGAAGCGCAGGGCGATGATGTAATGATATATAAGGTAATACCACACCACGTCGAGCACCATATTACCCGCACCGCACACTGCGTAGCGGAACATCGTGGGCGAGATATAGCGCGACAAGGGTCGCACATAACACAAATCAATCAGGCTACCTATCTTTTCGGCTACGCGCATTACTTCTTGTTATAGACCCACAAATCGGGATAGACATCGCCATAGGCGCCAATGAAGAGATTGCACTCACTGCGCGAATTGCTACCAAATGCTGTCACCATATACTTATCGCCATAGGGCAACACCTCACCCGTAGCCTCTTTAATCTTCGAACGCAACTGCTCGACAGCTCGTGCAGCATTCTGCTCGGTAGAAAAGACTCCCATAACAACATAATATGGATAAGTCTGCGGTTCAATTGGTCGTGCTATGGTTTTGGTGTTGGGATCCTCGTTGGTATCTGCCTCATGTTCTACATCAGCCTCAGTTACCACCTCAGCAACGGGTTCGGCAACACTCTCCACCTCATACTTCGATTGTTTTGCACCAAGCCCCCACTCAGAGCCCCACTGCAGAAAAGCAAAGATTGCGAGCGCAGCCACAATGGCCACACCGCACAATATATAAATCCAAGCGTTAGAACGGCGACGACGTACGACAAGGGTCTTCACACCCTTGGGATTGATGGCCGCAGCAAAACCTTTATCGGCTGTAAAGCTCTTACCTCGCAAAACACCGATGCCACCTATGGTTACATCACTACCCTGACGAGTCTTTTCACGCCAGCGGGCGTATATATCCTGCGCCTGAGATTGCTGACAGCCTGCGATGGCTACAATCTCGTCAACGAGCGAAGGTGCCTGCTCCTGCGATGAGAAGGTAACCACATTACGCGGACTCAGCAGACGATCCTTAGCAATGCGGCGTGCGCCCTGACGCTCGATAAAGAGCGTGCCCACATCGGGCAGATAGACTCCGCGACCGCTGATGAGCATATTGTAGATTATCTTATTTACCTCTTCTACCATTATCTCTTCTTGTTTGAGTTTGTTTTACGCTCGGGCATCTTCTCCACCGAGTCGGGCTTGCCTACAGGCAACGCACCCTTCAAGCCACGCCAGATGAAGTACAAAGCCAAAATAATAAACGGCACACTGAGCAGCTGACCCATATTAAAGAGCATACCCTCCTCGAAGGCCTCCTGATTTACCTTCACGAATTCGATAAAAGGACGAGTAGCAAAAACACCCAGCACACCAATGCCGAACATAATACCCGGACGGCGACGTGCCATATCGTACTTATAATAAAGTACGCACAAGATGGCAAATGTGATTACATAGCATATAGCCTCATACAACTGCGCGGGGTGCTGTGCAGGAATCGCCTCGATGGGCATATTGGGATGCAGGCGCACGAACTGGAAAGCCCAAGGCACATCGGTCACCTTTCCCACGATTTCCGAATTTAGCAAGTTGCCAAAACGCACCAGCGCACCGCCAATCGTAACGGGAATCATAATGCGGTCGAGCCACCACACATAGGGCATACGATGCTTGCGGCAGGTCATCCACATACCGAACAACATACCGAGTGCCGAGCCGTGACTCGCCATACCGCCGTTGCGGAACTCTGTAAGGATAGCCCACGGCTTGGTGATATAGTAGTCGAACTCATAAAACAGACAATGTCCCAGGCGGGCACCAAGCACCGCTCCGAGTACGATCCACACAAAACCGGTCTCCACGACCTGCTGGCCAAAGCCCTCGCGACGAACGTAGTTGGTGAAGAATCGCTCGCCAATTAGGAACGTCAAGGCCCACATCAAGCCGTAGTAGCGCAACTCGAAGCCACCGATAGAGAACATCACAGGATCGGCATCCCAAACTATGTAGAGTAAATCGTTCAGCATTGCATCTATTCTTACCTAACTATTTCACTTTCTTAAGAGCAAAGGCAAACGTAGTACCTGCACCCAACTCACTACGAACAGTGATACGCTCACCGTGAGCCTCGACAATATGCTTAACGATAGCCAGGCCAAGACCTGTTCCACCTTGACCACGTGAACGGCCCTTATCGACACGATAGAAACGCTCGAAAATGCGAGGCATATCCTCCTTAGGAATTCCAATACCTGTATCCTCAACCTCAACCAAAACTTTGTCGGCCATATCGCGGAAACGGATACGGGTAGAACCGCCATCCTTGCCGTAGTTGATTGAATTAGCAATAAGATTAACCAACACCTGACCCACAAAGTGCTTGTCGGCCATCACGCGGAAAGGCGAAGGCAACGAATCAGAACCCTTAACTGAGAGGCGGATACTACGCTCGGCAGCCTTGATCTCAAGCTGCTCGGTAATCTCCTTTGCCAGAGCTACGATATCAAACTGCTCCATCTTCAGTCGGTTCATATCGTTCTCCAATTTGGAGATTGTATCCAAATCATTTACGATATTAATCAGACGATCGATGCTCTTTTCGGCACGCTCGAGATATTTTCTATTGATGAGTTCATCCTCCAGACCACCATCGAGAAGAGTAGATATATAGCCCTGTATGTTGAAGATGGGAGTCTTCAACTCGTGAGCCACATTGCCCAGATACTGCTTACGGAAAGCCTCGTTCTGTTTCAGACGAGCAATCTCCTTGTCGTTATCGTCGGCCCAGGCGGTGAGTTCCTCCGAGATATTTTCGACGTGTTTATCCTTCATCTCATCGACAATCTCAGTGGTGTGAACATCACGCGAGAGCACCATCGAGTAGATAGGCTTAAGTTTGTAGGCTACATACTGTTTCATCATAAAGAGCGAGAAGATAGCCATAACTACAAATACTCCAAACGAAATACATAGTGTAAGCCACCACACAACACCTACAAAGGTCATCACCACCGCTACGATTATAGCCGCTACAAATGCCATCAGCAACGAAGCATTCTCTTTTGTCTTAACAGTAATCATATCTAATCAAAAAGGTTTTTAGGTTATCTAATATAGTTTCAAGTTTCCTACAACACGATATATATCCTTCACGCTATCTGGCGCAATACTCATCTCGTCGTAGTCGGGGTTCGT
>JAZQSN010000088.1:0-6573 GCA_045630065.1 Alistipes sp.
GACGATATCCTGCTGAGTCTCGGGATGCACGATGCCTGAGAGAAGTTTTCGTATTTGTTGTTCCATAATCTTGTTGTTTTTGTTAAGCAAAGATAGCAAAAATATAGCAAAAGTATAGGCTACCAACTGAAAAGTTAGTAGCCTACATAGCATTGTGGAAAAATTGGATAATAAGAGGGATTTTTAGGTGCGCGAAACCTGAATAACCGCAGTTTACTATGCGTAAATGAGGATTATGAAGGTGAGCGCAAACGCCAAAATCACCTTATTAGGCAATTTTTAGAATGTTGCGGTCATAACTACGGGGTAATGATCCGAAATGTAGGGAACACCGTAACTATTGTCGCGCAATACCTTGAACGAGTGAGCCTCAGCACCACGGAAGAAGATGTGGTCGATAACAGAATCAGCCTTACCCCAGCCGTTGAATGTGCCACGACGGTCGGTCTCGGGAGCTACCTCGCGAGCATCGAGCATCTCGGCATTCAGGGGCTCGAAGATGGGGTCAGAGGTTACAGCGTTGAAGTCAGCTGTAAGGAATGCGGGCATACCTACAGGAACGATCTCAGCAAAACGCTTGCAGATAAGAGCCAAGCCCTCGCGCTGAGCCACCTTACCAACGTGGTCGAGGTGAGTGTTGATGTAAGCGAACTCCTTGCCAGTGTCCTTCATACGCAACTTTGTCCAGGTGCAAGAGCGCTTGCAGGCAGCATCCCAACCCATCGAGGGCTCCTCGGGAGTCTCCGAGAGCCAGAAGGTACCGCCGTCCAAAAGCTCCACCTCGTCCTTGAGGTAGAAGATGGTCATATGCTCACCCTCCGATACGCCGTCCTCGCGGCCTACGCCGATGTGGCCATACTGGGGAAGGTTGTCAACCAAGTACTGCATCTGCTCGGGCTTAGCCTCCTGCAGACCGAAGATGGTGGGCTTCTCCTCGTTGATCATTGCAACTGAGGCGTGCTTACGCAAATCCCACTTGTTCTCACCATCACTCTCAACGTTCACGCGTACATTGTACGAGATTACCTTAATGTCGTTCTTCTTCTCGGCACACGATGTAGCACCAAGTGCTACCGCTACCGTAAGGGCAAATAACAGAATCTTTTTCATTTTTATTTGGTTTTAGTTATTGTATTTTAAAATCTTACGTCGGCCACCACAGGGTAGTGATCCGAGATGTAGGGCGCGCCATAGTTCTTGTCACACAGCACCGCAAAGCGATCCACCTCCACGCCTCGCACAAAGATGTGGTCGATGACGCTCGACGCCTTGCCCCAGCCGTTGAATGTGCCTCGGTGGTCGCTCTGAGTGGCTACCTCGCGAGCATCCTCCATTACGGCCTTCAGCGGAGCGTATATCTCACTGTCGGTGGTAGAGTTAAAGTCGCCCGTAAGCAACAGGGGTGTTCCCTCGGGTACAATCTCCTTGATTCGATTTACGATAAGTACGATGCTCTGCTCGCGGGCCTGCTCGCCACGATGGTCGAGGTGGGTATTCAGCATCGCAAACTGCTTGCCTGTGACCTTGTCGCGCATCAGCGCCCACGTGCAGGTACGGTAACATACGGCATCCCAGCCCATAGTCACCTCATCGGGTGTCTGCGAGAGCCAGAATGTGCCCCAATCCTCCAGTTCGACAGCCTCCTTTAAGAAAAATATCGCCATATGCTCGCCGGCGCTCACACCATCGTCGCGGCCTACGCCTACATAGTCATACTCGGGCAGGTTTTCGTCCAGGAACTGTAACTGCGGCGCCAGAGCCTCCTGCACTCCCATCACCGCGGGGCGCTCCTCGCGCACCATATTGATTGATGCAGCACGGCGCCAGTCCCAATGGTTTTCGCCATCGGTTGCCGGCTCGCCCGTATAACGTATGTTGTACGACATAACACGCAATCCGCTCTCTCCGCCCTCGGCCTTATGCTTGGGCGAGCAGGCTGCTGATAGAAGTATCAGGCAGCAGGTAACGATATGTAATGTGTGGCGTAACATCTATCGGTATTTATTGCTAATCAAGGTCAAAAACTCCTCGCGAGTGCGGGTGTCCTTGAGGAATACGCCCGTAAAGGCCGATGTAGTAGTTGCCGAGCCCAGCTTCTCAACGCCACGCATCTGCATACACATATGGCTTGCCTCAATAACTACGGCCACACCGATGGGGTTCAGTGCCTGCTGTATGCAGTCACGAATCTGCACCGTCAGGCGCTCCTGCACCTGCAGGCGACGAGCGAAGCACTCCACCACGCGGGCAATCTTCGACAGGCCGGTGATCTTGCCGTTGGGGATGTACGCCACGTGCGCCTTACCCACAAAAGGCATCATATGGTGTTCGCACATCGAGAAGAGCTCGATGTCCTTAACGAGCACCATCTGCTGATACTCCTCGGTAAAGATGGCCGAGTTGATGATCTCGATGGGGTCCTGCGAGTAGCCCCTTGTAACGAACGACATAGCCTTGGCTACACGCTCGGGGGTCTTGATAAGGCCCTCACGCTGGGGGTCCTCACCCAGCAGGGCGAGAATTTCACGATAGTGGTATGCAAGTTTTTCTATGCGGTCGGCGTCGTAACGCTCTTCGCGAATGTAATTCTGTTCCATATACGAGGCAAAGTTACTCATTGTTTGGCTATTTTGCAACGGCCGAGGGCGAAATGTGAGACCGAGGAGGTTAACAAACCATCAGTTGCAGGAGGTTAGTTTTTGCCACCATTTGAGCAGAAGGTGTTACAATTTGTAATTAAAACGCGAAAATAAGAGCCAAAACTATTGCTTGTGTTGATAATGTTTAGTAATTTTGTTGAAAATTGTAAGTAGAGTGCATATGAATATCACAGCCGTTGTCGTAACCTTCAACCGCAAGGAGTTACTCAAAAAGAATATCGAGGCGCTGCGCCGCCAAAAGGAGTTGACTACCATTCTGGTGGTGAACAATGGTTCTACCGACGGCACCGCCGAATGGCTCGACAGCCAGAGCGACCTGCTCGTCATCCACCAGTCAAACGTGGGTGGTTCGGGTGGTTTCTACACAGGTATCGATGCCGCCTACAAGGGTGGCGCCGACTGGATTTGGTGTATGGATGACGATGTGTTCCCCCGCGAGGGTTGCCTTACGGCTCTGCTCAAGGAGGCCAGCGACGAGAAGGTGGGTATGCTTGCGCCACGCCGATTCCTCGATGGCAAGATCTTCACTAACGACTTCCAGCGTTACAACCTCACCAATCCATTTTCGTCGATGTACGAGGGTAAGTTGCGCAAGATGCAGGTCGATGGCCCGACCGAGATTGTGGGCACAGCATTTGAGGGTCCCTTCATTCGTCGCGCCGTAGTCGAGCAGATTGGTCTGCCAAACAAGGAGCTCTTCATCTTCTGCGACGACACCGACTACTGTCTGCGCACCGTATTGGCAGGCTGGAAGATTATGTATGTGCCTGCGGCAGAGATGGACAAGCAGCTATTCTTCAGCGATGACACGTGGGCCGAGCGCGAGCGCAAGAAGAAGTGGAAGCGATTCTACCACGTGCGTAACTCTGCCTACTTGAACCACCACTACGGCAAGACGTGGGGCGTGCGCTACTTGCGTGGCTTCATCGGCGTTGTGGGATATATCTTCACGGCCATCGTATCGGCTCCACTTGGTAAAGGATGGGAGTTTGGCGACGTGGCACGTCTGTGGAGAGCCTATCGCGACGGCATCAACGAGCGACTGGGCAAATACTAACGAGAGACAAATAACAAAAATATAAAATCAAAAAGCTATGTACGGAAAGATTAAAGAACACCTCCAGCAGGAGTTGGCCGCTATCAAGGCGGCAGGTCTCTACAAGACCGAGCGAATAATCGAATCACCCCAGCGTGCCGAGATTGAAGTGGCAGGTAAGCCTGTGCTTAACTTCTGCGCCAACAACTACCTCGGTCTGTCGGACAACCAGCGCCTTATCGACGCCGCTAAGCGTGCTATGGACGAGCGCGGATTTGGTATGTCGTCAGTGCGTTTCATCTGCGGTTGTCAGGATATGCACAAGGAGTTGGAGAAGGCTATCGCCGACTACTTCGGCACCGAGGATACAATCCTCTACGCTGCTTGCTTCGATGCCAATGGTGGTGTGTTCGAGCCTCTCTTGACCGAGCAGGATGCTATCATCTCTGATGCATTGAACCACGCCTCAATCATCGACGGTGTGCGTCTTTGCAAGGCTGTGCGTTACCGCTATGCCAACGCCGATATGGAGGAGTTGGAGGATTGCCTGAAGCGTGCACAGGCACAGCGTTTCCGCATCATCGTAACCGATGGTGTATTCTCGATGGACGGCAACGCCGCACCTTTGGACAAGATTTGCGCTCTGGCTGAGAAGTACGACGCACTGGTAATGGTTGACGAGTGCCACTCGGCAGGTGTGTTGGGCAAGACAGGTCGTGGTATTACCGAACTTTACAACTTGCGTGGCGAGGTGGATATCTTGACAGGTACTTTGGGCAAGGCCTTCGGTGGTGCTGTGGGTGGTTTCACCACAGGCCGCAAGGAGATTATCGATATGTTGCGTCAGCGTTCACGCCCCTACCTCTTCTCTAACTCATTGCCCCCCGCAGTAGTAGGTGCCGGCATCGAGATGTTCAAGATGCTGGAGGAGAGCGACGAGTTGCACGACCGCTTGGCTGCCAACGTTGAGCATTTCCGCACAAAGATGATTGCAGCAGGCTTCGACATCAAGCCCACACAGTCGGCTATCTGCGCCGTTATGTTGTACGATGCCAAGCTCTCGCAGGACTTCGCTGCCAAGTTGCAGGAGGAGGGTGTATTCGTTACAGGTTTCTACTACCCCGTAGTACCCAAGGGTCAGGCTCGTATCCGCGTACAGGTATCGGCAGGTCACACCGTAGAGCAGTTGGACCGTTGCGTTGAGGCCTTCGTGAAGATTGGCAAGGAGTTGGGAGTATTGAAATAATAAAGCGAGAAAGTTATATGGCAAAGACTACATTGGACGCAACAGATAAAAAAATCCTGCGTTTTCTGATTAAGAATGCCCGTACACCCTTCCTCGAGATTGCCCGCGAGTGCGGCATCTCGGGTGCAGCTATCCACCAGCGCATCAAGAAGCTGGAGGATATGGGAGTGATTCAGGGTAGCCGCCTGGTGGTAGCGCCCAAGTCGCTGGGCTTCGACGTGTGTGCATTCATCTCTATCCGCGTGAGCGATATCACTCGCCAGCAGGATACGGTGGAGCGCCTGAAGGAGATTCCCGAGATTGTGGAGTGCCACTACATCACAGGCTCTTACAACTTGATGGTGAAGATCTACTGTCTTGACAACGAGCACCTGATGCGCACCATCTTCGACAAGATTTTGCTTGTGGAGGGTGTATCGAGCACACAGACCTATATGTCGCTCAATGAGTCGTTCCAGCGCGAGATTCACGTCGACTGCCTGGACGATTAGGCGTCACTATAGTGACAAAAAAAAAGAGGGCATCCCTGAGGGGTTGTCCTCTTTTGCGTTTGTGGCCAGCAGCCTTGGGCAAGGGGGCCGACGCTCAACGTTTGGCCACCAAACAAAAAAAGGCTGTCGCAACCTCGGGGTTGGACAGCCTCTTATATTAGCAATCTCGCGATTGCACCGAATTACTTAACGAACTTAGCGTTCTGCAAGTAAGCGGCGCTCTTCTTAGCAGCCTCGAACATCTCAGCAGCGATCTGATCCTGAGTGTACTTGCTACCGTCAGCGTTAGTCTTGTTGCGGAGATCACGAGGAGTCTCGATCTCAACTACGAAATCCTTGTAACCGTTCTTGTAGAACTGCTTGAAGATACCCTCGAAGTTGATCTTACCGCTCTCGCCGATAACGAACTCGTCCTTGATGTGGAGCATCTTGATGCGCTCGGGATACTTCTGCAAGTAAGCAACGGGATCCTTGCCACCCATTGTAACCCAATAAACGTCCATCTCGAAGAATACATACTCAGGGTTAGTGTTCTCTACCAAGTACTCCCACATAACCTTATCGGTACCCTCAAGGTTCTTGTACTCCTGTGAGTGGTTGTGGTAACCCAACATCAAACCGAACTCCTCCTTAGCAATCTTACCTACGCGGTTGAAGTAGTCAGCCATCTTCTTAACCTCAGCCTCAGTGTAGTTAACACGGTATGAGGGGATAACGAAGTACTTACCACCTACAGCCTTCTGAACTGCGAAGAGCTTACGCCAGTTCTCCATAACCTCAGCCTCCTTAGCGGGATCCTCCTGCAATGAAGAGTGAGTAGAGAGAACGTTGATACCCTTAGCGTCGCAAGCAGCCTTGAACTCAGCAGCGTCCAAGCCGAATACCTTGGGGTTACCGCCCCACTGTACGAGCTCGAATACGTTGTAACCCATCGCAGCCAACTTGTCGATTGAGCCCTTAGGATCCTTGTTCATTGCGCTCATTACAGAGTAGAGCTGGATACCGATCTTCTTGCCCTTCTTAGCCTCAACTGCGTTTACGCCGAGAGCAAAAATAGCAACAGCCACAACCATCATGGCCTTGCTCAAAAAGTTGAAAATTTTCATTACCTTAAAGTTTTTAATTGGTTTAAGTATTTTT
>JAZQSN010000089.1:0-19856 GCA_045630065.1 Alistipes sp.
AACATACCGTACCGAGGAGGATAGCATCACTCGTTTCGACAACCAGAATAAGCGTCGTCGCAACCGTAATCGTCGTGACCGCGACTCTCGTTCGCGCCACAACGAGCGTCAGGGCCACAACGAGCGTCAGGGCCAGCGCCCAGCCGAGAATGCTACCGAGGCAAAGGAGAATGCTCCTAAGGAGAACCGTGAGCAGCAAGCCCCCAATCGTGAAAATCGAGAAAACCGAGGCCGTGACCGCCGTCGCAACCATCGTTCACGCCCCCGTCAGGAGGGTGCAAAGGGTGAGGGACAGCGTGAGCGCCGAGGTGAAGGACAGCATAAGGATACCAACGCAAATAACTAGACAACGATGCGAGGCGGAGTATTACGCTTGGCGCTGATGGCTATGCTTGCCATCGTGTTCCTGGGCAGTTGCGGTGTTAGCGAATCGGTAGTGGCAATGGGCGATGTGAGCCTTGAAGGGTGGGTCGAGCCTGTGAATATCACTTACGAGAATAGTGACACCTCCTCTCTGCTCGATATGGATGTTACGCTACATGTCAACCGCCGCTTCGATGCATCAAGTATTGCATTGGAGATTACCACCCTCACGCCCGACTCACTGCACTATAGTGAGAGTGTAACCCTACCAGTGCGTGTACATTGGGCAAGCAATAGAGCAAAGACAACCGACATAGAGATACCCTACCGTCGCAATGTGCAGTTTACCCACAAGGGTGAGTACTACATTTCGCTGAGTCCGTTGCAGGATGTAGCCGGCATAGAGGCGGCAGGAATAACCTTTCAAATGAAGAGATAATTATGGGAAAAGATAAACTCAAACGATTTGCCGAGAACCTCACATTCGAGTGTATGGTACAGCCCGAATTTGAGGATATATTCCACAAGGACCACCCCCTGAAGGGGCGTTGGCACAAGGATTTCTTTAAGAACGACAACCCCATCATCTTGGAGTTGGGTTGTGGCAAGGGCGAATATACCATCGCCTTGGCCGAGCGTAATCCCAATGCTAACTACATTGGCGTTGACATCAAGGGTGCGCGTATGTGGCGCGGAGCGAAGACCGCAACCGAGAACGGGATGAAGAATGTAGGCTTCCTGCGCACACGCATCGAGTTTATCAACTCGTTCTTTGCCGAGAGCGAGGTGGCCGAGATTTGGATTACCTTCCCCGACCCGCAGCTCAAGACTCGCCGTGCGAAGAAGCGCCTCACATCGCCCATCTTTCTGGAGTATTATGCGCAGTTTCTGGCGGCAGACGGATGGATTAACCTCAAGACCGACTCACAGCACCTCTACGGCTACACCAACGAGGTGGTGCGACATTTCTCTCTGCCCTGCGAGGCGTCGAACAACGACATCTACGGCACGGGCTATGCCGATGCCGACCTTTCGGTCAAGACCGCCTACGAGACCAAGTTCCTGCAGCGCGGCCTGCCTATCACCTATACCCGTTTCTCACTGGCGGGAGGAAAGGAGTTCCCGATGTTTGAGTGGGAGGAGGACGAAAAGCTGGAGAAGGACAACGAGGAGGCACGAATCGGAATTAGTAAGTGCTAAGACAAAACATAAAAAAAGAGGCTACCGAAGTTGGTAGCCTCTTTTTTGTCTAGAACATCACACCCACTTTTAACTGCAAGGTGCTAAGGTTATAATCCCAATTATCATCCGACAATCGCAGCAAATTATATCCTAACTGAGCCTTCAAGCGGCCAAATTTCACACCAACCGCAGGGGTTAAATAGATACCGTCGTAAGCAACTTCGTCAGTTATTCCCAAGCTAACACCCGCATCAAGCGAAACGTAGGGGCTAAATCTATCCGTAACGGGCCAATAGCCCTTGGCATTCAAATAAATTGGAGTCATCAAATAGAAATCGTCATCACTAAAATTAGAAACAACATATTCCGCTCCCAAACCAACACCTGTAGAGAAATACTTTCCGACACTAATACCCTGAATAGTATATACACCTACTCGGTCGATGGCAAGCAATCCTACTCCAAGTGAATAACCTGCATCAACCTCTCCGTGATACTTGATTGGCGTTTTAGCAAACACACAACTCGACACGACAACCGCCACAAATAAACAGAATAGTTTTTTCATAGTATTAATCTTAAGTTAAACATTTATTCTCGCTTAAATTTGTCCCCACATAGGCCATCAATAGGTGTTCAATGCACAACACCTCTTCGCAAATTTAGCAAATAATATCCTAAATGTGCAAGAGTTAGCACAAAAAACTCCCGAACCCTGAGGGCGGGAGTTTACATTATTACTTACCGAGCAGTGCATCAATCTTCTCGGTCCAGGGCTCTCCATTGTCGCGCAGGATGCCGAAACTGCCCTTATAGTCCCAAGTGGTGTAACCAATGTCGTACTTCTCGCAGATGGCTACAATATCGCGATACCAGCGAATCATCGAGGGCTCGTCGGCACCGTCTATGATACCAAACTCGCCAAGGTACGACTTGCGCCCCATAGCCGCAGCGGCATCGTAGGCCTGCTTAATCTGCTTCTCAAGGGTCGAGACATCGTTATACCCTTCGTCGGTTGCCAGGGCGCCATACTTCTGCTTCATCTCGGGCGAAAGTGTTGCCACCTCGGCCGCCGAGGCCAAATTGCCCGGATAGGTAATCTTCAGCGGGTTATCGTTCTGGTCGGTCCACGAAGCACGGTAGTGCGACAAGGCAAAGGAATTATAGAAGTGGAAGCTGATGATGATACTCTTATCCTTGGCGGGCACGCGCAAGTTCTTCACCTGATCGTAGGCCTGCCAGCGGTTAGCTCCGATGATAATCGTGCGCTTGGGCTCCAGTTCACGCACTACGGCCAGACACTCATTCACGATTACGTTCCACTGCTCGGGATCATCTGCCACGGGCTCATTCATTAGCTCATAAGCTACCATCGAATGCGGGTATTTATTCAATTCGGCCGAAATCTTACGCCAGCAATCATAGAACTGCTCCTGTGCCTTAACTTCGGTAAAGAGCGGTTTTACGTCAGCATTAAAATAGTGCGTACGCAAAATATGCAAGTCGACCACAGCACGTAGGCCAAACTCCTCGCACCAGCCCAATGCATTGTGCAACAACTGAAAAGCCTCCGGCTCCGGATTCAGAGCCTCGTCGAACATCTACTCTTCATCAATAGGAATACGGATATGATCAAAACCCGCCTCTGCAATGAACTTTACATCGTCACGAGTAAACTTCTTCTCTCTCACATCACCTCGATCCGAGCTCTGTGAAAGCCAATGGCTGATATTGACACCTCGTTTCACTTCAAATGGCTCCTCCTTGGCGCATGAGACGCAAACAAAAGCTAAAGCCAGTAACAACATAAATCTTTTCATGGTATTGGGGTTTAGTTATAGATTCTTCCTTCTACAAATATAGGAATTAAACCGTTATTTGCAAATACCAGATCCACTACTCCATACACAAAAAAAGTCCGCGCAGCAGATTCTGCTACGCGGACTATAAAAATACGTTATAAAATTACTTCACAATCACATATCGCAGAGCGCGGCCATTAGGATATACGCCGTCGATACTCTCCACATTGTCGCTCAAGCGCTCCAAGTCCTTGAGTGAGGTTACAGGACGGTCGTTGATATAGGTAATCACGAAACCCTCCTTGACACCCGACTGCGCCAGCACGCCATCGCGCTCAACACTTGTAACCTGCACACCGCCACGAATCTCCAACTTCTCGCACATACTCTTGCTTACCTCCGAGAACTTACCGCCGAGTGCCTCGGCCACATCCTTCGTATCAGCCGTAACGGGCTCAGCCTTGCCAACCTTATTCTTAAGCGTCACCTGCGCCTTCTTCTCCACTCCATTGCGAGTGTACTCAATTGTAATCTTATCACCAGGACGGTACTGCGCCATCTGCTCGCTCATAGCCGAAGCATCGTTGGTTTTCTTGCCATCAACCGCAGTAATAATATCACCCTTACGCAGGCCTGCATCCTCGGCAGCACCACCCTCAACAACCTCATTTACATAGAGGCCACCTGTCTTTGTGATGCCCAGCTCCTCGCCCATCTGCTCGATGAACAGGTCGTCGATAGCACGGTAACGCACGCCCAGCATAGCACGCTGAACAACGCCATACTCTTTGAGATCGACTACTACCTTACGCACGATGGTCTCGGGCACGGCGAACGAATAACCGATATAACTACCCGTAGAAGACTTGATTACAGTATTAATACCCACCAGCTCGCCACGAGTATTCACCAATGCACCACCCGAATTACCGGGATTTACCGCTGCATCGGTCTGTATGAACGACTCCACGCGCAACTCATCGGGAATAACTCCCAACTGACGAGCCTTCGCGCTGACGATACCTGCCGTGATGGTCGACTGCAAATCGAACGGAGAGCCGATAGCCAACACCCACTCACCCAGGCGCAGATCGTTAGAGTTACCGAACGCCAATGTAGGCAGATCCTTCGCCTCTACCTTAATGAGTGCTACGTCGGTAGTGGGGTCAGTACCCACCAACTTAGCATCAAACGTGCGACCATCGTTGAGTTTTACCTTAAGTTTGGTAGCCTCCTCGATAACGTGGTTGTTGGTAACGATATAACCATCTGAAGAGATGATTACTCCCGAACCACCCGAACGCTGCTCGCGTGTCTGTGGCTCGCTATAACCTCCACCACCATAGGGAATACCGAAAAACTCATAGAATGGATCGTAACCGCGCGAACGACCACCATACTGCACCTCGCGAATAGACTCGATATTCACCACGGCCTTCACAGCGTTCTCCGCTGCATAAGTAAGGTCGGGATACTGCTCGGCCTGATAAGCGGCGAAATGATTACCCGCCTGAGGGGTCGTATCACTCCACGATGTGGCAGCGTCCACTGAAGAGAACACTCCACCATTGTTTGATGTATATTTATTTACACTTACTGCGGTCAAACCACCAGCAACAGCCGAAACTGCGGCCGTTGCCAAAATAACTAATGCCGTCTTTTTCATAATAACACAGAAATTAATTGTTTATAATTCAAAATAGGCAAGTTTTACCATAGGCTTTCTATCTTTGTTTTACTTGTTTTGCTTAATTAACGAGGCCGTCGGGCTGTTTATTGTACATTTTGACATTTTTTCTTGCTTACGACCGCCCTCGCCATTTACAAATATACAAATTTCGGACAAAACAGCAAAAAAATAGAGGCCACTTAATGCAGCCTCTATATAATATATTAAATGTACAACCGGAGGTATTTCCAAAGCGAGCATAACGCCGAAATCACCCCGTTAGACGATTCTACAAACCGAACTCGGCCTTGATCTGCTCAACAGCGTCAAGACGCTCCCAGCCGAAGAACTCGATCTCGCGCTCGGTCTCCACGCCATTCTCCCATACCTTCTCAACCTTGGTGTAGGGACGGTTGCCGAAGTGACCATACGATGCTGTTGCCTCGAAGATAGGATTCTTCAAACCAAAGCGACGCACGATAGCTGCGGGACGCAGGTCAAAGAGCTTACCAATACGCTCGGCAATCTGACCGTCGGGCATACCCTCCAACGCTGAGGGGCGAGCTGAGTGGTAAGTATCAACATAGATTGACAAAGGCTCGGCAATACCGATTGCGTAGCTGAGCTGAACCAAAACCTGATCGGCGATACCTGCTGCAACCATATTCTTGGCAATGTGACGTGCTGCATAAGCTGCAGAACGGTCTACCTTCGAAGAGTCCTTACCCGAGAATGCACCACCGCCGTGAGCACCACGACCTCCATAGGTATCAACAATAATCTTACGGCCTGTAAGACCTGTGTCGCCGTGAGGACCACCGATAACAAACTTGCCTGTGGGGTTTACGTGCAGGATATAATCATCGCCAATCAAATCAGCCAAACGGTCGCCGGCACGCTCTAGACGAGCTTTCACGCGGGGAATCAATATATTCTTAACGTCGTCACGAATCAAACGCTGCATCATTGCTTCGGCCTCCTTCTCGGTGCGAGTAGCTGTAGGCTTTACAAACTCATCGTGCTGTGTAGATACAACGATTGTGTGAACGCGCGTGGGGTGACCCGTAGTCTCATCGTATTCCATAGTAACCTGACTCTTGGCATCTGGACGCAGGTAGGTCATTGTCTCGCCCTCACGACGAATAACGGCTAACTCCTTCAAGATAACGTGCGAAAGGATAAGTGTAGCGGGCATATACTCACGAGTCTCGTTGCAAGCATAACCGAACATAATACCCTGGTCGCCAGCACCCTGAGCCTCATCATCCTCGCGTTCAACGCCCTGATTAATATCTGATGACTGCTCGTGAATAGCCGAAAGGATACCGCACGAAGCTGCATCGAACTGATACTCGCTCTTATTGTAACCGATGCGGTCGATAACACGGCGTGCTACTGACTGAATATCAACATTTGCCGATGACTTAACCTCGCCAGACACTACAACCAAACCTGTAGTACAGAGTGTTTCGCAAGCCACCTTCGACTCCGAGTCGTGACGCAGGAACTCGTCAAGAATAGCATCTGAAATCTGATCTGAAACCTTATCGGGATGTCCCTCAGAAACGGACTCCGATGTAAATAAAAAAGCCATACTTTAATAGTTTTTCTTAATTAAACAATTAACGTATGGAAGTGAGACTGTCGTATAACTGAATTGCTGGTTTAGCATTTTTTTCGTGGTTGCAAGCAGTCCAAATCCTTCCACATCAATTTTAACGGGCGCAAAGTTAGCATTTTTTTTATAAACAACCATACTTTCAGCAAGATTTAACAAAAACTCTCGCCCATCAACGTATTTTAAGGCTGTAGGCTCGGCACCCATACACCGAGCCGTTGCCTTATTGTTAGAATCTAATAGTCACGTTGGCCAATGCGTGTAGCGGTGCCTGCGGGAAGTAGTATGCCTCGTCGTAACGTACGCCGTCCCACATATATGAATAGCCATAACCATTGCTGCAATATGAAGCATTGAGCAGGTTGTAAATAGTTACGCCAAATCGTACACTCTTTGCCGAGCGAGTCGTAAGCGTATAGGCCAAATCGAGATTTGTTACTGAGTAGGCATCCAGCGACAAGGCCTCAACCTCGTTATTGGTAAAATACTGTTTGCCAACATACTGCGTGCGCCATACTGCCTCAAAGCCACCCAAGTGGAAGTCGAGGTAAGCCGAGCCAACGAAATCGGGTGAGTAGGCGATGGTCTTCGTGCCCAGATTCTCGCCATAGGTGGGACTCTCTGCCAACAAATCTACATAGTCGAGAATCTTGTTTCGGCTAAGTGTAGCATTTCCGCCCAGCGTAAGCCAATCAGATATATTCCACGCCGCGGTAAACTCAGCACCCAAACGATATGAGTCGGGCACATTCACATTCAGTGCATCGGAGCTATCGTTGACCATACCGGTAGGAATAAGCTGGTCCTTGTAGCGCATATAGTAGAGATTAACACCCAAAGCCAAACGCTCAGAGGCATACTCATAGCCCAATTCATAGTCAAAGAGTCGCTCGGGCGAGGGCTGAGTCTGGTCGGCAGCAAACATATAGCGGTCGGTAAAATCGGAACGAGTAGGTTCCTTATGGGCTACCGAGAATGAAGCGAAAAGCTTATTACGCTCTCTGAACGAATAACTTACGCCTATGCTCGGATTAAAGAAGTTATACTGCTTATCCACCGCAATGGGCTGCATCTGCATTGTGTTCCAATCGAAATTGTCGTTCACACCCCACGCACGGTAATCGACATAGCGGTACTGCACATCGGCAAAGATATTCAAACCTTTAGCCGCCTGCCACATAGCCTTGGCAAAGATATTTGCATCCTGCTTATCCACGTCGTTGTCGTACCAGCGACCTGCAATCTGATCATTGTTATAACCATCGACCCAATCCAACTCGCCCCAATGCGGGCAAGTGTAGAATGAGTAGAAGCCACCAAAGAGCAGTGACAATCGCTCGGAGTTATACCCTACCGAAGCATTTACGCCGGTTGTGTGGTTACGCATTACCTTGCGACGTATCATATCGGCCTCAATACCGTAGTCGGCAATGCCCAAATTCATATACTCAACAAGCGAGCGCTCGGCCTTGTATTGTTTGTAGAATCCGTAGCCATAGGTGTAAAATCCCATTGCAGAGAGGGTCCAAGCATCTGACAGACGATGATTGATAATCAGCTGATTATTGATTTGAAGGTAGTTATCAGTATGGTCATCGTAGTAATCGACGTGCGTGCCATCGGCCAAGACATAGGGACCTGCCGATGTCTCATACTGGCCCTCAGTGTGATAACGTGGGCCATAGAGCTCCATCTCCTCCTTTGTTACGCCTGTGTAGGTGAGGTAGGTCTTGGCCTTACCGCCAAACGAAAGCAACTTAACCGTGGTGCGATCGCCGTAGTAAGCACCCTGCAACATATACGACTTGAGGTCTGTAGCTCCTCTATCGACATAGCCGTCGGAGCCGATATGAGTGAGGCGTGCATCCACCATCCAGTGACCATTGATAAGGCCCGAGCCGATATGCACGGCCTGCTTATTGGTATTATAGGAGCCATACGAGAGCGACACATCACCACCATACTCGGTCTGCGGTGCCGATGTAGTCATATTCACCGCACCACCAAAAGCACCTGTACCATTGGTAGAGAGGCCCGCACCACGCTGCACCTGTACATCACCCACAGCCGATATAACATCGGGCGTGTCGTACCAATAGGTCGAGTGAGAGTCGGGATTGTTCAGAGGCATGCCGTTGATGGTTACGTTGAGTCGTGTAGCATCGGTTCCACGCATACGCATCGACGTGCCACCAATACCTATACCTGTCTCGTTGGTCGCCACCATCGACGGGGTGAGCGCCAGCAGTGAGGGCACATCGAGGCCATAGTTATGGCGGGCGATGGTGGTCTTCTCGAGATTTGCATAGGCTACGGGAGTGGATTTTGTGGCGCGAGTGGCCACTACTTCGATTTTTTGAATCTCGTCATACATCGAGATTGTGTCGGGCTCGATTTGCTGCGCCCCTACGCCGAGCGACAAATACACTGCGGCGAGTGTGAAAAAAATCCTTTTCATCGTTTTTAATGTTAAAAATTAAAAATACAGAAAAGGGGTATGTGTGTCGATTACGCTTTTCCCGGTCTCAGCATTACCCGTATCCGGTTCAATGGGTATAATCTCAGCCTGATAGTAAGGCACCCCTTCGAAATGTCGGGGCAAAGTTAAGCAAAAATTTTTTAACCGAGCAACTCGTCACAAACAAAAAAAAAGACTGCTAACCCAGAGGGTAGCAGTCATATCTTTTGTAAAAGCCTTATTAGGCCGTCCTAATGTCCCATCTCGCACAAGAACTTGATACGCACCAAGCGAATCTCCTCCTCGCTATAATCAGAACCCAACTCCTCAATAGCGGCATCGAGTGAATCACTCTCGGCATCCTCCTTGAAATAGAGATAGATATCCTCAATCTTATCCTGATCCATATGCTGGTCAAGGTAGTACGAAATATCGAGCTTCGTACCCGAATTTACAATACCTTCGATATCGGACAACAGTTCCTCAAAGTCGAGATTCTTGGCGCGTGCGATATCGTCGAAATCCATCTTGCGGTCGATAGACTGGATGATGAAAATTTTGTTACCCGACTTGTTGGCCACCGACTTAACAACCATATCCTGCGGACGGATGATATCCTTCTCCTCAACGTATGCCTTTATGAGTTTAATGAACTCGCCACCAAACTTCTTGGCCTTGCCGGCACCCACGCCAGAGATATTCTGCATCTCCTCGATAGTAATAGGATACTGTATAGCCATATCCTCCAACGATGGATCCTGGAAAATGACAAACGGAGGTAAATCCAACTTCTTGGCGACCTTCTTGCGCAAATCCTTGAGCATAGAGTAGAGCTCCTCGTCGGCCGCACCACCCTTACCCATCTGAGCAGTCATTGCCTCTTCCTCCTTTTCCTCGTCGTCATAGTTGTGGTCCAGAGTGATTGTCACCGCCTTTGGTGACTTAATATACTCACGACCCTTATCATTAATAGAGATAAGGCCATAGTTCTCAATACTCTTATCAATCAGGCCCATAATCAAACCCTGACGCACCACAGCACCCCAGAACTTGGCATCGTGCTCCTCGCCCTGACCAAAGTACTCGAGTTTATTGTGGCCATAACTCTTAATCTGAGCCGTAACCTTACCTGTGAGCACAGCACACAAGTGGTCAATCTTAAACTTATCGCCAATAGTCTCCAGAGTCTGCAATGCGAGTTTCATCTCAGACTTGGCATCAACCTTAGGCTTGGGATTTACGCAGTTATCGCAGCAACCACAGTTAGCCTCCTCATACTCCTCACCAAAGTAGTGTAACAGTGTCTTGCGACGACACATCGAACTCTCAGCATACGATACGGTCTCAAGCAAGAGCAACTTACCAATCTCCTGCTCGGCCAGAGGCTTACCCTGCATAAACTTCTCCAACTTCTGGATATCCTTATAGCTATAGAATGTCAAGCAGTGTCCCTCACCGCCATCACGACCTGCACGGCCCGTCTCCTGATAGTAGCCTTCGAGGGATTTGGGTATATCGTAGTGGATAACGTAGCGCACATCAGGCTTATCAATACCCATACCGAAGGCAATTGTTGCCACAATCACATCAACTCGCTCCATCAGAAAATCATCCTGATTATTGGCTCGCGTCTGTGCATCCATACCCGCGTGATAGGCCAGCGCCTTAATGCCGTTTGCCATCAACAGCTCGGCCAACTCTTCCACCTTCTTACGGCTCAAACAGTAGATAATACCACTCTTGCCAGGTTTCTGCTTAATGAAGCGGATAATATCGCGCTCAGCATTATGTTTGGGGCGTATCTCGTAGAAGAGGTTTGAACGGTTGAACGACGACTTGAACACAGCCGCATCGGTCATACCCAAGTTCTTCTGAATATCCATCTGCACCTTGGGGGTAGCCGTAGCTGTAAGAGCAATCAGGGGTGCGTGACCAATATCGTTGATGATAGGACGAATACGACGATACTCAGGGCGGAAATCGTGACCCCACTCAGATATACAGTGTGCCTCGTCAATAGCGTAGAACGAAATCTTTATTTTACGCAGGAAGGCAACATTATCCTCCTTGGTGAGCGACTCGGGCGCGAAGTACAACAACTTGGTTTTGCCATCCAAAACATCCTGACGCACCTGATTAATAGCCGTCTTGTTGAGTGACGAATTCAGAAAATGGGCAATGCCCGACTCGGTAGAGAATGTGCGCATAGCATCGACCTGATTCTTCATCAAGGCGATAAGGGGTGAGATGATGATAGCAACACCATCCATAATCAAGGCAGGCAACTGATAACACAACGATTTACCACCACCGGTAGGCATCAACACAAATGTGTCACGACCTGATAGCAGATTACGAATCACAGCCTCCTGGTTACCCTTGAAGGATGTAAATCCAAAATACTCCTTGAGTTTGTTATGCAAAATGCTCTGTTCTTGTTCCATCGTTTGAAAATATATGCGCGATGTTAGTCCTTATATTGGAGTAAAAGTTAAATTCTCATTCAAAGATAAAAATTTTTTTGGAAAAAATAATAACTTTGTGGAAAATTTCAACGATTATGCGACTATTCACAAGCGAACTGGTCAAAAAATACAAGTCACGCACTGTGGTTAATCACGTATCTGTAGATGTTAAGCAGGGCGAGATTGTAGGTCTGCTGGGTCCCAATGGTGCCGGCAAGACTACTACCTTTTATATGATAGTAGGCCTTATTAAGCCTAACGAGGGTCAAATCTTCCTTGAGAACGACGAAGGCGAGGTGAGCGAGTTGACCAATATGCCCGTCTATCGACGTGCGCAGATGGGCGTAGGTTACTTGGCTCAGGAGGCTTCAGTTTTCCGTCGCCTGAGTGTGGAGGATAACATCCGTGCCGTACTGGAGATGACCTCATACAGCAAGGAGTACCAACGTGAGCGAGTTGAGTCGCTCATCGAGGAGTTCCGCTTGCAAAAGGTTCGCAAGAGTTTGGGTATCCAGCTCTCGGGAGGTGAGCGTCGCCGTACTGAGATTGCTCGCGCGGTGGCCATCAACCCTTCGTTCATCCTGCTCGATGAGCCATTCGCAGGCGTTGACCCCATTGCTGTGGAGGATATCCAGAGTATTGTGGCTACGCTTAAGGATAAGAATATCGGTGTAATCATCACCGACCATAACGTGGACGAGACACTCGAGATTCCCGACCGCACATATTTGCTCTACGAGGGCAAGATTCTGAAGACGGGAACGGCCGAGGATCTGGCAAACGACGAGATGGTGAAGAAAGTCTACTTAGGACAAAACTTCCAGCTTCGCAACCGCAAGAGTGCCACTATGGAGCGCATCGAGGCCGAACGTGCCGCTGCGCTGATTAAGGAACAAAACCAACTATAAACCCTATATGGATAAATCAGTCTCCGCAGGAAGCATCAGAGGAACAATCACTCCTCCAAGTTCAAAAAGTTATGCTCAACGAGCAATCGCGCTCGCGCTATTGGCTAATGGGCGTAGCATACTGCGCAATTTAGAGTTTTGCAAAGACACCCGTTCGGCTCTCAAATGCATTGAGGCATTGGGTGCGAAGGTAGAGTTTTTGGACGAAAGCACAGTCGCCATCGAGGGAGGCCTCAAACCCCAATCCGACACTCTATATGTCGGCGAGTCGGGTTTGGCAACACGTCTATTCACTCCCATTGCATCACTCAACCCCACACCGCTCACCATTCAGGGCGAAGGCACACTGCTATATCGACCGATGACTATGATGATTGAGCCACTGCGTCAATTGGGTGTTCAGGTGCGCGACGGCGGAGGTTTTCTACCCATCGAGGTACAGGGACCCATTCACGGAGGTAAGATAAAGGTAGACGGTAGCGTATCGTCGCAGTTCATTACAGGTCTTTTGTTGGCTCTACCACTAGCCAAGGAGGATACCACGCTCTACGTTGACTCTCCCGTATCTACACCATATATCGAGATGACTATCGACACAGCCCGCCAATTCGGAGTGGAGATTATGCACAACGAAGGCGACTACACCGAGTTCTTCATCGAAGGAGGTCAGCAATACACCCCCACCGATCTTTCAATCGAGGGCGACTGGAGTGGAGCTGCATCCATCTTGGTTGCGAGTGCCATTGCGGGCGAGGTTACAGTAAAGAATCTCTCTACCCTCTCGAAGCAGGCCGACACGGCAATATGCCGAGCTTTGGAGCGTGCCGGTGCCGGCATCGTAATCGAGCAGGACAGCATCACAGTAAGCAAGCGCAAACTGCGCGCTTTTGAGTTCGACGCAACCAATTCTCCCGACCTGTTCCCATCGCTCGCGGCTTTGGCTGCTGCTGCCGAGGGTGTGAGTGTAATCAAGGGTACAAACCGTCTGCGTCATAAGGAGAGCGACAGAGCCGAGACAATTTGTCGTGAGTATGAGAAGTTGGGCATCGAGGTAGATATTAGCGAGGATAACATTATGCGTATCCGTGGCGGTGAGATACACCCTGCCACAACATTTAGCCACGATGACCACCGCATTGCTATGTCATTGGCAATATCGGCACTGCGCTGCAATGGCGAGGTGGTAATCGAAAATGCCGAGTGTGTAGAGAAGAGCTACCCTACATTCTTCGAAGATTTGGAATCAATAATTGAGCGATAATGAACTCTTGGGGAAACATATTCAGAGTTAGCATTTGGGGCGAGTCGCACGGCGCACAAGTGGGCGTCAGCATTGACGGCGTACCTGCCGGCATACCCCTTAGCGAGGAGGATTTCCTCGCCGACCTTGAACGTCGTAAGGCGGGCGGTGCGGGCACTACGACACGCATCGAGAGCGATATACCCCACATTGTATCTGGCCTCTACGAGGGTCACACCACGGGCTCTCCGCTTACAATAGTATTTTTGAACGAGAACACCCGCTCAGTCGATTATAAAAACCTTGTTGCACATCCCCGTCCCTCGCACGCCGACTTAGTGGCACAGCAGAAGTGGAATGGGATGAACGACCCACGTGGCGGAGGTCACTTCTCGGGACGCATCACTCTGGGATTAGTTGCGGCAGGCGTTGTAGCTAAGCGCATCCTTGGCCAGGAGGTTAGTTTTACGACCGCTATTACCGAAATTGGCGGAGTAAGCGACAAGACTCAATTCGAGACTATCATCGAGCAAGCTCGTATGGCTCAAGACTCTGTGGGTGGCATTATCGAGTGCCACGTACAGGGCGTAGGCACAGGCTTAGGCGAACCATTCTTCGACTCGGCCGAGAGCCTCATTGCTCATCTACTCTTCTCGGTACCCGCTGTGAAGGGAGTAGAGTTTGGTGCTGGCTTCGGGGCTGCACGTATGCGTGGTTCGGAGCATAACGACGCAATTATCGATAATCAGGGCCACACAGCTACAAACAACGCAGGTGGCATTGTGGGAGGTATTACCAACGGCAACGAGATTATAGTTCGTGCTGCAGTGAAGCCCACAGCTTCGATTTCACGTCGCCAATCAACATTTAACTTTGAGAATAATCAGGTCGAGGAACTCATCATCAAGGGTCGCCACGATGTATGCATCACCCTGCGAGCCGCCGTTGTTGTGGAGGCCGCCATTGCTATAGCCTTGGCTGACCTTAAACTTCGTGCATAAATGAGAGGAACTCGGGCAGAGATTATTGGCTACATAAGCCGACGCATTGCTGCGCTCTACTCCACCGAAGAGTGCCGACGTATAGCCCGTATGGCTGCGGCCGTGTGGAGTGGCGAGCCAGAGGTTAAGTTTCTCACCGAGCCTAACGAAATAATCGAAATTGCGGAGCTTGAGCAACGACCGAATGAGCTTGCCCAAGGTCGTCCCATACAATATGTCATAGGCCGTGCCGACTTCTATGGCGAGGAGTATATCGTACGCGAGGGAGTACTCATTCCTCGTCCCGAGACCGAGGAATT
This sequence comes from Alistipes sp., assembly GCA_045630065.1. Lineage (GTDB taxonomy): Bacteria > Bacteroidota > Bacteroidia > Bacteroidales > Rikenellaceae > Alistipes. The sequence goes on from JAZQSN010000089.1 coordinate 15,006, forward strand.
GGTTAGCTGGGCATTGGAACAAGCTGCCACAATGACCAACCCACAGGTAGTGGATATATGCACCGGAAGCGGTTGCATAGCCATTGCGCTGAAAAAAAATCTCAAGCAAGCCTCAGTTACAGCCATCGACATCTCCAACGAGGCACTGGCCATTGCACGCGAAAATGCCAAGGCATTGCAGGCCGAAGTGGAGTTCATCAAAGATGATGTTTTGTCGGGTTTACCGACACTCGACACTAGACACTTCGACATAATAGTATCAAATCCGCCCTACATACCCTCTTCGGAGCAGAGTGCAATGCACATCAACGTAACGGGATTTGAGCCCCACTTGGCACTCTTTGTTGCCGACAACGACCCGCTCGTCTTCTACCGCCTCATAGCCCAGCGAGCCCGTGAGATATTAACCGATAATGGAGTCCTGCTCTTCGAAATTCACGAGACGTTGGCTACAGCCACGGCCTCGATGCTTGAGAGTGAGGGCTACACCGATATAGAGATTAGAAACGACTTCCGTCAAAAACCTCGTATGATATGCTGCCGACCAAACCGAGGGTGAAACGCGAAAAGAGCGCCACGCAAGCTCTCTCATCGCTTATGCGACTCTGTGCACGTGCTGAACGCTCGACGGGCGACACCAAACGCTTGATGGCTACGTGGGGTGTGCCCGAGAGTGAGCGTGCAGGAGTATTGCAGCGACTCATCGACGACCGTTTTATCGACGACAGACGCTATGCCGAGGCCTTCGTACGCGAGAAGAGCAACCTGAGTGGCTGGGGAGAGTATAAAATACGTGCTGCTCTTATGCGAAAGGGTGTAGCGGCAGAGATTATTGCCGAGGCACTTCGACAAATTGACAATGCACAGAATATCGAACGTCTGCACGACAAACTATCGAAGCGTATGCGAACGGTAAAATACAGTTCATCATACGACCTGAGAAATAAACTCATTCGCTCGGGCCTTTCGCTCGGCTTTTCGATGGATGATGTGCTACACTGTGTCGAGCAACTTACCCTAAACCTTAACTTTGAAACCGAATGCGACGACTTTTAACCATACTGCTTACCCTAGGCCTATACACAACAACGCAAGCCCAAACGCTCAACCCCGAGTATTACGACTACCCATTACGTGAGGTAGCAGGTTACTACTCGGCCAACTTTGGAGAGATGCGTTCAAACCATTTCCACTCAGGCACAGACTTTAAGACCGATGGTGTGGAGGGTAAACCCGTAGTGGCCGTTGCCGATGGTTATGTGAGCCGCATCTATCAGTCGCCCACGGGCTATGGACTTGCACTCTATGTAGCTCATCCCAATGGTACCACATCGGTATATGGTCACTTGTCGCGTTTTCGCAGCGACATAGCCGAGTTTGTGGCAGCCGAGCGCCACCGACTCAAGCAGAACAGTGTCGATTTGTTCTGTAGGGCCGACCAATTCATTGTCAAGCGTGGCGAGGTGATTGCTCGCTCGGGTAACACAGGCTCGTCACAGGGCCCACACCTGCATTTCGAGATACGCGACTCGAAGACAAGCAAGACCTATAACATCATTAAAGAGGGCATCGTAACACCCAAGGATGATATTTCGCCCTACATTATGAAGGTACACTACATCGAGGTTGATACCGTAAGCGTAGTGCCCATACACAGTCGTCCCTCGACCTATGCCGTGAACAAAGCTGATGCAGGCACTTATCGCACTGCTCAACAAGGTGCTATCAAGGTGGGGCGTACGGGTTATTTTGTAGTTGAGACATCCGACCGCAAGAACGATGTAACCAACACATACGGAGTATATAATTTGGTTGAGAAATTGGACGGCGAGCCCATATTCGAATATCGCAACGATGGCTTCACATTCGACCTCTCACGCTACTGTAACGCTGTATCCTACTACCCTATCCAGCGCTCATCGCGCAACGAGGCTATGCGCACGGCTATGCTACAGGGTGGCACCGATTACTTCTACCCGACACTTGTCAATGGTGGTGTGGTAACCACAACCGAGGGACAGAAACGCCGCGTGGAATTCGTCATAACAGATGATTGTGGCAACTGCTCGACACTTGCGTTTGATATAGTGGGTAAGCCTGATGAGGAGTGTTTTCGTAGTGAGATACCAGAGGGCTCACACATAGTAGAATTTAATCACGATTTTGCAGGCAAGGTGGATGACCTGTTTAGTGTTGTAATTCCCAAGGGGGCACTCTACGAAAGTATAGCGATGACAATGGAGCCAAGCGACATAGCGATCAAAGCTGATTCCATAGTCAGCGTTCTCTCACCCGCATACAAGGTGCACAACACCGACACCCCACTGCAGAAATCTATCGGGCTGGTATTCTCAATGCCTATCGACGAGGCCCAACAACCCTACGTTACGGTAGCCGCTGTGGCCGGCAACGGTCGCCTGTCGTATGTAGGTGGTAAATATAACAATCGTCGCACTACGGCTCGCACATCCACGTTCGGCACCTTCTGCCTGGTAACCGACGCCACAGCACCTACTATACGTCCGCAATTTGCCGATGGACAGGATTGCCGTTCACGCAGTATTATCTCGTTCCGTCTGAGCGACAATTTCTCGGGCGTAAGCTCCTACACCGCCACAATCGACGGCGAGTGGGTACCCATCGACTACGCGCGTGGCCGAGCAAACATAAACCTCCAGAACGAAGGTATAAAGGGAGGTACAACACACTCTATCGAGATACGCGTTAGCGATGCGTGTGGCAATACATCACGCTGGAGCGGAACATTCATCAGATAAAATTTCATAAACTATGATACGCAGAATAACCTCACAACTACTCATTGCCCTTTCGGCTATGTTTATGCTCGCATCGTGTAGCCAAGCCACAACGACAAGTGACACCCCCACATCGCCTGCCGATTATGTAAATCCATTAGTGGGCACACTATCTGAGTTTGCCCTCTCGACGGGCAACACCTATCCCGCCATTGCACGTCCGTGGGGTATGAACTTTTGGTCGCCCCAGACCGGTAAGATGGGCAACGGTTGGATGTACACCTACACCGATCACAAGATTCGTGGTTTCAAGCAGACACATCAGCCTAGCCCGTGGATTAACGACTATGGACAGTTTTCGATTATGCCTGTTGTGGGTGCTCCGAAATTCGATGAGGAGGAGCGTGCAAGCTGGTTTTCCCACAAAGGCGAGGAGGCAAATCCCTACTACTACAAAGTATATCTGGCTGAGCATGATGTTGTAACCGAGTTCTCGCCCACCGACCGTGCGGCTATGTTCCGTTTTACATTTCCCTCGTCGGAGAGCTCTTACATCGTAGTTGATGCCTTTGATAATGGCTCATACATAAAAATTGACAAGAATAACAACCGAATCATAGGCTACTCAACACGCAACAGTGGTGGCGTGAGCAATAACTTCCGCAACTATTTCGTGGTGGAGTTCGACAAGCCATTCGAGTATATCCACACTTTTGCCGATGGCAAGTTGCACGATGCGCTCGAGCAGGAGGCTAACCACACGGGGGCCGTAATCGGTTTCCACACATCGAAGGGTGAGCAGGTACACGCCCGCGTAGCATCGTCGTTCATCAGTCACGAACAGGCAGCCTTAAACCTCAAAGAGCTAGGTAACGACACATTAGAGTCGCTCACCGAGAAGGGTCGTCAGGCGTGGAACGATGTACTTGGTCGCATAGAGGTAAGCGGTGGCAACTTGGATCAGTATCGCACATTCTATTCGTGCCTCTATCGTGCTACGCTCTTCCCGCAGAAGCACTATGAGATTGATGCCAACGGCGAGATTGTACACTACAGCCCGCACAACGGCAAGGTCGAGAAGGGATACTTCTACACCGGCACAGGCTTTTGGGACACATTCCGTAGTTTGTTCCCATTGCTGAACCTACTCTACCCCGAAGAGAATCAGAAGATGCAGGAGGGTTTTGTGAATGTATACAAGGAGAGCGGTTTCTTCCCCGAGTGGTCGAGTCCCGGTCACCGCAACTGTATGGTGGGTAACAACTCTGCATCGGTGCTGGCCGACGCCTATCTCAAGGGCGTTAAGGTAGAGGATGTAGAGACTCTCTTCGAGGGCCTTGTACACGGGTCGGAGAGTGTTCACCCAGAGGTAGGCTCAACAGGTCGCTTGGGACACGAGTATTACAACACGTTGGGCTACGTACCCTACGACGTAGGTATCAAGGAGAATGCTGCCCGCACACTCGAATACGCCTACAACGACTGGTGTATCTACCAGATGGCAAAGGAGTTGGGTAAGCCGCAGGAGATCATTGACCGATACGCCAAGCGTGCTATGAACTACCGCAACCTCTTCGACAAGGAGACTCGTCTTATGCGTGGTCGCAATGCCGATGGCAAGTTCCAGTCGCCATTCTCGCCGCTCAAGTGGGGCGATGCCTTCACTGAGGGTAACAGTTGGCACTACACATGGTCGGTATTCCACGACCCTCAGGGATTGATCGATTTGATGGGAGGCGATGAGGCCTTTGTCGAGATGCTGGATTCGGTATTTACCGTACCGCCCGTCTATGACGACAGTTATTACGGCTTCCCCATCCACGAGATTCGCGAGATGACGGTGATGAACACAGGTAACTACGCCCACGGCAACCAGCCTATTCAGCATATGATATATATGTACAACTACGCCTCACAGCCATGGAAGGCACAGTATTGGGTGCGAGAGGTGATGAACCGCTTCTACTCGGCTCAGGCTGACGGCTACTGCGGCGACGAGGATAACGGTCAGACCTCGGCGTGGTACATATTCTCGGCGCTCGGTTTCTACCCCGTATGCCCTGCGTCAGATCAGTATGTGATGGGTGCCCCGCTC
>JAZQSN010000090.1:0-61481 GCA_045630065.1 Alistipes sp.
ATAGGCTGCAAACCCTAACGTTGCAGCCTATTCTTATTTATGTGTGTGGGCGATTAAATCTCCCAAGTCTCGCCTGAACGCAACAGATCGTCAACGCAGGTTATCTTCGACATAGCCTTCACAGCCTCTACCTGCTCCTGAACCTTCTGGTCGTATACGTTCTCATCCTCCACCTCGCGAATAATACCCACTGCTACGGGGTACTCGGGCCACTTCATAGCCGCAAGCATCGTGTGCAGAGTGGTATCCTGGCAATGTGCATCGTGAGTGAGTACGTTGTCGAGAGTGTAGCCATCCTCACCAATGGTAACAACCTTCAGGCGCATATTCTCGAATACGAGTCCCTTCTGGTTATCCTTGCCGAAGAGCATCTTCTCGCCGTGACGCAATAGGATAGTGTTCTCGGCACGTGTAGCCTTGTCGCCAGCAAAGTTTGCGTGGGTCTTGTCGTTGAAGATAACGCAGTTTACCAACGCCTCTACAACCGACATACCCTTATGCTTTGCAGCTGCCACCAGGCAATCCTTTGTGAGCATAACCTCGGCATCGATGGTGCGGGCAAAGAATGTTCCCTTTGCGCCGATAACCAACTCACCCGGAGTGAAGGGCTTCTCGATGGTGCCATAGGGTGAGGTCTTGGTAATCTTACCCAACTTGGTAGTGGGCGAGTACTGACCCTTCGTTAGACCATAGATCTCGTTGTTGAAGAGAATCATATTAAGGTCGACGTTGCGACGAATGGCGTGGATGAAGTGGTTACCACCAATTGCGAGTGAGTCGCCGTCGCCCGAACATACCCATACCGAGAGGTCGGGGTTGGCAACCTTGATACCTGTTGCAATTGCATTTGCACGACCGTGGATGGTGTGGAAACCAAAGGTCTTCATATAGTAGATGAAACGTGAAGAGCAACCAATACCCGACACGAAAGTAAACTTGTTGTGAGGAATATCCAACGCGTCAGCCACCTCGGGCATGGCGCGCTGAACGGCGTTCAAGATTGCGTGGTCGCCACAACCCGGGCACCACTTTACCATCTGGTCGCTTTTGAAATCAGCGGGTGTGTATTTATAATCTGCCATAACTAAAGTGACTTATAAGAGTGAATAAAACTTTTCCTTCAGCTCAACAAGTGTGAAGGGCTGACCCTCGGTCTTGTTGTACTGCTCGAATGTGAACGACTGGAATGTCTGACGCAGGTATGATGCGAACTGACCCTCGTTAAGCTCACATACAAGAATGTGCTTGTGACCCTTCAAAAGCTCCTCTACGTTGTGGGGCAGAGGGTTCAGGTAGTTGAAGTGCAAGTGAGCGATGCTCTTGCCCTGCTCCTGCAGATCCTTAACGGCAGCCTCCAAGTGGCCCTTTGTACCACCCCAACCGATAACCAATACATCGGCATCTGCTGCGCCCATAATCTCGGGTGTGGGCAACTCGTCGGCAACGCGTGCAACCTTGGCTGCTCGAGTGCGAGTCATCTCCTGATGGTTTGCGGGCTCATATGAGATTGTGCCACGCAGGTGATCCTTCTCCAGACCACCGATGCGGTGCTCCAAGCCCTCCTTGCCAGGGAATGCCCATCCACGAGCCAAGTTCTCGCCACGAGCGTAGGGCTTGAACTCCTCACCCTCGGCAACTGACTCCACGATGGGAGGACAGATTGTGGGGTAGTCTGCCATCGAAGGGATGCGCCACGGCTCCGAGCCGGTGGCGATGAAGCCATCGGTGAGAAGAATTACGGGGACCATATGCTCCATAGCAATCTTCGGTGCCATAAATGCGTAGTGGAAACAGTCGCTAGGTGATGATGCCGCTACAACGACTACGGGGCACTCGCCATTGCGACCATACAATGCCTGCATCAAGTCGCTCTGCTCGGTCTTTGTGGGAAGACCCGTTGAGGGGCCGCCACGCTGTACGTCAACAATCACCAGAGGAAGCTCTGCCATTACGGCCAGACCCATAGCCTCGCTCTTGAGCGAAAGACCGGGACCTGATGTGGTTGTCACGGCAAAGTTACCTGCGTAGGCTGCACCGATTGAGGTACAGATACCTGCAATCTCGTCCTCGGCCTGCACGGTCTTTACACCCAGGTTCTTGTGTTTTGCCAACTCCTCCAGAATAACTGTTGCGGGAGTGATGGGGTAAGAGCCACAGAACAGAGGAAGGCCAGCCTTCTCGCTTGCAGCGATAAGACCCCAAGCCGTAGCCACGTTACCGTTGATTGAGCGGTAGGTACCCTTCTCGATGGGAGCCTCGGCAATGCGATATGTGTTGGCAAACTGGTGAGTATTGGCTGCATAGTTGTAACCTGCGTCGATAGCGAGCTTGTTGGCCTCGGCAACGGCGGGGTTCTTCTTTGCAAACTTTGAGTCGATATAACGCTTTGCATAATCCTCGGGCTGGTTGTAGATGTAGAAGCAGATACCCAGTGCAAACATATTCTTGCACTTAACTACCGACTTATTGTCCAAACCCAACTCAGCCAATGCCGCCTTGGTCATCGATGTGATGTCGGGAATAACCACGTTGTAACCCTCTAAGCCGAGCTCGGCAATGGGATCGAGTGTAGCGAAGCCAGCCTTTTTGAGGTTATCCTCGGTGATGGTGTCGCCGTCGATAATTACAGTTGCATCCTTCTTAAGCCACTTGCGGTTGGCCTTAAGTGCTGCGGGGTTCATTGCTACGAGTGCATCGCAGAAGTCGCCAGGGTTGGTCACCTTGCCAGCTCCGATATGCACCTGAAAACCTGATACACCTGCCACTGTGCCCTGCGGTGCACGAATCTCGGCAGGGTAGTCGGGGAAGGTCGAGATACCGTTACCCTCCAATGCCGACGTGTTCGAGAAGAGAGTACCTGTGAGCTGCATACCGTCGCCCGAGTCACCCGAGAAACGGATTACAATCTCCTTTACCTCTTTCGCATTAAGATTCTTCATAGATATGTTTGTGTTATGATTTATGTCAATTTTGCTTGCAAAGATATGCGATAAATCGTTTCGTTGTCCTTTTAAATTCAACTTTTTTATTAAAATAGGTGTAAACGAAAAACGAGACTGCCGTTTTTCTCTCGTCGGCAATCTCGTTTATCGTTTGTGTTGGAGCCTCTTGCTACAGTGCTACGGCAGCTGCTACAGCGTCGGCTTTTGCCTTATACTCTGCTTGAAGTGTATCCATTAACTCCTTTACACTCATAATCTTGTCGCATCGCCAAGCGTTCGATCCGGCGAAGGCATAGCCATTCTCCATCTTACCCTTGTAGGCGTTGTAGAGAGCAAGCATAATGCAGTATGGCGAGTGTGTCACATCGCACGTCTTGATGCAGTTAAACGGACACGCCTTGGGCTGCTTCAACCCCTGCTTAACCTTCTCGAGGAATGAGTTGTGGATGGCACGGCCTGGCATACCTACGGGGCTCTGAATAATCTCGATGTCCTCCTCCTTCGCATCGATGTAGTTCTGTTTGAACAGAGGCGAAGCGTCGCACTCCTCGGTGGCAACGAAGCGCGTACCCATCTGCACTGCGTCGGCACCAAGTGCCATAATGTTGTGAATATCCTCACCTGTGAAAATACCGCCACCAGCGATAACAGGTATATAGCGACCATTCTGCTCGCCAATCTCGCGTGCGGCAGCCACTACCTCGGGAACGATTGCCTCGAGCGAATATGCAGGGTCGTTCAACTGCTCGTTAGAGTAGCCTAGGTGACCACCAGCTTTGGGACCCTCGACAACCACTGCGTCGGGCACATAGCCGTACTCGCCAATCCAGCGGCGGCAGATAACCTTCAACGCACGAGCCGACGACACGATGGGTGCGAGCTTGGTGGTTGAACCCTCCTTCAGGAATGAGGGCAGGTTAAGGGGCAGACCAGCGCCAGAAAAGATGATGTCGGCCTTCTCCTCGATTGATGTGCGAACAAGGTCGGCAAAGTTCGACAGCGCAACCATAATATTCACACCAATAATGCCTTTGGTAGCCTCGCGTGCCTTACGCAACTCCTCGCGCAAGCCGTGAATGCTTGCCAGATTATAGTCCTTCGAAAATTCGTTATAAATAACTCCCAATCCGGCCGATGAGATTACTCCCACACCTCCGGCATTGGCTACGGCCGAGGCCAATCCCGACAGAGATATACCTACGCCCATACCTCCCTGCACGATGGGTACGCGTGCAATGAGGTCTTTAATCTTCAATGTATTCATCTAATTTTTAATGCTAATTATTTGTGTCTCCCGCTTTTGTGTGGGTTTGACGCTTGCAAATGTAGTAAATTTTTTGCATCTATGTTCAAAAAGCGAAATAAAATGTTTTATTATTCGTCTGAATGTTTCATGAAAAAGCCACCGCACAGGGTACAATGCCTAAATCGGATGTTATTCCCGTCAGATAATGGTTACATTCTGTGATAGCCATTGGATATGACCCTAAATTGCTTATTATTAATTTTTAACAAATGAGGATGACCCTATTGCTTGTGTGCAGAATTATTTTTATTTTTGTATAAAGTCTTAAGTGATTTTTTCTGATTGCAAAGTGTTTCGCTCATCGTAGCTGATAAAATTTGGCAGTTTTTATGGTGTAGGAAGGTGGTAATTGCCTGTACGCTGTTTATGAATATGCAAGACGGGTCTGCAAGGTCGTGTTTGCATTCTGGCTGTGCCGAATCTCTATTGCAGGATAAACGAATGACTCCACGCTTTGTCTAATGGTGTCAACCTTCTTTTATGGAGTCGGGAAGGTGGTTTTAATTTATGTTCGTATGAAGAAACTTTACTTTTTGGCGCTTGTAGCGATGTATTTGCCGATGATTGCACTTTCGCAATCGCAACATGCCGTTAAGAAATTAGAGGTTACAGCCGAGCCTGGTGTTATGATTGGACTTCAAGAAGGCGGCATTTCAATGTTTACAGTTTCGGCTGGAGTAGGCTCGTGGCTCGATGAAAACTTCTACCTCGGTCTTCATTCGGGAGCAATTATTCCGTTTAAGGATGGGGTGTCTACTGGTATTCCGATTTCTGCACGTATGGAGTATAAATTTGATGGTAGTCAGGCGTCGGGATTCTCTTTGCCGTTTGATGCTGGATATGTTTTTAAGCACGAGACAGTTAATTTAGGTCTTGTGCCGACCTATACGCTTGGACTTAATAGTTGGTCGAACCTTAAAATCGGCGTAGGTTATGTTGTGAGTTTGAGCACGCACGGTTATAATCCTGGACATTCTGCCGTCATTCGTTTGGGTTTGCAAATGCACACCAATGATCTTCAGCCCAAGCCGACTCGCGATAGTGGATTGCAATACAGTTTAGATGGTGGAGCTGCAGGCGCAGATCAAGAACTGGGTTACCAGTTGGGTTTGGCCCTGCTTTATAAATATAATCCCCATATTAGCTTTGGTGTTCAACTCGCGTATGAGGAGTATGAATTCTATTATAATATGTTGAGTTATGGTTTGCGAGGTCAGTATCGCTTGTCTGATAAGAGAAACTCTTGGTTTGCCAATGTGGATTTGGGTTTTTACTCTGTTTTTGATTATGATGAGACCTTACCTTATGTGTTGCCTGCAATCGGTTATTCGTGGCAAATTGCCGGTAATTCATATTTGAATATAAGCGGAGGCTATCGTTTTGGAAAGAAGTTCTTGACTGATAGTGAATACGACATTAAAGGAACAAATAGCGGACCTTTCATTAAATTATCTTGGACGCATACGACAGGCCTATTGAGTCGTAACAAATAACATTAGCATAATTATCGTGAAGCCCATCGACTTGTTCGGCGGGCTTCTTTGTTGTTTGATGGCGGAGTTGATACTATTGCATTAATTCAAAGAGTTGAATAGATGTTTTGTGTTCTTTTTGTAGGCACAAAAAAAGCCACCGTAGAGGGTGGCTTGATCTTTTATTGTATATGGAAAAATCTACAAAATTTCCTCTAAACGAGCAACGGGTGCAATACCTAAATCAGATATCATTCCCGCCTGATAACGGTAGTATCCCGAGATGGCAATCATGGCCGCATTGTCGGTTGTAAACTTAAGCTCGGGAATGAACGTGCGCCAGCCTCTTCGGCGGCCAGCCTCGGCAACAGCCTCTCTTAAACCTGAGTTGGCCGATACTCCGCCTGCGATGGCTATATCCTTGATACCCAAATCCTTTGTTGCCTTGATAAGCTTGTTGAGCAGGATGTCGATAATGGTCTTCTGCAACGAGGCGCAGAGGTCGGCCTTGTGTTTCTCGACAAAGTCGGGGTCCTCGGCTACGGCGTCACGCAGGGTGTAGAGGAACGATGTCTTAAGTCCCGAAAAAGAGTAGTCATACTCGCCCTTTACATGAGGCTTAGAAAATGTAAATGCTGAAGAATCTCCCTCCTTCGCCAGACGGTCGATTACGGGGCCTCCGGGGTAGGGCAATCCCATCACCTTGGCACACTTGTCGAAGGCCTCGCCGGCAGCATCGTCGATGGTCGAGCCGATAATCTCCATATCGAATGGTGAACTCACCTTTACAATCTGCGTGTGGCCTCCACTTACCAGTAGACACAAGAATGGGAACGAAGGGTGGGGCAATGTGCGGTCGGACAGGTCGACAAAATGCGAAAGTATGTGTCCCTGCAGATGATTTACCTCCACCATAGGAATGTTATTTGCAATAGCCAGACCCTTGGCAAACGATGTGCCTACAAGTAACGAACCCAGCAGTCCGGGGCCGCGCGTGAATGCTATGGCATCAATCTTATCCACCGTCACGCCTGCCTCCTTGAGAGCCGTATCCACCACGGGGATAATGTTTTGCTGATGGGCGCGTGAAGCCAACTCGGGTATCACTCCACCATACTTGACGTGCACGGCTTGCGAGGCAATCACGTTCGAAAGCAACGTTGTATTTCGTATTACGGCAGCCGATGTGTCGTCGCACGACGACTCGATGCCAAGAATTGTTATCTCCATAAGAGTTCTTTTAGTCGTTTTTTTTCTATTTTAATAGAAAAATTTTTACTTTTGTAGGTTATATGACCATTGTTGAATGCACAAAGTTACAAAAATATTATTAAAGGCGCTATCAGTCACCATTTTGTTTCTGATATTTTGCCCCATTGTGCTCACTTTGCTCGTTGAGTTACCCTCGGTGCAGAATTATCTGATTGACCGAGCCACTTCGTTTATCTCGCAGCGTTTGGAGACTCGCGTATCGATTGACCGCATACGTTTGGGTGCGTTGGGCAGTCTGCGTGTCGATGGCTTTTATGTCGAGGATTACCAGCAGGACACTATGCTCTATGTAGGCAAACTCAAGGTCTATCTGTCGCGTTTCGGTGGCGGGCAAGGTCTTACTCTTCGTAATGGTACCATAGCCAATGCACATCTTAACATTCGTGAAACACCCAACGGTGTGATGAATATCAAGGAGGTGGTCAATCGCATTGCCCGCAAAGATCGCGAACGCAAGGGTCGTTTCTCGCTAAAGGTGGATGATGTCTATCTGCAGGATATAAACCTCATTGTCGAACAACACGAACATCGACACCCCTCGTATGGTATCGACTATGGCGATATGCACATCGAACATATATCGGCATTTGTCGACGACTTCGAACTAAGTGGTGGCCGTGTCGGCGGATATGTGCGTAACCTCTCGGCCGTGGAGCATTGTGGCTTTATGTTGCAAAACTTCACAGGTCGTTTTGCTGTGGATAAGGGTGAGGTGCGACTCACCGACTTTGAGGTTATGGCACGCCGTTCTGATTTGCGCCTGCGTTCGTTTGTACTCAAGGCCGACACCTGGGCCGAGTATAAGGACTTCATCAACAACGTAAGAATCACAGGCGAGGCCTACAAGAGTGTGGTGTCGTCGGCCGATGTGGCTCATTTTGCACCTAAGCTTTTGCCGTGGGATATGTTGTTGCGCGATGTCAATCTTACGGTCGATGGTACGGTTGCCGATATGATGGTCAAGGTGGAGAATGCTCTCTATGGCGCACACACCTCGATTCGTGGCGATGTGCATCTTGAGGGTCTGCCCGATGTGCGCCGAGGCAAGATGAATCTCGACCTGAAACGTTTGATTACTACCGAGCCCGATGCGGCACGTCTGCTTGCCAGCATTACGGGTGTCAAACTCCCCGCAAGTGTGCTCACAATGGCCGATGCTGCGGGCGAGATTATATGCGCAGGTAATTTCAATGGTGGCTTCTCGCAGTTCGATGCCAACCTTATGCTCACCACACAGACCGGCAATGCATCGTTTACGGCCGAGCGTCGTCCCCTGCCACGTGTCAAGGGTGAAGCCCAGCTTTCGACACTCAATGCCAATGCCGAGCTACGCCACTTGCAGCTAGGTGAGATGTTGCAATTCCCTATGTTGGGCAATGTGAGTGGAACCCTGGCCTTCAACGGCACCACTTCTCACAACAACCTGCGAGGCAGAGTAGCGGGACGTATGACCGACGTGGAGTTCAACCAGGCCGCCTACAAAGATATCGATATCAACGGTACGGTGGTCGATAAGAGCCTCTCGGGTAGCATTGAGAGTAGCTCATATCCGCTCAGTTTCGAGATGTCGGGCATAGCCGACCTCAATGGCGAGCGACCAATGTACGACCTGCGCTTGAGGGTTGACGATGCCGACCTTCACGCTATGAATGTCAATCTTCGTGACTCTATCTCACTCCTCTCGCTCAATGCCGACCTCTATGCATCGGGCAAGACGTTGGACGACATGAACGGCACGCTCACCATCGAGAATGGCCGTTACATCTATAATGTCGATACGTTGCAGACCACGCCGGTGCGTCTGGTGGCTAACAACAACGATGCACGCCGTTCGCTTACTCTTACATCGGACTTTGTTGATGCCTCGTTTACGGGCTCGACCAATTACAACGAGATTTTGAAGTATTTGCAAGCGGCTACTGCCAAATATCTACCGGGTATTCAGCCCACCGACGACTATAAGAGCAACAGCAACGAAGGCTACTCAGCTCTCTCGGTTACGGTAAAGAATATCGACCCGCTGCTTAATGCCATATCGTCGGGCTTGCAACTGGCACGCGGTTCAACGCTTAATTTTGTGATGAACCCATCGTCGAACCACTTGGCTCTGCGTGCTGAGTCGGACTATATCGAACGCAAGAAGATGCTGGCTACACGCCTTAATGTGAATATCACCAATCAGGGTGACTCGTTGGCTATGTATATCAGTTCCGAGGACCTATATGCAGGCCCTGTTCATCTGCCCCGACTATCGATTATGGGTGGTGCGAAGAACAATAGTGTATTGCTCTCGGCCGGTTTCAACGAGGGTAACGACACTCTCTCGGGTACGATGGCTCTGCGAGCCGACCTCAAGCGCGAGGCGGTGACCAATATGCCTCACCTCGACATACACCTTGATCCTGCTACAGTCAGAGCCGCCCAGCGCACTTGGCGCATCACCTCCGATGTGGTGGGTATCGATACCGTACGTGTTGCTATCAACAACCTGCACGTTGCCTCGGGACGTGAGTCGCTTCATCTGGATGGTGGCATATCGCGTAGCGGAGGTGACACGCTCACTATGAGCCTTAAGGATTTCGACTTTTCGCCCTTTATGAGTTTTGCTCGACGTATGGGTTACGATGTGGAGGGTAGTGTCAACGGAACAGCCTCGTTTATGCGTCCCTCGCAGCGAGGTATGCTCATTGCCGACCTATCGATTGATAGTATGACGGTAAATAGCACGGCTGTTACACCTTTGCATATCGACTCACAGTGGGATTTGGAGAGCGAGCGTATACGTGTGCTGATGCAAAATGCTCGCAATGGCGACAATATCATCGAGGGATATTATGCTCCCACAACTATGCGTTACTCAGCCCAGGCTGAACTTCCCAACCTGCCTATGTCGATGCTCGACCCGTTGCTTGTGAGCGTTATGTCGCAAACTCAGGGACGTGCCGATGCCAAACTCAACATCATGGGTGAGGGCCGTCATGCTACGCTCGCTGGCCAGGTTGAGGTAACCGACCTCTCGACTATGGTCGACTACACCCGCACTCGTTACTCGGTGCCCAAGGCTACGGTCACGGTAGCAAACAACCACTTCCTTGCTAACAACGTAAGGGTATATGACTCGGAGCAGAATAGCGGTACGATGAACCTCGATTTGAATCTCAACCACCTCTCCAATGTGGCCTATTCGGTGCGAGTGGTGCCTCGCAATATGCTTGTGCTTAACACCACATCGCAGGATAACGATCTCTTCTATGGTAAGGTCTATGCCTCGGGTACGGCAACAATCTCGGGCGATAAGAGTGGTAATAATATGGATATCGTGGCCACTACGGCTGGTGCTTCGCAGTTCTTTATGCCCCTGTCAAGTAAGAGCGATGCTACAGCTGTTGACTATGTTGTTTTCGAGCAGCCGGGTGTGGAGATTGATTCAACGAATTACCTTGCGCGTAAGAAGATGGCCTTCGAGCGTCGTACACGTCGCTCGTCCACCTCGTCGGGTGCAAGCAATATTACCATCAATGTAGATCTTACGGCCGACCGCAATGCCGAGGTGCAGTTGGTTATCGACCCCACGGTGGGCGATATCATTCGTGCCAAGGGTGATGGCCGCTTGAGTATGCACATTGTGCCCAATGCCAACATATTCGATATGTATGGCGACTACACCATTTCCGAGGGTAGTTACCTCTTTACGCTGCAAAATATTATCAACAAGCGATTCGTTATCAATAGTGGATCGACCATCCAGTGGACGGGTGATCCGATGGATGCACGCCTTAATATCGATGCGGTGTATAACCTCAAGGCCTCGTTGCAGCCGCTGTTGTCGTCAACGACACTCGACAACGTCACACGTGCCGTGCCCGTGGAGTGTATCATCAACCTCACCGAGCAATTAACAGCACCCACCGTTACGTTCGACATCAAGGTGCCCAATGCTGATACCGAGATACAGAACGCCGTGTCGAACCTTTTGAACAATCAGCAGTCTATCGCCACACAGTTTATGTACCTGCTGGTGAGTGGTAGCTTCTACTCCGACGCCTCGACCTCGTCGAGCCTCGGTGCTTCGGCCTCTGCCACTACAGGTTTTGAGCTCTTGTCTAATCAGTTGAGTAACTGGCTATCGAGCGACGACTATAATATCATCTTGCGTTATCGTCCCCGCTCTGAGCTAACCAGTGATGAGATTGACTTTGGCTTCTCGAAGAGCTTGGTGAACGACCGCCTGCTGGTGGAGTTGGAGGGTAACTACCTTGTCGATAACAAGATGGCGCAGAGTAGCAATATGTCGAACTTTATGGGTGAGGCATACATCACCTGGCTTATTGACCGTGCGGGTAATCTCAAACTTCGTGGCTTCACGCAGACCATCGACCGATTTGACGAGAACCAGGGTCTGCAGGAGACAGGCGTGGGTATATACTATAAGGAGGACTTCGACAACTGGACCGACCTTAAACGCCGCATACGCGAACGTTTTATGAGCAAGCGCCGTCGCCAGCAACTCGAGGCTGAGGCCGAGCGTGCCGATAGCATTGCCGCTGCTGAGCGTGAGGCAAGGGCTGCCACACCAACGCAAGCCGTAGAGAGTGCCGTGCCAACACAAATGGCAGAGTAGGGTATAACGGCCTACGGTAAACAGGAAAGAAATATAAACTTAAATAAATTAAAAAGAAAAACAATTATGATCGATTTCATTCAGGCTGCCCAGGGGGCAGTTGCAACAGGTGAGGCTGCAAGCGCAGCTGCTGAGGTAACCCGTATGGGTTTGTGGGAACTCTTTATGAAGGGTGGCTGGTTGATGTGGCCGTTGCTTTTGCTCGGTGGCGTTACGGTCTTTATCTTCGTTGAGCGTTTTATGGCTATCCGCAAGGCGTCGGGTTTGGATATGAACTTTATGAATCGTATCCGCGACTACATCTCTGACGGCAAGATTCGTGCCGCTGTAGACCTTTGTCGCAAGACCAATACTCCTATTGCTCGTATGATTGAGAAGGGTATCGAGCGCATTGGCCGTCCTATGGGCGACATCCAGACCGCTATCGAGAACGTGGCTAACCTCGAGGTGTCGAAGCTTGAGAATGGTCTTCCCTTCCTTGCTACCATCGCTGGTGGTGCTCCTATGATTGGTTTCTTGGGTACAGTTATCGGTATGGTACAGACATTTATGGATATGGCTGCCGCTGGTGGTACTGTTGATATGTCGCTCTTGTCGGGCGGTATGTACGTTGCGATGGTAACAACCGTTGCAGGTCTTGTGGTAGGTATTCCCGCCTACTTCGGTTATAACTACCTGGTTGCTCGCATCGAGAAGCTCGTATTCCAGATGGAGGCCAACTCAATCGCATTTATGGATATCTTGAATCAACCCGTTAAATAAGTAGATTATGGCAATTAAAAGAGGATCGAAAGTCGATAGCTCGTTTGCATCATCGTCGATGACCGACTTGATGTTCCTGCTGTTGATCTTTATGATTATAGCTACTACTCTGATCAACCCCAACGCTGTGAAGCTGATGCTACCAAAGAGTGCCAACCAACTCAAGGATAAAGCTATCACCACAGTCTCGATTCAGGATGCAGGTGGTGGCAATTATCGCTACTATGTAGAGTTGGAGAATGTAGGCTCACGCGAGGGTATCGACCGAGCTTTGCGTGCCCGTCTTGCAGGTCAGGAGGAACCCACCATATCTCTTCACGCCGATAAGACTGTCGAGTGGGATGAGATTGTACAGGTAATGAATATAGCCAAAGATAATGGTTACAAACTTATAGCCGCAACCCAACCTTAATAAAATACTCTAACGGGGTGATTTTGGCGTCTGGCTTGATCTCGTGCTGCTTACATACGTTTTAGTATGCTCCGCGCCCTCAATCTGCGACCAGCCTCAAAATCTCCTCCGTTATAGCATTTTTGGTGTTATTTGTGGGGTGATTTTGGCGTCTGGCTTGATCTCGTGCTGCTCACATACGTTTAGTATGCTCCGCGCCCTCTATCTGCGACCAGCCTCAAAATCCCCTCCGTTATAGCATTTTTTAGACGTGTTCTAACGGAATAAAACAGATTTCTTTATAAGGAGCAATTGACATATTCTGTTAGGCTTTTTGAAACGTTACACTTAACGCGCACAAAGATGAAATATTACGACGAACAGGACAACCGCCCACGACTCTACGGAGGTGTGGCTGCAGCAGTGTATCTCATTGCTGTGGCGGCGGCGTTGTTACTTGTCTATATTCCCATTGTGGTTGCCGAAGTGCCCGAGATGATGGTTATCGAGTTCGAAGAGATTGAGGAGCAGCCTACACCACCTCCTGTGGTCTCTGCCGAGGCTCCGCGTCACGAGCGCATATCCACCACGGTGCAAAACTCGCAACAGGTGTCGGGTACCGATGCCCAGACACAAACCGTCAATCAGCGTGCCATCTTCCAGAGCAACAAGGGAGGTGTCGACGAGCCTATAGACCTTGGTAATCCCTACGCACAGCAGGGCGACGAGAACTTGGCCAATGGCACTGGCGGTGGACTCAACCCCGTGGGCAACGACCAGCTCGACGAAGGTCTGCGTGGTCGCGGTTTGGTGGGTAATCTGCCCGTACCTTCATACCCAGGTAATGTGAGTGGTAAAATTGTGATTCGTGTGGCTGTAAACCAGCACGGCGAGGTGACAAGTGCCGCCTACGAGCCCAAGGGCTCTACATCGTCCGATTCGGCGCTCATAGCAGCTGCCATCGAGGCGGCCAAGCGTGCACGCTTTACCGAGAGTCGCAGTTTTGCGCAGGGCGGTACGATAACTTATAACTTTAGACTTAACTAACTATGCGAAGAGTTCTGCTAACACTGCTTTTTGCCCTTATGCTCGGTGGCGTGTGGGCACAGCAACGAGGTCCGCGTATGACCTTCGACACATCGACTCATAACTTTGGCGATGTGAGTCGCAAGGGCGGCGACCTGATTAAGGAGTTTAGATTTACAAACGATGGCGACGCTCCTCTTATCATTAAGAAAATTACCAAGTCGTGCTCGTGTATGACCGTGACCTACTCGCGTAAGCCCGTTATGCCGGGTAAGTCGGCCGTTATTAAGATAAAGTATGAGCCCCACAAGGTAGAACCTGGTATCTTCCTTAAAGCTGCTCAAATCTACTCCAATGAGCCTTCTACGAAGGTGCGTATAATTACCATTCAGGGTAACTCGATGGATGATAAGAAATAGGTTTTTTCTATAGAGTTCTCGAGCAATCGTAGATATAGACAAAAGAAGAGGCTACTAACCGTGTGTTAGTAGCCTCTCTTATTTTAGAGTAGATACTCTTACTTTGTAGCGCTCTCCAAACGCTTCATCATTGCAAACATAAAGATTGCTGATACGAGGCAGAGAACGATGAATACTGACCATACGATCCACAAGGGAATACCGCCCCAAAGCAGACCACCTACAGCTACGAGCATATTACCGATAGCAGTAGCTACGAACCAGCCACCCATCATCATACCCTTGAGCTTGGGAGGAGCAACCTTCGATACGAACGAAATACCCATAGGTGAGAGCAAGAGCTCAGCGAAGGTCAATACGAGGTAAGTCGAGATCAACCAGTTAGCCGATACGAATGTGCCGTTAGCACCAGCTGCAGCCTGCTCGTCGGGAGTAAGAAGACCGAATGAACCAAATGCCATCACTGCGAAGCCCAAACCTGCAATCAACATACCGTAAGCAATCTTGCGGGGTGCTGAGGGCTCCTTGCCCTTCTTTGCAAGAGCACCAAAGATAGCCATTGATACGGGAGTCAAAGCAACTACATAGAAGGGGTTGAAGTGCTGGAAGATAGGTGCGCTTACAGCAACACTACCTGATACGTTCATAGCCTTCCATACAAGGAATGCAACTGCTGCAAAAACTACTACCCAAGAGGCAATCTTACCATTCTTAGTCTCGCTCTGGAATGCTGAGAATGCTGCATAAACACCAATGATAACAACAACGAGGTTCCATACGTTGAATGCCATACTCTGAATACCCTCTGATGTCTTAGCTGTGAACTCATCGGCGAAGTAGGTGAGTGCCAAACCATTCTGGTGGAATGCCATCCAGAAGAAGATTACAACGGCAAATACCAAGCACAGAGCCACTACACGAGCCTTAGTCTCGGCAGGTGTGAGCTCCTCCTCAGTGTTAACTACACCAGCCTTGCGTGAACCACCCTCGACGTGGCGGAAAGTAGGACGGAAGATGTAGTAGATAGCCATTGACACGATAAGTGATGCACAAGCAACGGCGAATGAGAAGTGGTAAGTGTCGTTTGATGTGTAACCGCGCGAAGTCTCAGCCCACTCCTTAATCTCAACGGCAGCAGTGGGAGCGAACAACGCACCGATGTTGATTGCCATATAGAAGAGTGAGAATGCAGAGTCACGCTTGTCGGCATACTTGGGATCGTCGTAAAGATTACCCACCATTACCTGCAAGTTACCCTTGAAAAGACCAGTACCAACGCTGATGAATACCAATGCACCAAGCATTGCAACCATAGCCAGAGTGTCACCACCCAGAGGCACCGAAAGCAACAGATAGCCGGCAAACATAATCGAGATACCGATTGTTACCATACGGCCAAAGCCAAACTTGTCAGCCAAAATACCACCAATCAGGGGCATAAAATAAACGAATCCGAGGAAGGTCGAATAGATTGTACCTGCCAAACCAGCATCAAGACCGAAGTTAGCACGCAAGAAGAGCGCAAACACCGCTACCATTGTGTAGTAGCCGAAACGCTCGCCTGTGTTGGCCAATGCTAAGGCAAACAATCCTTTAGGATGTCCTTTGAACATAGTGTTTAGTTATTTTATAGGTTAATATTAAATTGTTTCGTGTACATTTTGGGCAAATATACGCAATTATTTTTGAATAATTAGCTTTTATGCCTTGAGAAATATCTTCTTACGGTACATCACCCACAGAATCAGATATATCGTAGCCACGTGACACACCGTGAGCAGGCACCCATACCAGTCGCCCATATACTGCTCCAGGCCATGAAGGAGCGAGGCTGCGATGGGGCGGAAGTTGAAAATCTGCGTTAGCATATATGCCGCAATGGAGTTCATACCATATACCCTGAGCCACTCGGTCTGCGATGTGTAGCCTCGGCAATCGACAAAGTAATAGGTCACACCAAGGAGCAGGAACGAGAGTCCCGCAGCCAGCAGAGCCATTGAACTGGTCCATATAATCTTAATGATGGGCATCCACACACCCCATACCAGCGCCACCGCAACCATAGATGCACCTGCACCGAAGAACCAACTAAGTTTGCGCTTGTCGCTCCACTCGCTTCGTGCTATGCGACCTGCCAACATGCCACACAAACCGGTAACGGCAAATGTAAGACTACTTAAAATCCAGGTGTAGCGATAACTCTCGCTAAAGACCACCGCGCCATCCACTACCGTAGCATTGTCACGCCAACGACCCAGCACGGCTCTATCTATCCACTCAGCAAGGTTACCATTCGGCGAGTAGTTGCCATGACCAAAACCATCGATACCAATGAACTCCATAGCCGCCCAATAGGCGAGCATAAGCACTATTGCTGCAATGATTTGAGTGCGCAGACGTGTGAATAGATACATCACCGCCGCCACGGCATAGCCTACGGCAATAGCTTGCAAGGTATTGGTATAGAGGTATAGGTGATTGGGGTCAAGTGCGAGTAGGTTACCCTGACACATCATTCCGAAAATCCACAACACAACTACACGACGCGCAATGCGGGGTAGTGCCATAGTTGGGTTACCCTCGCGGCGATAGCGCTCCAGAGCGAACGGAATGGTGATGCCCGACATAAACATAAAAAGAGGCATAATCATATCCCAAGGCGAGAAGCCTACCCACTCGGTGTGGTGGAATATCCACATCGATGAGTTAAGCCACTCCCAATCAGCGGCACGTGCTATGGCATTGATGATGGGGCCCAGCGCCACCAGAAAGAAGAGGTCGGCACCACGCAGTACATCAAGACTTGCTAGACGTTTGTTCATAGACTACTATTTGAGTGGTGAATCGGGCTCTTTTGACATTACCCAATAGAAAATCTTATCGACAAAGGCGGGTGCAAACTTCTTCACAAAGTGTGTAGCACGACCCTCGGCCTCCATCAGACACAGACGCTTGCGACGTGCTATGCCGCGTGCCACGATGTGAGCAACCTCTTCGGGTGACATCATCTTGCCCTCCTCGCGGGGTGTAGAGCCCTGCTGTGTGCCATCGGCCGTGAGGGCGGCAAAGCGTACGTTAGAGGCTGTGAAGCCAGGGCAGGCAACCATTACGTGCAGGCCCTTCTTGAGATTCTCCACACGGATGGTCTCCAGAAATCCTGTCATAGCGAACTTCGATGCCGAGTAACCCGTGCGACCTGGCAGACCGTGAATACCTGCTACCGATGAAATGCCCACCAGCGAACCCTTCGACTGCTGCAGATAGGGCAGGGCATACTTGGTGCAGTAGACCGTACCCCAGAAGTTTACATCCATCAGGCAGTGCAGAACGCTTAGGTCGAGGTCATCAAACAGAGCTCGCATTGAGATACCTGCGTTGCAGATGAGTACGTCAATACCGCCAAAGTTATCGACCGCCGTCTGAATCAATTGCTGGCAATCCTCAGCCTTGCTTACGTCGCACTCACACCATACGGCCTTGCCTGCTGCGGCCTTAATCTCTTGGCATATAGCCTCGAGTTTATCCGCCTGACGAGCTCCCAGCACCACTCGGGCACCCATCTTGGCATACTCGCGAGCCATAGCGGCTCCAATGCCCGACGAGGCTCCGGTTATAATTACTGTTTTGTTGTTTAGGTTATTCTTCATATCTCTATATTTTGGCATCGTGGCCAATTTGTTTTTACCTTTTTCTTAATCCACCTTGCGCAGAATGATGGCCGTGCGAGGTGTGTTGTATATCTTCAGACGCGGATACAACTCACCATCCTCCCCCTTGACGTTGAATGTGAAGTGCTCATCACCCACCGTCTGACGTCCCAAACCACCGAAACGCTCCTCGTCAGATGAGAGTACAACTTCATACTTTCCAGCCTCACGCACAGGCAGCTCATAGTCGGGAATAGCCGCCTCGGTGTGCCAGTTTAGTACGAAGATAAGGTCACGGTGCGAATATACCATCGTCTTGTTCTGCTCATCCATCAGCAGATTATAGGGGTAGCCATCCGACAGCACTCGATGCTCCTTCATAAGCGCAATCATCGCCTCATCAAAGTCGGCAAGGTAGGCATAGCGCAGGAAACCATTGTCGCGTAATGACCACTGACGGCGTGCATAGGCGTGCGAGTAGCCATTACCCTCACGCGGGAAGTCAATCCACTCGGGGTGACCAAACTCGTTACCCATAAAGTTGAGGTAGGCCTGTCCGCCCGTAGAGATGGTAAACAGACGTATCATCTTGTGCAGAGCCATACCACGATCCATCACGGGACTTTCGTAGGCTCGATCCATACCCTCATACATAAGACTATCGAGCAGACGGAACGCAATGGTCTTGTCGCCCACCATTGCCTGGTCGTGCGACTCGGCATAGGCTACGGTCTTGACCGAGGGCAGACGCGAGGTCATCATATCCCACATCTCCCATATGTTCCACTCCTCGTCGGGGGTATCTTTAATCATTCTGATCCAAAAGTCGGGAATAGCCATACCCAATCTGAAGTCGAAGCCCACACCTCCATCTTCGATAGGTGAGCACAACGCAGGCATTCCGCTCACATCCTCGGCAATTGTCATAGCCTCTGGTTTGAAGTCGTGAACAAGGCGGTTGGCAAGCGTAAGGTATGTCACAGCGTCGAGGTCAACACCCTCGTCGAAGAATTTTTCGCGCGAGTCAAAGTCGATATATCCACGGTGATAGTATAGCATAGAGGTAACACCATCGAAGCGAAAGCCATCGAAGTGGTACTCGTCAAGCCAATACTTCACATTCGAAAGGAGGAAATGTTCCACGCCACCCTTGCCGTAGTCGAAGACCATTGAATCCCAGTAGCGCTGATAGCCCGCATCGCCTGGTTTTGAGTAGTGGTGATCCGAGCCATCCAGATCGCGCAGACCCTCGTTCCAATTCTTCACATAGTGGGCGTGCACAAGATCCATAATTACGGCAATACCCATCCCGTGCGCCGTGTCGATAAGCGACTTTAACTCCTCGGGCGTACCGAAGCGCGAGGATGGGGCAAAGAAATTCGATACGTGATAACCAAACGAGCCGTAGTAGGGATGCTCAGCGATAGCCATCAGCTGCACGGCATTATATCCCGCCTTAGCGATGCGGGGCAACACCTCATCACGAAACTCAACGTACGTTCCAACCTTCTCCTCCTCCTGAGCCATACCAACGTGCGCCTCATAGATAAGTAGATTGTCGCACTCGGCACCCTGCCAGGCCGCATCCTTCCACTCGTAAGCCTTGTCGGGATTCCAGAATTGTGCTGTGTAGTTCTTCGACGCCTCATCCTGCACCACACGCGTTGCGTAGGCAGGTATGCGGTCGTGCCAGCCATTCTTTCCGTGAACGTGGAGTTTATACAAAGAGCCGTGTGTCAAAAGATGGCCATACATAGCCTCGGGCAGAAATATCTGCCACACGCCTCCCTGTCCACGGTCAAGACGCAACTGGGTGCGTTGCCACGAGTTGAAGTCACCAAAGATGAAGACATCCTCGGCCTCGGGCAGCCACTCACGGAACCACCAACCATTCATCGCCTCGTCCCACTGCCAGCCGAAGTAGCGGTAGCCGTTAGCATAATCGACAATCGAAGAGGCCTGCTGCTCGATGGCGTGCATACGCTGAAGATAACGCTCGTGCCTCTGCCACAGCTTGTCGGCTACGGGTTGCAGCCACTCGTCGGCCTCGACTATTGGAAGAATAGGTGTTTGGTCTTGCATAGCTAATAGTGTTTATATATCTATACAA
This sequence comes from Alistipes sp., assembly GCA_045630065.1. Taxonomy (GTDB): domain Bacteria; phylum Bacteroidota; class Bacteroidia; order Bacteroidales; family Rikenellaceae; genus Alistipes. Next base: position 19,969 of record JAZQSN010000090.1, read on the forward strand.
ATATAACGATAATAATTCAAAATCAGGTCAGAGGAATGATGCAATAACTAAATTTTATATTTAGTATTTCCGCGACTCAGCCTAATCTGTGATTTTCCTCTTGGCTCTTTTGCAATAACTCTTATTTCTCTTCCACCTCAATCTCCTCGCCGTCGTAACCCAGCTCTACGCCCGAAGGCAAACGCTCGGCCGATGTGGCGTGTAGTCCTATCTCGTGCGAGAGGTGAGTGAGAATGGTACGACGTGGCGCAATGAGTCGGGCTATGGCCACAGCCTCATCGACACTAAAGTGCGAGGGGTGGGGCTTAAAGCGCAAAGCATTGATAACCAATGTATCTACTCCCTTGAGCTTTGCTACCTCCTCGTTGCTAATCTCCTTGAAGTCGGTAAGATATCCCAACGCTCCTATGCGGTAACCCGTCACGTTGAAACGCGATGAGTGGCGACCTGCGATAGGTGTAATATCTATACCCTTAACGTTAAAAGGAGTTACGCCATCAATCTCGTGCAGACGTATCTCGGGCACTCCGCGATACTTATCCTCGACAAACGCATAGTCGAAGTCCTTGCGTATGGTTGTTGCCGTAGCTCGGTTAGCGTATATATCTACGGGGCGAATGATGGGGAAGTCAACAAAGTTGAACGCACGTACATCGTCCAGGCCACCCGTATGGTCCTTGTGTTCGTGTGTGAGCAGTATGGCATCTATTGTCCTCACACCCGTGCGTAGCATTTGCTGGCGGAAGTCGGGACCCGCATCAATTATTATGCGGCAGTCACCCACTTCGACCATAGCCGACGTGCGTAGGCGCTTGTCGTGCTCGTCGCTCGACCGGCATACCTCGCAACGGCAACCTATCGTGGGCACGCCCTGCGATGTGCCTGTACCTAAGAGTGTGAGTTTCATAGAGATATATTATTATACAATTAAGGCTGATAGCCTGTATCCTCAAGCAGATTTCCGCTATTGGCTGCGGCCACGGCCAGCTCGTCGCAGCGGTTGTTCTCGATGGTTGAGGCGTGACCCTTCACCCACACAAAGCGCACGCGGTGACGACGATAGACACGCAAAAAACGCATCCACAGGTCGGGGTTCTTCTTGCCCGAGAAACCCTTCTTCTCCCAGCCGAAGACCCAACGCTGATTAACGGCATCGACAACATACTTCGAATCCGAGTAGAGCGTAACGTCAGTTCCATCGAACTTCAACGCCTCCAACGCCACACACACAGCCATAAGCTCCATGCGGTTGTTTGTCGTCAGGCGAAAGCCCTGCGAGAGCTCCTTGCGGTGGGGACCCGACATCAGCACCACACCATAGCCTCCACGCCCGGGGTTACCCTGCGCCGCTCCGTCGGTGTATATGGTTACGTTAGCCATTGCTTTAAACAAAAAGGTCGCACCCGTAATCCTTAGATACGGGCACGACTATTACCTTATTATATATTACTTTTTCAGTGCCTCAATACGCTCCTTGATAGCGGCAATTTTTGCCTCGGCATCGGCCTTCTTGGCACGCTCGGTGGCAACCACCTTCTCGGGAGCCGACGATACGAAACGCTCGTTCGAGAGCTTTTTCATTACGCTTGCAAGGAATCCCTCGAGGTATGCCAACTCCTCGCCCAACTTCTGCATCTCAGCATCCACGTCGATATTGTCCTCCATCGGGATGAAGTACTGTGTGGTCTTCACCATAAAGGTCTCGGCTGTGGGGCTCTTGCGTTGTGCTACCGAGATATCCTCAAGGTTACACATCTTTACAATCACGGCCGCAAGCTCTGCGGGGAAGTTCTCGTCGAGCGTAAAGTTAAGTGTGAGAGTCTGGCGCTGGGGAATGTTCTTCGCCTTGCGGATGCTACGCACGTTAGAGATAATCTCCTTGACAATGCCAAAGCGCATCAACAAATGCTCATCCACAGGGTTATCCTGGGGTAACTCGGCATACATAATCGACTCGCCTTTCTGGCGAGGAGTCAAGTCCTGCCAAATCTCCTCAGTCACGAAGGGCATAAAGGGATGGATCAAGCGCATCAGGATGTCGAAAAAGCGACGTGTAGCCTCCATCGTAGCACTATCTGTGGGAGTTTGGTAGAAAGGCTTTACAATCTCAAGGTACCAGCCACTGAACTCATCCCAGAAGAGTTTATAGATACGCATAAATGCCTCTGAGATACGGTATGAAGCGAAGAGATCGTCAACCTCCTTGATAGCCTTGGCAAGAACGCTCTCGAACCACATAATTGCAATCTCGTTGTTCTTCGACTGCATCTTACTCTCGCTTACCTCCCAACCGCTGATAAGACGGTAGGCATTCCAAATCTTGTTGCCGAAGTTACGACCCTGCTCGCAGAGTGCCTCGTCGAACATAACATCGTTACCTGCCGACGACGAGAGCATCATAGCTACTCGCATACCATCGGCACCATACTGTGCAATCAAATCCAGCGGGTCGGGTGAGTTACCGAGCTGCTTCGACATCTTACGACCCAACTTATCGCGAACGATACCTGTGAAGTAAACATTCTTGAACGGGTATGTGCCACGATACTCGTAACCCGCCATAATCATACGAGCCACCCAGAAGAAGATGATATCGGGACCGGTTACCAGATCGGCTGTGGGATAGTAGTAGTTGATGTCGGCATTGTCGGGGTTGCGAATACCGTCAAATACAGAGATGGGCCACAACCACGATGAGAACCAGGTGTCGAGTACATCCTCGTCCTGACGCAGGTCGTTGAGCTGCAGGGTCTCATCCTGAGCCTTCTCGCGAGCTTTTACGAGTGCCTCCTCGGCTGTGGGTGCAATCACATAACCACCCTTAGGCAAGTAGTATGCGGGGATACGCTGACCCCACCACAACTGACGTGAGATACACCAATCCTTGATGTTCTCCATCCAGTGGCGATATGTGTTCTTATACTTTGCGGGAACAAACTCTATAATATCGTCCATTACGGCCTTCGTTGCGGGGGCAGCAATGTCGGGCATTGACATAAACCACTGCATCGAGAGCTTGGGCTCGATAGCTACACCCGTACGCTCTGAATAACCCACATTATTGGTGTAGGCCTCCACCTTCTCCATCAGGCCTGCTGCCTGCAAATCGCCCTCGATAACCTTGCGACACTCGAAGCGGTCCATACCCACGTACATTCCAACCTTGTCGTTGATAGTACCATTGTCGTTGAAGATATCGATTGTCTCGAGATTGTACTTCTCGCCAAGCATATAGTCGTTCACATCGTGTGCGGGCGTTACCTTCAAGGCTCCTGTACCGAACTCGATATCTACATACTCGTCGCGGATGATGGGCACTGAACGACCCACTAGCGGAACGATTACACGTGCTCCCTCGGGAATGTCGGCGTAGCGCTCATCGTTGGGGTTAAGGCACACGGCAGTATCACCGAGGATAGTCTCGGGGCGTGTGGTAGCCACGATAAGGTAGCGGTCGGTACCCTCCACCTGATAGCGCAGATAGTAGAGCTTACCCTGCGACTCCTTGTAGATTACCTCCTCGTCCGAAAGGGCGGTCTTTGCCTCGGGGTCCCAGTTCACCATTCTTACGCCACGATAGATCTTGCCCTTCTCGTAGAGGTCGCAGAATACCTTGATAACGCTTTCGGTGCGAGCCTCGTCCATTGTGAAGCACGTACGATCCCAGTCGCACGAAGCACCCAACTTACGCAACTGCTGAAGGATGATGCCACCGTGCTTTTCCTTCCACTCCCAGGCGTGGGCAAGGAACTCCTCGCGTGTGAGGTCGGCCTTGTTGATACCCTCGGCTGCAAGCTTTGCTACAACCTTTGCCTCGGTAGCAATCGAAGCGTGGTCGGTACCCGGCACCCAGCAGGCGTTCTTGCCCTGCTGACGTGCACGACGCATCAATACATCCTGCAGCGTGTTGTTAAGCATATGACCCATATGCAACATACCTGTCACGTTGGGCGGTGGGATAACTATTGTGTAGGGCTCGCGAGCGTCAGGCTCCGAGTGAAAGAGTTTGTTGTCGATCCAATACTCATACCACTTCGATTCAATCTCTTGCGGTGTGTACTTATCTGCTACCATAATCTTGTATTTTGTTTGTTAATTTATTCTCCATTTTGGGTTGTGGACCTACGCCCACGCGCGTAATGCGCATACAACCGACAAATATACGAATAAAAAACGAAAATAAAAAGGAGACTATCCACCAACCATAGGATAGCCTCCCCAGAAAGAGTTCAAAATGCTCTTGTCGCTATATTCAGCAAAGGTTTATATAATCAGTATTGACTCCAAGAAAATCACTACTATACCTGATGCATATCCCAGCAGTGCCATCAGCGAGATATTCTTTAGATACCACGTAAAATCTATTTTCTCCAAACCCATCGCAACGACACCTGCTGCCGAGCCAATAATTAGGATGCTTCCGCCCACGCCAGCGCAGTATGTGAGCAGCAACCAGAATAACCCGTCGGGCATAAACATTTCGGTGTACGAAGGGTCTGCCGCCGCAGCAATCGATGCTACATCGGCCACGGGATACATACCCATACAAGCCGCAACAAGGGGTACATTGTCTATAATCGAGGATAGAACTCCCACTGCCGAAGCAATGCTGAATACCTCGTGGATGTTATTGTCGAGAAAGTTTGCCACACTACCCAATATACCCGCACTCTGCAGTCCCGCCACAGACATCAATATACCAAGGAAGAATAGGATGGTGGACATATCAATGTTCTTGAGTACCTTCGATACACGGTTTTTTACATCTTCCTCGATGTTGTGTTTGCGACCATAAGCCCACTCGGTAGCTACCCATACCGCTCCCAGTGAAAACATCATACCTACATAGGGTGGTAGTCCCGTAATGCTCTTGAATATAGGCACAAAAAGCAAGCCGCCAATGCCAGTGTATAGCACTGCACGGCTAAATCGCTGGCCAATGCCATCGGGCAGGGGAGTGATGATGGTCGAGTCCGGTAACATTCTATTGCCACGACGCAACATACGGCTGGCTATGAGTAGGGGGATGATTGTTGAAACGATGCAGGGTAATATGAGGTAAAGAATCAAGCTTTGTGCCGTGACATTGCCTCGCATCCATAGCATAATGGTTGTTACATCGCCTATGGGTGACCACGCGCCGCCGCTATTGGCGGCTATAATTATCACACCCACGAATATCCAACGATCGCGAGTCTCGGGGATTAGTCGGCGAAGCATCATAATCATAATAATGGTGGTGGTCATATTGTCTAATACGGCCGACATGAAGAATGTGATGAGGGCAAGCAACCACATAAGTGTTAGTTTGTTGCGTGTGGTTATGCGGTCGGTTATTATGCTGAAACCACCGTGGGTGTCAATCAAATCGACAATAGTCATTGCGCCGATCAGGAAGATTAGGGTTTCGCACGTCAAGCCTAGGTGTTCTAGTAGCTCGTTTCCCGTCTCAGGGTTGCCCGAGAGCAGACTGTATGTTGTCCAAATGGCTCCAAAAAGAACGAGAGCCGAGGCGGCTTTATCTATCTTAATTTTGTGCTCCAGGGCAATACAGATATATCCGATTGCGAAGAGCACAATCATTGCTGTAATCATTGTTGTAAAGGTTAAAAAAGGCTTGCCGCCTTTGGAAAATAAAGGGGGAAAACAAAACAAATGCATCATATAGGCGCATCAGACGGCAAGCCGAATTTTTTGATTCGGTTGTGCCATAAGCACACATAACACAGTACCTTCCTAAAGGGGGAAGGAGTGTGGCTAAAGTATGATGTATGTTGGCTAAATTATGATATGCCTGAAGGCATAGACATAGAGATCCTTCGCCGACGAGAAGTTATGCATCTCACACTGACGATGGTGGCATGCATAGGTATTATGACCTAGCCAATGGCTGTCGGCAGTCGATTGTGAACGGCTAAATAGTGAAATATAGTTCTTCGAGGTGGGTTTGCCGCTGTGAGAAGAGTTACTTAGGCCTACATTGCTCACCTCGCTCTGCTGAAGAGCAAATGACTCGGGGCGGTTGTCCAGTCCATCCTCCTCGCTCTGCTCGCCGATGTAACAGATAACCTGCGCTCGTGTGTTGGGGTCGATAGAGGCTACACGCGCCATCAGTGAGGTGGCGTTGCAGATAAGAATAAATAGTAATATGCCCCAAAGTTTTTTCATAGTTTCCTGCAAAGGTATAAAAAAAAGCCACCGTTGTTATAACGATGGCCTAATTTTTTATCATTTTGTTCCCGTTACAGGAAAATAAGCTGCGCAATGATGTATATGGGCAACAGAATCACGAGCGAGAACTTAATCATATAACCGAAGAAGCTGGGCATATTCACACCCGACTGCTCGGCAATAGCCTTGACCATAAAATTGGGACCGTTGCCAATGTATGTCATTGCTCCAAAGAACACTGAACCTAGTGCGATGGCACGCAACAGCATTGCATCAATGCCCGCCTCAAGTACAGCACCCGACGCTGTAGGCAGACCCTGTGCTACGGTGTGGAATGCTACAGCCGTAGGTGAGTTGTCGAGGAATGCCGAGAGGAATCCCGATGCGTAGAAGAACTGCCACGGCTTAGTCAGACCCAACTCCGCAGCATGTGCATTCAGATATATCAAAGCAGGGGTCATCGTTACGAAAATACCGATGAAGAGATAGGCCACTTCGATAATAGGCTCCCACGAGTATTTGTTATCATTGCGGATTGACTTCTTAGTTGTAAGCCAAGATGTTATACCGATTACCAAAAGTACAATTTCACGTAGGAAACGTACATATAAAGGCGAGTGATGATCGCCCATTGCGGGGATGTACGAGGGGTTGAGGAACGATACCGAGAGGATGATACCCACCAGATAGAGGATGTTGATTTTACCCGTTACGGTGATGGGTCGCTTCTCGTGTACGTCGGCCATAATGTCCACAGTTTCCTCCTTGCGGTAGTATACAAACTGGTCGATGAGCAGATAAAGTGCGAGCAGAATTACACCCACGAATAACCACTCGGGCGCCAGATGCATAAACCAGCCAAACTCGGCACCACGCAGATACAGAAGGAACAAGGGAGGGTCACCCAGCGGTGTCAATACACCACCGCAGTTAGCCACCAAAGCGATGAAAAATAGAATGGTATGTACCTTGTACTTGCGCTGTTGGTTAATCTCCAGCAGCAGACGAATGGTGAGCATAGCAGCGCCCGTTGTACCGATGAACGAGGCCAGCAGGAAGCCCATTGCCATAATGATTGTGTTGTTGATTGGTCGAGCCTGAATATCGCCACAAATGTGTATTCCACCTGTGACGACAAACAACGCTCCGAGTAGCACGATAAAGGGTACATAATCGTACAAAATCTGATGCTCGAGATTGTGTCCCATTCCGTTCGCTATGAGGTAGATACCTGCAGGCAGAGCCAGTAGAATTGAGACATAGAGTTTGTGGGTATTACTCTCCCACCAGTGCTCGGCCAAAAGCGGAAGCACGGCAATGCTCAACAACATTAGAGCAAAGGGGATAAGTGCCCATAATTCAATTTGATGCATAAAGTATTGTTTTGATTTTCCGGTGCGAAAATACAAAAAAAAGTTGAATTTCAAGCCACCTCACCACCGAAAATAAGGATTTATTAATACTGCATTTGGTTCCAAGAATGGGGAGTAATACGTTTGGTTTTTGTCTATCTTCATTTGGTTTGGGTGTGCGATTTTGGGATAGTTGATTTAGAGGAGTAGGTGAGTAGGGTTATGTTGTTATTTGTTAGGCGCTTACTATGTTGATGTGTGTTTTGTTCTTTTACGTGCGCTCGCGCTCGGGCGAACCAATTTATTAACAATCTATCGTCAATGTGTGGTGCGATGGATATTTTTTATTACATTTGCAATCGTGAAAATGTGTAAATATGAGTGAAAAGAAAAATATTGAATTGACAGATTTGGAGGCCTTGCCTGATTTGCTCGATGGCAGACATCAGGTGGTGCCTATCATTACTAGTGGCGACGACATTGTCGAGGATGTAACCATCCCCGAGTCGCTGCCCATCCTCTCGTTGCGTAGTTCGGTTCTCTTCCCGGGAGCCATCACACCCATCACCGTAGGTCGCGAGAAGAGTATCAAGCTCGTTCGCGATGTCTACGCCTCAAGTTCTCTGCTGGGTGCCGTGTTGCAGCGCGAGACCGAGGTCGAAGTACCCAAGCCCGACCATATGTACAAGGTGGGTACTGCGGCTCGCATTATCAAGATTTTGGAGATGCCCAACGGCAACCTCACTGTCATCCTCAGCGGTCTTGAAAAGATTGAGGTTGGTGAATATCTGCAGTCGGAGCCATACCTTAAGGCAACCGTTCGCACCATCCGCGACTCGCAGCCCGATGCGAGCAACGTCGAGTTTCAGGCTTTGGTGGATTCGGTACGTGAGGTGTCGCTTAACATAATCAACATCTCTTCGTCGATGCCCAAGGAGGCAGTCTTTGCATTGAAAAATATCGACTCGCCACGTGGCTTGATTAACTTCGTTTGTTCGAATATGGACTTCTCGGACGAGGAGCGTCAGGCTCTGCTCGAGGCTCCTGGTTTGTTGGCCCGCTCGCGTAAGTTACTTGAGATTTTGGTGCGTGAGCAGCAGTTGGCCGAGCTTAAGAACGAGATTCAGGAGAAGGTTAAGCAGGAGATTGACAAACAGCAGCGCGACTACTATCTGCAGCAGCAGATGCGTACCATCCAGGATGAGCTGGGTGACACGTCGGATGCCGAGATTGACCAGATGCGTGAGGCAGCTAAGAAGAAGAATTGGCCCAAGGAGGTGGGTGAGATTTTCGAGAAGGAGCTCTCGAAGGTTGAGCGCCTGAACCCTGCCGTGGCGGAGTACTCGGTGCAGATGACCTACCTGCAGCTTATGCTTGAGTTGCCTTGGAACGATGTAACCAAGGATAACCTCGACCTTGAGTGTGCACGTCAGCAGTTGGATGGTGACCACTTTGGTCTGGAGGAGGTCAAGGATCGTATTTTGGAGCATTTGGCCGTTATCAAGCTAAAGGGTGATTTGAAGTCGCCCATCTTGTGTTTGTATGGTCCTCCGGGTGTGGGTAAGACCTCGCTTGGTCGTTCGGTGGCTACGGCTTTGGGTCGTAAGTTTGGTCGTATTTCGCTCGGTGGCTTGCACGATGAGAGCGAGATTCGTGGTCATCGTCGCACATATATTGGCGCTATGCCGGGACGAATTATTCAGACTATCAAGCGTTGTGGCTCGTCAAACCCCGTCATCATTCTCGACGAGGTAGATAAGATAACAGTGAGCAATCACGGTGACCCCTCATCAGCTTTGTTGGAGGTGTTGGACCCCGAGCAGAACACAACATTCCACGATAACTACCTCGATACGGAGTACGACCTTTCGAAGGTGTTGTTCATCGCTACGGCTAACGACATCAGCGCCATCAACCCCGCATTGCGTGACCGTATGGAGATGATTAACATCCCTGGCTACATCCTCGAGGATAAGATACAGATTGCCGAGCAGCACTTGGTGCGCAAGCAGTGCGAGGCTCACGGCGTGAAGGAGCAGGAATTGGTGCTTTCAACCCAGATTATGGAGCAGATTATTGCCGACTACACTCGCGAGTCGGGTGTTCGTTCGCTCGATAAACACATCGCAAAGATTGCCCGAGCCCGAGCCAAGCAGATTGCCTTCGAGGAGACCTTTGCCCCCGAGCTCTCGGCCAAGGATGTGGAGAAGATTTTGGGTAAACCCAAGTTCCGCAACGATGAGTACGAGATTGCTGGTATGCTGGGCGTAGTAACAGGTCTTGCGTGGACCGCTGTGGGTGGCGATATACTCTATATCGAGTCGATACTCACACCCGGTAAGGGTGCTTTAAACCTCACAGGTAATCTGGGCGATGTGATGAAGGAGTCGGCCACCATCGGTTATGAGTGGGTGCAGGCTCACCACGAGGAGTTGGGCATTGCTGTGGAGACCTTCGAGAAGAAGAATCTCAACATTCACGTTCCCGAGGGTGCTATTCCCAAGGATGGCCCTTCGGCAGGTATCACTATGGTCACCTCTATGGTGTCAACCCTTACAGGTCGTCATGTCAAAGAGCGTATCGCTATGACAGGTGAGATGACTCTGCGTGGTCGTGTGATGCCCGTGGGCGGTATTAAGGAGAAAATTTTAGCTGCCAAGCGTGCAGGAATCACCGAACTTATCTTGTGCGACGACAACCACAAGGATGTCGAGGAGATTAAGGCCGACTATGTTGCTGGCCTTACCTTCCACTATGTTAAGCGCATCGAGGAGGTACTCGCATTGGCATTGAAATAAGAATAGCATATGAAACCATTGAAATTTATAGTCATCATCCCCGCACGTTACGCCTCTACGCGTTTTCCTGCCAAGCCGTTGGCACTGCTTGGCGGCAAGCCCGTCATTGAGCGTGTATATGAGCAGGTAAAGGGTGTAGTTGAACGAGTTGTGGTTGCTACCGACGACGAGCGCATCTATCAGGCCGTTGAGGCCTTCGGTGGAGAGGTTGTTATGACCTCTACCGAGCATCGTAGCGGTACTGATCGTTGCTGGGAGGCTTACCAAAAGGTAGGTCAGGAGTACGACGTTGTAATCAATGTGCAAGGCGACGAGCCCTTTATTGCCCATTCGCAGTTGCGTGCTATTATGGCTTGCTTCGAGAATGAGACAACTGACATTGCTACGCTGGTAAAACCGTTTGCCGAGGAGGATGGCCTTGCGGCGCTGGAGAATCCCAATTCGCCCAAGGTGGTGCTAGATGCTGATTCGCGTGCAATCTACTTCTCGCGTTCGGTTATCCCTTACCTACGCGGTGTGGAGCGTGAGCAGTGGCTCAAGCTGCATACATTCTATAAACATATAGGTATGTACGCCTTCCGTGCCGACGTACTACGAGAGATTACAGCATTGCCCCAGTCTACACTCGAGAAGGCCGAGTCGTTGGAGCAGTTGCGCTGGCTGGAGAATGGCTATAAGATTGGTGTAGGTATATCGGATGTTGAGACCGTAGGCATCGACACCCCCGAGGATTTGGAGCGTGCCGAGGAGTTTTTGAAAACCAGAAAAGGATAAAATTATATGACTATGAAAAAGTTTGTAGCAGGACCTTGCGTTATCGAGTCGGCCGAGTTGCTCGACTGCGTGGCACAGCGTCTGGTTGAGATAAATAATAAGTTGGGTACGGAGATTATCTTCAAGGCTTCGTTCGATAAGGCTAACCGTACCTCGCTCTCGTCATTTCGTGGCCCAGGGTTGGATAAGGGTTTGCAGATGCTTGCGGATGTTAAGGCTAAGTGGGGTCTAAAGCTCTGCACCGATATCCACGAGACGTGGCAGGCAGCCCCTGCAGGTGAGGTTATCGATGTGATTCAGATTCCCGCCTTTCTCTGTCGCCAGACCGATTTGTTAGTCGCTGCTGCCAAGACTGGCCGCACTGTAAACATCAAGAAGGCTCAGTTCCTTTCGGGTGAGGATATGAAGTACCCCTATGAGAAAGCTATCGAGTCGGGTGCTAAGGAGGTATGGCTCACCGAGCGTGGCAATATGTATGGATATAACAATCTGGTTGTCGATTTCCGCAACATAGCCGATATGTTGAAGATTTCACCCACCGTAGTGATGGACTGCACACATAGCGTGCAGCGTCCCGGTGCTGCTGGTGGTAAGACGGGTGGCAACCGTGAGTTTGTGCCCGCAATGGCCGAGGCCGCCAAGGCTTTCGGCGCCAATGGCTTCTTCTTCGAGGTGCACCCCACGCCCGATGCTGCGTTGAGCGATGGCCCCAATATGTTGCCGTTGGATGAGTTGGAGAGCGTAGTGGCTCGTCTGCTGTAAAATGAACCAAGAAAAAACTTATATATAAATGAGCGGATTAACTTCACAAGAGATATTAGAATTGGCGTCACGCACCCTGCGTCTTGAGGCCGAGGCATTGCAGAATATGGCCACCACGTTGGGCGATGAATTCGTCGGTGCAGTGGATAAGGTGCTGGCTTGTAAGGGTAAGGTTATCATCACAGGAATGGGTAAGTCGGGCCTTGTGGGTCGCAAGATTGCAGCCACGTTGGCAAGTACCGGCACGCCGAGTTTCTTCCTGCACCCGGGCGAGGCCTTTCATGGCGACCTGGGTATGATTTCGTCGCAGGATGTAGTGCTTGCACTTTCGCACTCGGGCGAGACCGACGAGGTGCTGAAGATTGTGCCCTTTATCCAGAGCAACGGCAACGTGCTCATATCGATTACGGGTAATGCCAACTCAACACTTGCAAAGAATTCGCATATTCATCTTGATACTAAGGTCAAGGAGGAGGCTTGTATTCTGCAGCTTGCTCCCACCACCTCGACAACGGCACAGCTTGCTATGGGCGATGCTTTGGCCGTGGCACTTATGAAGGCTCGCGAGTTCACCGCAATGGATTTTGCACGTCTGCATCCGGGTGGTAGCCTGGGCCGTCGTCTGCTGATGCGTGTGGGCAATGTGATGCGTAAGAACGATCTTCCCATCGTTGAGAAAGATTGTTCTGCTACGGATATGATTCACCATATGACAAGCGGAGGTCTGGGTCTTATCGTCATCTGCGATGGTGAGAGAATCGAGGGTATTGTAACCGATGGCGACCTGCGTCGTGCTATGGAGAGTCGTCAGGCTGAGTTTTTCAACATCAAGGCTATCGATATCGCCAGCCGCTCACCCAAGTCGATTAACGTGAATGCCAAGCTCATCGACGCCGAGAAGATGATGACTCAGTATAAGGTCAATTCGTTGCTCGCAACCGATGATGAGGGTCGCCTGCAGGGTGTGATTCAGATTTACGATATAAAACTATAATCTATAAACGAGAGTATGAAGAAACTGTTGTTTGTTGCGTTGCTTGTGTGCGGAGTCTCTTTTGCTGCCACAGCGCAAGAGCATAACACCCTTACCAAGAAGGAGCGAAAGGCCGGCTGGCAGTTGCTGTGGAATGGACGGGATTTGTCGGGTTGGAAGAGTAACTCTTCTAAAGGTGATATGAACAAAGGCTGGAAGGTTGTCGATGGCCAGTTGGTCATTATGGCTGGTTCGGGTGCTGGCGACATCATCACCGAGAAACGTTATCACGACTTCGAGCTCTCTATCGATTTTAAGATTACCGAGGGTGCCAATAGCGGTATTAAATATTTCATCGGTGAGAATGGCAGCGTAGGTTGCGAGTTTCAGATTCTTGATGATGAGAATCATCCCGATGCCAAGATGGGCTTCAATGGCAACCGCCGTTTGGGTTCGCTCTACGATTTGATTCCTGCCGATGGTTGGGCTCTTGCCTCAAAGCGCGATTGGAATACCGCCCGCATTGTGGTTCGTGGCAATCACGTTGAGCATTGGCTCAATGGAGTGAAGATTCTCGAGTATGAGAAGAATAACGATATGTGGGATACAATCGTCTCGCATAGCAAGTTTGCCAAGGTCAAGAACTTTGCCGGTGGCGATGGTGGTCATATCCTATTGCAGGATCACAATGATGAGGTGCATTACCGCAACTTGAAGATTCGTGAATTGTAAATCTTCCTAAATATGAAAGATATTGTATTTACAAAGGCTGCGCAGAAGCGAGAATTTTATATTTGGCTCGTATGCTTTGTGGTGGCCAATATCATTAATGTGATATCTATTATCAAGTTCCAGACTCCCTGGTACGAGATTTTTACGCAGATAGGCTATGTCGTTGTGACCTCGCTGTTGCTCTATGGTCTGGTGCTGGTGGTGCGTCTGGCGTGGCGTATATTCAGAGGCTTGTTGGCTAAACGATAGATAAGTGGCACTCGAGTTTCGATATAGCGACAAGAACCCCTCGCACCCAATCTCCTTTGTAGCCTTTCAGGCTATGCATACCCGCATCGAGATACTTCTCACGGGTGTGGAGCAGAGCGTGGGGCGGGAGTTGGCTGCAACCATCGAACAGGAGGTGAAGGCTATGGAGCGCCGCTTCAATTACCACGATGAGCGTTCGCCACTCTCGGTTATTAATCTGCGTGCTGCGGGTGAGGCCGTTGAGGTGGACGACGATATGTTTATGGCACTCGAACTGTGTGAGGCTTTCAGGCGTACGACAGCCGGCTGCTTCGATATTTCAACTGACACAGCCGTAGCTGGGCAGTGCAGTTATCTGCTCGATGCCAAACACCATAAGGTGCGCTTTCAGCGTCGGGGCGTGCGTCTTGATATGGGCGGCTTTGCCAAGGGCTATGCGCTGGAGCGAGTGAGGCAGATTATTGCTGATGCGGGAGTCGAAACGGCTTTGATGAATTTCGGAAATAGCTCGGTGGCATCGATTGGTCATCACCCCTATGGTGAGTGGTGGGCAGTGGGTGTGGAGCACACTATGGAGCGTGGTCAGATGGCCTGCGAGGTGCATCTTGGGTCAAGTGCTATGTCGGTGTCGGGTCGCTCGACTGATGGCCGCTATCACATCATAAACCCCTCGACGGGTGGTACGGTGGCAGCTGAGGAGTTGATCCTTGTTGAGGGTCGCTCGGCTCTTATCGCAGAGGTGTTGTCAACCGCATTGTATGCAGCACCAAAGGCTCTGCGTGCAGATATTATGAGCCGTTATGAGGGTTATAAGGCAACCGAGATATACTGCCGTAAGGGTGGTGGCGTAGAGTTGCGTGAGATAGGAAATAAATAAAACTACTAAGATAAAATGAACAGAAAAGAGTTTTTGTCGGATTGTTCTCGTATGGGTTTTGCAGGCATTGCTTTGTCGCTCTTCCCGTGGTTGGAGTCTTGCACCGAAAAGGCACAGCAGGAGCTCAGTGGTGAGCGTGCTCGCATAGGTATCATCGGTACCGGCTCGCGAGGCCTGTTCCACGTTCAGCATCTGTTGCAGATGCCCAATGTCGATGTTGTAGCTCTGTGCGATAACTATCGTCCCCATCTTGAGGACGCAGCGCAGTATTACCCCGATGCCAAGCTTTACGATGACTACCGTCGCCTGCTCGATGATAAGAACGTTGAGGGTGTTATTATCACCACGCCGCTATATCTGCACGCCCGTATGACACTCGATGCCCTGTCGGCAGGCAAGCGTGTATTCTGCGAGAAGTCGATGGCTTTCACTTTGGATGAGGCTCTCGAGGTGTATAACTGCCGCAAGGAGTTGGGTGGTGTGCTTCTCATCGGTCAGCAGCGTCTGTTCGACCCCAAGTACATCAAGGCTATGCAGATGATTCATCAAGGTGTGATTGGCGATGTTGTGGGTGTAAGAAACTATTGGTACAGAAACAATAACTGGCGTCGTGAGGTGCCCTCGCCCGAGCTCGAGCGTCACATCAACTGGCGACTCTATAGCGAGTATTCGCGAGGCCTGATGACAGAGCTTGCTTGCCACCAGTTGCAGAACGGCTCGTGGGCTATGGGTATGTTGCCTGAGCAGGTTATGGGTTCGGGACATCTGGTGCACTGGACCAACGAGGATGAGCGCGACGTGTATGATACCGTTAGCGCTATCTTCACCTATCCCAACGGCGTGAATATGACATTCGAGTCTATTATCTCAAATAAGCATTTCGGCATGGGAGAGCAGATTCTCGGCACAAAAGGTACTATCGATCTCGTTACAGCTATGCACTACACCGATGAGCCTGCGCCAAAGGGTAGTGGTATGGATCAGCTCATAGCGCAGATCGAGAGCGGTATTATGAGCAATTCGGTCTTTGCCGGTACTTCGTGGGCTGCCGAGACGGCTACACTTGCGCCGGGTGTCCCCATTATGCCTAATGTTAAGGTTGTGTCGGGCGAGAGCTCTGTGGGTGCTGAGGCCGATGGTTCGAAGGAGTTGCTTGAGGCATTCATCCATGCTGTAATCACCGGCAAGCAGCCAGAGAAGGTGCTTGAGGAGTCGTACTATGCTACGCAGTTTGCCCTGCTGGCGGATATGGCTATGCACGAGAATAAGATTATGCGTCTTGATGACAAGTATAAAGTTCCCTACCAACCTCTGAAAATGAGATAAATTATGTATCGTAACCTGCAGGAGTTTGTTGAGCAACTGGAGCGTGAGGGTGAGCTAATAAGAGTATCGGCGCCCGTATCGTCACGCTTCGAGATAGCCGAACTGACCGACCGTGTGGCCAAGAGCAAGGGCGGAGGCAAGGCACTCTTGTTTGAAAATACCGATTCGGATTTTCCTGTCCTTACCAATATGATGGGCTCGTCGCGCCGTATGGCTATGGCCCTGGGTGTCGAGCGATTGGAGGATATTGCACAGCGTATCGATTCTCTTTTGAAGGATGCTCTCTCACCAAAGGGCTCGCTGTGGGAGAAGATGCGTATGCTGCCCCTGCTGGCCGATATGTCGAAGTGGTTTCCGCAGAGTGTTGCAGGTCGCGGATCGTGTCAGGAGGTGGTGTGGCAAGGTGATGAGGTCGACTTGGAGCGTCTGCCTATGTTGCACTCGTGGGAGTCGGATGGTGGTGCGTTTGTTACGCTTCCGATGGTAAATACCATTGACCCCGAGACGGGCGTAAGAAACGTGGGTATGTATCGTATGCAACGTTTCGACAAACAGACTACGGGTATGCATTGGCACGTTCATAAGACTGGCGCACGCCACTACGATGCATACAAACGCCTCGGACAACGTATGCCTGTTGTGGTGGCTCTGGGCGGTGATCCAGCCTATACTTATGCAGCTACGGCACCTATGCCCGACAATATGGACGAGTATCTGTTGGCAGGTTTTCTGCGTCAGAAGCCCGTGCGATTAGTCAAGGCACTAACGTGTGATATTCGCATTCCCGAGGATTGCGACTTTGTAATCGAGGGCTATGTCGATCCGCAGGAGGCGAAGGCCGTGGAGGGCGATTTTGGCGACCATACAGGATTCTATTCACTTAAAGATTTATATCCCCGTTTTCACGTTACTTGCATTACGCATCGTCGCGGAGCTATCTATCCCGCTACTGTTGTGGGTGTACCTCCGCAGGAGGATGCATACATAGCCGAGGCGACTGAGAAGATATTCCTTGCACCCATACGTCTTGCCGTGCAACCCGAGGTGAAGGATTTGTGGATGCCCATCGAGGGTACCGCTCATAATCTGGCTATCATCTCTATCGACAAGCGCTACAAGGGCCAGGCCCATAAGGTGGCACAGTCGATGTGGGGCGCAGGACAGATGATGTTTAATAAATATATGGTAGTGGCCTCGTCGCAATACGATATACGTTCGTTCTCGATGCTTGGTCGTCTGCTACGTCGTGCTGATGTTAAACGTGATATCATCCGCTCGGAGGGTATTTTGGATGTGCTAGACCACGCTACGGCTACTTGCGGATTTGGTGGTAAGTTGGCATTCGACCTAACGGCTATTGACCCCAATTCCGAAGTTGAACCAATTACAAAACCCCGTATGGCTCGACCTATGTGTGGAGTGGAGTTGTTCGATACGCGTTTTGTTGAGGAGTATGGCCTCATTGTCCTCTATGCCCAGGAGAACCGTCCTGTTGAGGTGGATGTCGAGGCATATCTTGAGCATAACGGCATCAAGGGCTTGAAGTATGTGGCTCTGTTTGATTATCAGACTGCTGGTGTGATGACCCCTAACGATTTGCTTTGGCTTGCGATGGCCAATAGCGACCCGCGTCGTGATGTGCGCCTGCTTACAGGTGGTGAGCTACTACTCGATGCACGAAGCAAGCATCCTGGTGTGGGTGAAAATCCTGCACGTTTCCCCAATGTGGTTATGTCGTCAACCGATACCATACGCCTCGTAGATGAACGCTGGGCGGAGTATGGCTTGGGCGAGAAGATAGAGTCGCCCTCGCGCCGGTACCGTAAGTTGTGGCTCTCGGCAAAGGCCGAGTGGTAGGGCGTAGAACCAATAAAGACTCAATAGATGGGATTTTTCTCCGAATCGCAACGTCGTGGTCTTGTGGTGATGGCGTTGTTGTTAGTTATTCTGCTGCTTATATATCTGTTGGCCGATAGTATGCAACCGACCATTATGTCCGATGAGTCACAGCCATCGGCAGTAGCTCTGCAGCCGTTCGACCCTAATGTGGATAGCTACGAAGCGATGCGCGAGAAGGGTGTACCTGTTGAGGTGGCAGTTGGTGTTGTGCGCTGGCGCAGTTATGGTAAGGTATATCGTGTGCGTGAGGATTTGGCAATGGTCGCGGGGATGACAGATTCGCTCTACTCGCTGCTTGCACCCTATATCGTTATTGCCGATAGTGTAGCTGCACGTCCTTCATTCACGGCAGAAAGAGTCGCTGCCAATAATCATAATAAAACTCCGCACGATAGAGTGGAGTATCCCACCGACCGCTTTGCAATCGACACCGTCACGGCCGAGTACCTCACCCGATGGGGATTCTCTCAGCGTCAGGCTGAGGTGGTGGTGCGTTATCGTGATGCAAGCGGAGGCATTTTCGATGAGGAGCATTTGCGACGTTGTTATGTAATCGACGATGTGATGGCCGAACGCCTACTTCCATATGTGATTTTCTCTGAAAAAACCTCGCCCGAACAAGCGACTTCCAATCCTGCAACAGAGCCAAACCAGGAGCCTGTAGAGATAAATAGTGCCGACTCGGCTACGCTTGTAGCTATCGATGGCATAGGAGCGAAGAGTGCGTCGGAGATTATAAAATATCGCAAATTGTTGGGTGGATACTATTCGGTGGAGCAATTAGCCGAGCTAAAATGCATTACAGAGAGCAATTTTGAGAAAATTTTGCCGAAAATTTGGTGCGATAGTTTCGTTATTTCAAAAATTGATATTAACTTTGCGCGTTCTTTAGAGTTAGAGCGTCATCCCTATGTGTCGGCGCAGGCTTTAAGACGTATTGTTAAACAGCGACAATTGAAAGGAGGTTGGAGTAAAATCGAAGAGATGATCGACGATGACATATTATCCGAGGAGGAGGCCAAGCGATTGGCTCCGTATCTTCGATTTAGGCTTACAGCCACCGAGTAAGAGTGTTCGATAAGCTGATGAGTGCAACGGCGTTGTACAAGTCACCGACCGACGGGGTAGGACGGAAGAGAGAAAACCCCACACAGGAAAAAGAATTGATTAAAAAACAAATAAAAAAAGAATAGAATTATGATTATTATGCCTGTTAAGGAGGGAGAGAACATTGAGAAGGCCCTCAAGAAGTTTAAGCGTAAGTATGAGCGTACTGGTGTTTTGAAGGAGTTGCGTCGTCGTCAGTACTTCACAAAGCCCTCAATCGCAAAGCGTGAGCAGATGCAGCGCGCTATCTACGTTGAGCACACTTACCGTCAGGAGGAGTAATACAAGCAAAGGAGGTTTGAACCATCGGTTCGAGCCTCTTTTTTTTAGCATAAAAAGGACTTTACGGTCCTTTTTTTTGTTGGCTTCAATCTATATTTTTCTATTAGAAAAAAAAGCAGTATCTTTACTGCACAAAATATTGATACACTGAAATGGTAATAGAGATTATAGCAAAATACTTGGAGTCGAACAAGCGCTTGGTTGTGCCCAACCTGGGTACATTCATCGTTAAGGTGCCTGCGCAGACAATTCTCTTCTCCAACCTTATAAAGAACGACGATGGCGTTTTGCGTTCGTTGCTTCACCAAAGCGGTATCTCGGAGTTGGACGCCGCAGCGCTTATCGATAAGTTTGTTTTTGAAGTTAATTTCCGCCTCGACAATAGTCAGGTGTGTGCTTTGGATGGCTTTGGCGTATTGCGTACGGGTGCCAATGGCACAATTTCGTTCACTTACAATCCTACGGCCAAGGGCGAGGTACTCGATGGCGGTGCCAGCGAGCGTTTGGCAGAAATTGAAGCACAACGTGCTACTACAGTTACTGAGGAAGAACCTCAGATCGAGGATGATGACGAGGGTGATGTTGTGATTGATATTGCTCCCCGTCGTGTTGCTGAGCCGACTATTGTTGTTGAGCCGACCGCTACTGTGGAGCCTAAGGTTACCGAGTCTAAAATAATTGAACCTAAGACTGCTGGGCGTCGAACAGAGCGTCGTCGCAACGATAGTGACTATGTTAAGGGATTGCGTTATGGCAAGGGCCACAAGGTGGTTACAGGTCGTGAGGGTGTTACTTCGCGTGTAAGCAACGTTAGTAAGTTTATTATAATCTTTGCGCTTGTTGCAGCGACACTTGCTATTTTCGCAATAGCGTATGGTTTATATAATGATTGGCGTAATCATCAGTATATGTACGAGGGACTATACGATGAGCCGAGTGTATATGATGATACCTCATCGGCCGGGCAGGCTGTTCGCAACCCCGATTTGGACTATATAACCCCCAATCAGAATTAGAATAATGGCAGAGGTAGATATATTGTCTGTTAAACAACGCTTTGGCATCATCGGTAAGTCTGATGCGATGGATCGTGCCTTGGCTGTGGCTTTGCGTGTAGCTGCCACCGATTTGTCGGTGCTGGTTACGGGCGAGAGCGGTGTGGGTAAGGAGTTTTTCCCGCAGATTATTCACGCTTACTCGGCTCGCAAGCATTCGAAATATATCGCAGTGAACTGTGGCGCTATACCCGAGGGTACTATTGACTCGGAACTCTTTGGTCACGAGAAGGGCTCTTTTACGGGTGCTACAGAGGCACGTAAGGGATACTTCGAGGAGGCCGATGGCGGTACCATATTCCTTGATGAGGTTGGCGAGTTGCCCCTCTCTACACAGGTGCGTCTGCTCAGAGTTTTGCAGTCGGGTGAGTTTATCCGTGTAGGCTCAGCTCGTGTGCAGAAGACCAACGTAAGAGTTGTGGCTGCTACCAACAACGATCTGCTGCGTGCCATCGAGAATGGCCGTTTCCGCGAGGACCTTTACTATCGCCTAAATACCGTGCCTATCATCGTGCCGGCTCTGCGTGAGCGCAAGGAGGATATTCCTCTGTTGTTCCGTAAGTTTGCAGCCGATGTGGCCGTTCAGTATAAGATGCCCCCTGTGCAACTCGACGAGACGGCTCGTGCAATGTTGCAGAACTATTATTGGCGTGGCAATGTGCGCCAGTTAAAGAACGTGGCTGAGCAGATATCAGCTCTCGAACAGAGTCGCACCATTACGGCCGATGTGTTGGCTACATATCTCTCGCCTGTGGCCTCGTCAGCACCCACGATGATGAATCAGATGGGTGGCGAGGAGTTCTCGTCGGAGCGAGAGTTGTTGTACAAGATACTCTTTGATATGCGTAGCGATATAAACGATGTGAAACGTATGCTCAGCGATTTGATGCACAACGCTTCCCATCATTCTACGCCACAGTCATCACACGAGGTGCGTGGTTTGTTGCCCTCGTCAATAGTCGATAACGAGGCCGACTATGCCGTTACTGAAGTGGTGGAGGATGTGCCTCACCGCGAGCTCACGAAGGCAGATCTGCAACGTGAGCAGATTGTGCGTGCTCTGAAGAATCATAATGGTCGCCGTCGTGACGCTGCACGCGAACTCTTTATGTCGGAGCGTACGTTGTATCGTCGTATCAAGGAGTTGGGTATTACCGATGTGGAAATTTAGAAAATAAAGAATAGTAGTGAAAAGTATAGTTTATAGATTAATATCGTTAGCGCTGTTACTCTCGACGATGCTCTTTACCGGTTGCATCTTTATGCGAGGAGGCTACTCGTTCTCGGGTGCAAGTATTCCCGATGCTGCCAAAACGTTCAGCGTGGCATATTTCCCGAACAATGCACCTATGGTGTCGCCTACGCTTAGCACAATGCTCACCGAGGCTTTGAAGGATAAGTTCTCGCGCCAGACAAAGTTGCAACTTGTTGAGGAGAATGGCGACTTTGCTTTCGAGGGTGAGATTACGGGCTATAGCTCCACTACGGCTTCGGTGTCGAGCGACAACTATGCACAGCTAAACCGTCTGACCATCACCGTCAGGGTAGAGTTCACAAACCTCGTTGAGCCCAACAATTCGTTTGTGCAGACATTCTCGCAGTTTGCCGATTACGACTCGCAGCAGCTGCTCACTGATATCCAGTCGGAACTCGACCAGCAGATTGTCGACCAGATTGTAACCGATATTTTTATGGCCGCAGCGGCTAATTGGTAGAAAAATGGGAAAAAATTTAGAAAAAAATTATAACGCTCAATCTGATACTTTGCTCATCGACGAAGAGCATGTCGTGAGCCTATTAGGAAGCTGTCGTTGGGGCTCTTGCAAGCAGGCAAAAGCAGCCGTCGAGAGTGCTGCGAATGAGGCTTTGGAGAGTCTTTTGGAGCGTCCTGAATTGGAGTTGCAAGCGATTGATGTTGAGCGTCTTACTTTGGTTACCTCAGACGATATTATAGATCGTTTCCTACGCTCCGAGCCACGCCGTATAGTTGCCGAGGAGGGTGAGGTTTGTGAGGATATTGTGACCGAGGCTGAGTTCGACGATGAGGAGGAGATGGTGAGCGAAGAGCTCGCTGAAGTCTACTTGGCACAGGGTCTGAAAGATATGGCAAAGGAAACTTATCGTAAATTAAGTTTGCTAAATCCCGAAAAAAGTATTTACTTTGCAGAGATTATCTCAAAGATAGATAGTAACAATTAAAAAACAGTATAGAATTATGTTGTATTCAATTTGCATCGTATTGATTCTCGTTGCGAGCATCATCCTTATTTTGGCCGTGTTGGTACAGAACCCCAAGAGCGGTATGGCTGCCAACTTCGGTGCTGCAAATCAGGTTATGGGTGTACGTGAGTCAGCCAATATCCTTGAGAAGACCACTTGGACTTTGGCTGCCTTGATCGTAGCTTTGAGCCTTGTAGCTACAATCTCAATGGAGGGTAATGTATCTACAGCAAGCAGCTCAATGCAGAAGGATGCTGAGGCTTTGATGGAGCACGTAAATGCTACTTCTACTCAGAACGCTATGCCCCAGGCTGAGGTTCCTGCTGAGACTCCCGCTGAGTAAGCACAAGAGAATTCCAAAAGAGAAAAGACGTATCCCCATGGGATGCGTCTTTTTTTTGTGCGCAATGAAGGAGTGTGCTTTCTTAAGAGTAGACTTGTAATTACTCATACTCGGTAGAGTGGGTGAACTTGCTCGCCCATAGCCTAATTGCAATTTTGCATTTTGAAATCTTTATTTATCCTCCTCCGCCTGACGATAGACAACCTGTAGCCGTGAGGACATAAAGTATTGGAATACGCCGCGTAGGAACATATACGATGTGAAGGCCAGCCACAGAGCGTTGTTGCCAATCAGTGGCTCCAACGAGTAGAAGAGGGTAAAATATATGGCCGTAGCCCACAGCATCGAGTTACGCATAATGCGCGACTGCGTAGCACCTACCATAATACCATCCATCATAAAGGGCCACGACGCCGCCAGCGGGATGATGATTATCCAGCCGATATAACGCCCCGCATACTCTATAATCTGCTCGGCATCGGCACCATCCTCTACGAACAGGCCAAGCAACTCGCGCCACCAGCCCACATACAAACTAACATATATGGCGCAAATTACCACACACCACATCATACAACGCTTCACGCACAGACGCAGCGCACGACCATCCCTCGCACCGATAAAACGACCCGTCAAGGCCTCGGCAGCGTAGGCAAAGCCATCGTTCATATATGAGAAGAGGGTAAAGAGCTCCAAGAGAATGGTATTCACAGCAAGGATTGTCTTGTCGTCCATACGGGCCGATGCGGCCGTAAAGAAGGTGTATGCACCACATACGCAGAGCGTGCGGACTATAATATCGCTATTGATACGGAAGAATTCGCGCATAGCGCTTGCATCCCACACCTCGCGCCACGAGATGGCAACAAAGCTCTTGCCATAGTGATACCACGTTATGAAGGCCGTAATCACTACACCCATCCACTGTGCTACAACCGAGGCGTAGGCTATGCCCACGATACCCATCCCCAGCGGAAAGGCAAACCACAGACTGCAACCTATGTGAATAATGTTTACGATAATAGCCACAACCATCGGAATAACAGCATTCTGCATACCCGTGAGCCAGCCGTTCAATCCAAAGAGCAACACTCCCGCTGGTACAGCCCATATGCGGGCGTAGAAGTAGTCCGCAACCATCTCGTTGCCATTCATCAGATGTAGTGCCGCCTCGCCCAAGGGTTTTTGCAGGACGACTATTGCTGTGCCTACGATGAATGACACGGCCGTAGCACGTGCCAGCATTAGCGTAGTAGTGTGCCTATCGCCCGCACCGAAGGCCTGGGCAGTGATGCCACTTGTGCCCATACGGATGAAAGAGCAGTTCCAGTAGAGGAAGTTGAATATGGAAACACCGATAGCCAGTGCTCCGATTGTAGAAACCGAGTCGCCCAAGTGGCCCGCTATCATCGTACCCACGATACCCATAATGGGGACCGTGATGTTGGAAATAATATTGGGTAGGGCTATGCGGAGTATTTCTCGATTCATCTTCATCTTTTTGTGGATTTAGTGTCAAAGTCTGGCTATTTCTAAGGACAAATATACTGAAAAAGTTGTTTTCTTCGGTCGGAAGAGTGTGCAATAATGTTTTTTGTGAGGAAAAGGTGTGTAACTTGCTCACGATTAGAAAAATTAGATTACCTTTGCGGCTGTAAATTTTTTAAGACTATGAAGAATATGAAACAAGACTCGAATCAGGCTCTCTCACGCTTTGGTCGCGACAAGCGTAATCGTTCAGCAGAGAGCGTCGAGCGCAGTCCCCGTCCTCGCCGTGAGGCCGATAACGAGGGACAGACTTTCCGTAACACCCGTTCGGAGGGTGGCCGTCGTGCATCGTTTAACCCCAATTTCTCGGCCGACAATCGCCTGAGAGAGGATCGCCAACCTCGTGGTGAGAAACCCCGCTTTGGTGGTTCATCTCGCTTCGATAAGGGCACTCGTTCTGAGGGCTATGGCAATCGTGCTGGCTCACGTTTCGAGCGCAGCGAGAATCGTTTTGAGAAGAATGAGGGTCGCTTTGAGCGCCGTGACAATCGTTTTGAGCGTTCAGAGGAGCGTGACTTCGGCTCACGTGGCGAGCGTAACTCATCGGGCCGCGACTTTAAGCCCCGTTCAGAGCAGGGCCGTGGTGGCTTCAAGGGTGGCCGCAAGCCTTTCCGTGATGGCGAGCGTTCATACCCCAAGTATGCATCAAAGCAGATGGGCGAGGTGCGTTTGAACCGCTTCCTGGCTCAGTCTGGTCTTTGCTCACGTCGTGAGGCCGATGACTTTATTACGGCAGGTCTTGTAACCGTAAATGGTCAGGTAGTAACTGAGCTCGGTACCAAGGTGCGTTCTACCGACGAGGTAAAGTTCAATGACTCAAAGGTACAGGGCGAGAAGAAGGTATATTTGGTGCTCAATAAGCCCAAGGGTTATGTGACATCACTCGAGGATCCCCACGCTGACAAGACTGTTATGGAACTTGTGAAGGGTGCTTGCTCGGAGCGTATCTATCCTGTAGGTCGTCTTGACAAGAACTCACTCGGTTTGTTGCTCTTCACCAACGATGGTGATGTAACACGCCAGCTCACTCACCCCTCACTCGAGAAGAAGAAGATATATCAGGTAACACTCGATAAGCCCCTCACACGTGCCGATATGGAGCAGATGACCGAGGGTATCACACTCGAGGATGGCGAGATTTACGCTGACGAGGTGGCATATGTAGGCGAGAGCAAGAAAGAGGTAGGCATCGAGATTCACTCGGGTCGCAACCGTATTGTGCGTCGTATTTTCGAGCACCTCGGTTACTCAGTGCAGAAACTCGACCGCGTATACTACGCAGGTATTACAAAGAAGAACCTCAAGCGTGGTCAGTGGCGTTTCCTCACTCGCGAGGAGGTTGACCGATTGAAGAGCGGTAGATATGAATAAAAAAAAAGAGGCAGTTATTTGCCTCTTTTTTTGTCTTAATGTGTTGCCTTGTACCACGCGGTCTGATAGTATGAATCTCGACATAGAAGTGAAGGTGCCGAGGTGCTGAGTCCGCTATACGAGGTGATGGGGTAGTAGTCGGCATCGATATACGTTGACCAGAACGTATCGAGTGTGTATTTGGTTTCGACGGTTGCCTCCAGTAGATTATGCAGACGGTGGTTAGCACTCTTGTCATCGCACGCCTTATCGACATAGTCGCCCAAGTCAAAGAAGATGTGGTTTACACCACCCTCGTAAGACTGAATTTTCGATAGTGAATACTCATCTTTCAGGTGCTGGTTAACCTCTTTCATAGCCGAGGCCAAAGCATCGAGTTGTGAGCACTTGATAAGCGAAATAGAGCCCGAGTATCTCAATGTATTCTTATAGTGATTGTGGAAGCTTTCAGCAGCCTTCTGCAGGTCGTATGATCTGCCACCATTCTGCAACAGGTAGGGCACAGTGTCGGCATAGGGAAATCCATTGCCCATAATTTCGCACACCGAGCCGATGATATACTTCGTGTTGTGGCGCAGTTCATACACCGCCTCCACATTTGCCATAAAACAAGCGTCAAAGAGGATATACTCTAATGTCTTGCCTGTCGAAGAGAGAGCCTCAGAGAGAGTCTCAATGTTGAAGCTGTTGATGCTATTTGAAGGGTCGCCAAGAAAACGTGTGAGCATATGGCGTGGTAGCTCCTTTTTTACTTGCAAACGGGCGTCGGTCGGCGATAGTTTGTTTTTCCTTACCTCAGGGTAGTCAGCATAGGGAATCCATCCCCAGCCGTGTGCGCCTACAATCAGTCCGTACGATTCGGCAGGAGCCTTCTGCATAACATCTCTGAATATGCCACCCAGTGTCTCGGAATCCATAGCTTGCGGTAGGTCGTAAGTGGCTATAGTCTTGCGCTCGACAGATTTACTCGACTTGTTATAGCTCAGCTCCATAGCTTCGCTCTTTGTTAATTGGCTGTTCTGCCATACCACAACTACTCGGCTATTACCTTGTATGTCTGCCTGCAGTGCCTGCTCAATGTCATACACGTTTGTATTGAAGAAGCTTCCGAGCGATGTGCCGGCAAGGTAGACAATCAGAGTTTGCGGGGTGGTAATAGGGTCATCGCCGTCGCCACTCTTGTTGCACGATGTAGCGAGCAGCAGAACGCCCACCATCAGGTATGTGAATATGTTGCGAAAGAGTCGTGTCATAACTATTTATACTCTCTTACTCCCAGGTTATTAAACTGCCAAGTACGCTCCTTCTTGAAGGTCACATCGTCGGGCTTGTTGCGATATACACGGCTGTAGTCGAAGTAGAAGCCCTTGATTCTTCCATCGGGCACCTTGCGTGGCTCCACCAGCGGTATGTACTCTACATTGCGACTTATGATCTCAGCGCGGCGAGTCTCCACACCCATCGAAGCCATCACATCGGTAGCGTGCGAGAACATAATAATGTGCATAGGGTATTTGTCCGAGCGACCATCGCCCGATGACTTGATTGTCTCTAGTACACCCTGCAGGTGGCGGTAGTATGCTTCCTCCTTGACCGTGTCGCCAAGTGCGCCGTAAGCAAAGACCATCATATTGAGGACGGTGGGACTGAACGGATCGTTGAACATAGCCTCGGTACATACCGAAATTATATATTGCATCTGCTCTCGGTCGGGATTCTCCGTGTCGAGAGACATCATCGATGCGTAAAGGTCGGTAATGGCGTTGTTGGTAGCCATTGGCTTGTAGTTCTCGTGGTAGACAAAACCATAGTAGAGGTAGTGGTAATCCTCCTCGGTGAGTTGCTCGAGATTGTTGTAACGCATCAATAGGTTGGTGTAGTAATAGGGTGATGTGCCGTCCATAATCTTACGGACGATATCATCCTCGTCGGGTACTTTAGCCCAACTCAATACGGGAACCAACAACAGAAGCGTGAGAATAAATCGTTTCATCAGCGTTTTTTTTATTTGTAAAACGATGAATTAGCACAATTCGTATTCGTGAATCAACTTTTCCAACTTCTTCATCAGAAGATCGGTAGCAGGTACCAACGGCAGACGAAGGTTGTTCTCGATAAGACCCATAATTGCAAGGGCGCCCTTTACGCCTGTGGGGTTACCCTGCTCGAAGAGTGCACACACCGCCTCGTGCAGAGGCTCGTAGGCCTCGGCCGCACGGTCGAACAGACCCTGGCTTGCAAGATATACAACGTGCGAAAAACGTTTGGGGAAGGCATTCACTGCAACCGAGATAACGCCGTCACCACCCTTGCGCATAACATCTACGGTCATACCGTCGTCACCCGACAATACTAAGAAATCCTTGGGGCGGTTCTTTATAATCTGCGTAATCTGGTCAATCTTACCCGATGCCTCCTTGATGCCGATGATGTTATCGACATCAGTAGCCAGACGGCAAGTTGTCTCGGCCGTCATATTTACGCCCGTACGACCTGGTACATTGTAGAGAATGATGGGGCGAGGTGAAGCCTCGGCTACGGCCTTGAAGTGGCGGTAGAGTCCCTCCTGTGAGGGCTTGTTATAATATGGAGTAACGCTGAGCAGAGCATCCACTCCCTCCAAATCCATCTTTTCGATCTGCTCAATCAAACGCACGGTGTCGTTACCTCCTGCGCCCAGTACAATGGGTGTACGGCCAGCCACACGCTCACGGATGTAACGGAACACCTCGTTGCGCTCCTCGTGCGAGAGGGTGGGGGTCTCGGCTGTTGAGCCGAGAGCTACTATAAAGTCGGTTCCGCCGTCAATCACATAGTCGATCATACGACCCAAAGTGTCGTAGTCGCACGAGAAATCGCTCTTGAACGGGGTAATCATTGCGGCACCTACGCCGCCGAGTCTGTGTTTCTTCATTGTATTTATGATGTTTTATTTTTTCATTAACCTAATTTTGTCTATTATGCCTTAGAATAGCGATCCCTGAATAGGTAGGCTCAGCTTGGGGGCTTCATCCTCCACTATGGGTAGTGCCTCGTTGCCACCGATGAGTGCCATAAACTCCTGCTCCGAGATAATCTTTACTCCCAGCTTTGTGGCCTTCTGCAATTTTGCAGGGCCAATCTTATCACCTGCCAGCAGATATGTTGTGTTGGCCGATACGGCTGCAAGGTTTTTGCCTCCGTGAGCCTCGATAAGGGCCTTCAGTTCATCGCGTGAATGGTCGGCAAAGGTACCCGAAATTACAAAGGTCTTGCCTGCGAGCGACTCCGAGAGACTTTGTTTTTGTTCGGCCTCGAATCTTAGACCCGCCTTGCGTAGGCGCTCAATTATTTGTATATTCTCCTCGTCGGAAAAATACTCCACGATGGCATCGGCAATCTTTCCGCCCACCTCCTCGGCCTCGATAAGTTCGTCGCGTGAGGCTTGCATAACGGCATCCATAGAACGGAAATGCTCGGCAAGATATTTTGCCGTAGTCTCGCCCACGAAGCGTATGCCAAGCGCAAACAGCACCCTATGGAATGGTACTTCGGTCGAAAGGCGTATGCTTTGTATAATGTTAGCGGCCGACTTCTCACCCAAGCGGGGCAATACGGCTAACTGCTCGGCTCGCAGGTCGTACAGATTGGCAATATTATTTATAAGTCCATTGTCGAACAATAGCTCTACGGTCTCGCCACCCAGCGTCTCGATGTTCATTGCCTTGCGACGGATGAAGTGCTCGATGCGGCCTAAAATCTGCGGACGGCAGTGGCTCTGGTTGGGGCAGTAGTGCTTTGCCTCGCCCTCGTAGCGTACAAGCTCGGTATCGCACTCGGGGCAGTGTGTGATATATTGCAGGGGCTCGCTACACTCGGGGCGCTCGCTGAGCTCCACGCCTGTTACCTTAGGGATAATCTCGCCACCCTTCTCTACATATACCATATCGCCAATGCGAAGATCCAAAGCCGCAATCTGGTCGGCGTTGTGTAGCGTGGCACGCTTAACCGTTGTGCCAGCCAAATGCACGGGGTTGAGGTTCGCTACGGGTGTGATGGCTCCCGTGCGGCCCACCTGATAGGTAACCTCGCAAAGGCGTGTGAGAGCCTGCTCGGCCTTGAACTTATATGCTACGGCCCACTTCGGTGCTTTCGATGTGCGACCCAGAGCACGGCGCGCTGCGTAGGAATCTACCTTGATAACCACACCATCTATAGGCTCTGCTATATCGGCTCGGCTCTTGTCCCAATGATTTATATAGGCCTCAATCTCCTCCACGGTGTGGCACAACTGCGCGGCAGACGATACAGGGAATCCGCATCGGCTGAGCGTTGTCAGGCTCTGCGAGTGAGAGGCAAAGGGCAAATCGCGTCCCTCCACCTGGTAGGCCATAAATTGCAAGTTACGCTCGGCAACGATGCGCGACTGCTGCAACTTGAGTGTTCCTGCTGCCGCATTGCGAGGGTTGGCCAATAGCTGCTCGCCTGCGGCCTCACGCTCGGCGTTGAGACGGTCGAAGGTGGGGTAGGTCATAAATATCTCGCCACGCACCTCGAACGAGGGGCTACCACTCTTTTCGCGTAATACCAACGGCACGGAGCCAATGGTGCGTACATTCTCGGTAACATCGTCGCCACGGGTGCCATCACCTCGTGTTACGGCTCGCACAAGGCGGTCGTTTTCGTAAGTGAGTGATATGGCTGTGCCGTCGTACTTGAGTTCGCACGAGAAGGCTACCTCTTCATCTACCTCGCGGCGGAGCTTGTCGATCCAGTCGCGGAGCTCATCTATGGAGTAGGTGTTCGAGAGCGAGAGCATCGGATAGGTGTGGGCGACGCTCTGAAATTTGTTGGTAAGGTCGCTACCTACACGCATCGTGGGAGAATTTGGGTCGGCAAATTCGGGGTGAAGTGCCTCTAAATCTTGCAGTTCGCGCAGCATCATATCGAATTCATAGTCCGATACGGCGGGCTTGGCCTCAACATAATAGAGATAGTTGAGGTGGGTTAATTTTTCGCGTAACTCGTTGATTCTGCGCTCTGCACTCATAGTTAGGGTAAAATTTAGTTGTAAAGGTACATATTTTGTTTGTAACAACAGCAAAAATCAAAAAAAATGCAAAAAAAATATCAAGATTCGTTGCGATATAATAATTTTGATTATACTTGCAGAAAATTTCGATACATATGGCACAAAATAACACGAAAAAACGACTTGTAACCAGCTACAACAACCTCACCACAGAGCAGCAGGAGGCTGTGAAGACCCTTTATCCGCGCGGATTCGCGGAGGTAATGACCCGTATTGATAAACCCAATGGCGACTTCTTTTATGTCGTACCCTACGAGACTGACGAGGTGTCGTATCTAGTGAAGATTGATGTGAAGATTGACGACTCGACTGACGACGTTGACGACGATTTCTACGGCGACGACGAGCTTAAGGGTGCTGACGAGATTCAAGACTCTTCGATGGAGGATGAGGATGACGATATGTAGTCCTTTGCTCGCAAAAGATTTTTCAAAACATTATATAACTCTCGCCACTTTGGGCGGGAGTTTTTTTTGCGAATATTGGCCATCGGAAGAGCGTAGTTCGCCACAAATGAGGTATTTTAACAACCTGTTGATAACTTCCGCCGCCGAAAAGATTGACAGATAGAAAAAAATGCGTATCTTTGGATGCAAAAAATGTTTTTTGCGGTTAAAGCTAAACTGATAAATGAAAAAAGTAGATGTAGTTCTCGGATTGCAGTGGGGCGATGAAGGTAAAGGTAAGGTGGTGGATGTATTGACCCCCAATTATACCGTTGTCGCTCGTTTTCAGGGAGGCCCCAATGCTGGCCACTCATTGCACTTCGGCGATAAGAGTTTTGTGTTGCGTACAGTGCCTTCGGGTATCTTCCGCGACGGTTCTATTAATATAATCGGTAATGGCGTGGTGGTCGATCCCGTCAGCCTTAGCGAGGAGTTGAAGAATATCTCGGAGCAGGGTATTCCCGTGAAGGAGAAGTTGCTCATCTCGAAGAAGGCTCACATCATTTTGCCTACACACCGTATGTTGGATGCTGCCAGCGAGGCCGCTAAGGGTAAGTCGAAGATCGGCTCAACCCTGAAGGGTATTGGCCCTACTTATATGGACAAGACCGGCCGTAACGGTTTGCGTTTCGGTGATGTGTTGGCCGAGGATTTCATCGACCGCTACAACCGCCTCAAGGCAAAGCACGTTGATATGCTCTCACAGTACGAGGGCTTCGAGTACGATGTTACCGAGTACGAGAAGACCTGGATGGAGGGTGTTGAGTATTTGCGTGGCTTTGAGTTTATCAATAGCGAGCACGTTGTAAACAAATATATCGACGAGGATGTGCCCATCTTGGCTGAGGGTGCGCAGGGTTCGTTGCTCGATGTGGATTTTGGTACATATCCCTTCGTGACTTCGTCGAACACAGTTTGTGCAGGAGTTTGTACCGGTTTGGGTGTCGCGCCCACAAAGATCGGTGATGTATATGGTATTTTCAAGGCCTATTGTACCCGTGTGGGTAGCGGTCCGTTCCCTACTGAGCTCTTCGATGAGGTAGGTGAGGAGTTGCGCCGCATTGGCCACGAATTTGGCGCCGTTACAGGTCGTCCGCGTCGTTGCGGTTGGCTCGACCTGGTAGCACTTAAGTATGCCGTTATGGTGGATGGCGTTACGCAGCTTATTATGATGAAGTCGGACGTGATGAACGATTTCGACACCATCAAGGTTGCTACCGCTTACCGCGTCAATGGTGAGACTGTTGAGCACTTCCCCTATGAGGTGAATGATGCTATTGAGCCCGTTTACACCGAGTTTAAGGGTTGGAAGTGTGATATCTGCAAGGTTCGTCGTTATGAGGACTTCCCCGTAGAGTTCAAGCAGTATGTCGAGTTCATCGAGCGTGAGACCGGCGTGCCTGTGAAGATTATCTCGGTTGGTCCCGACCGTGACGAGACTATTGTACGATAGACGTAATTATAAAAGAACTGAATGCTCGAATAGCATTTTCGATTGTATACATACCCTTTATGAACACTTAGTCGCGTAAGTGTGAGTGGAGGGTGTGTATGACGGTCGATTATACTTTTTCGCGCATTTTTTTCGTATAAAAGTGGGCTGTGTCGCGCAGACCACCTACTGTTAAACCAATTTTAGACTAATGAACAAAGCATTAAAAATTGTTGTATTGGCCAAGCAAGTGCCCGATACTCGCAACGTGGGTAAGGACGCTATGACAGCAGAGGGTACGGTGAACCGTGCTGCGCTGCCTGCTATTTTCAATCCTGAAGATTTGAATGCCTTGGAGTTGGCATTGCGCCTCAAGGAGGAGTGTGTCGGTTCTACTGTGTATATCCTTACAATGGGTCCCCAGCGTGCGGCTGACATTATCCGCGACGCTATGTTCCGTGGTGCCGATGGTGGCTACCTCTTGTCGGATCGTAAGTTCGCCGGCTCTGATACGCTGGCTACTTCCTATGCGCTCTCTTGTGCGCTGAAGCAGATTGGTGCCGACTTGATTATTGCAGGTCGTCAGGCTATCGATGGCGATACCGCTCAGGTAGGTCCTCAGGTGGCTGAGAAGTTGGGCCTGCCTCAGGTTACTTATGCCGAGGAGATTCTCCAGGTTAAGGAGTCATCGCTGGTGGTGCGTCGTCGTTTGGAGCGAGGTGTGGAGAGTGTTGAGTGCCCCATCCCTGCGGTTATTACAGTAAACTCTTCTGCTCCCGAGGTGCGTCCGCAGAATGCACGCCTTGTGATGAAGTATAAGTATGCAATGATCCCTTCGGAGGTGGCTGTTAATCCCGATTCTGTGGCTGCACAGCTTGTTGCCGAGCGCGACTACTTGAAGATCGTAGAGCTTACTGCTGCTGACATCGTATGTGATGAGCAGCAGTTGGGTCTTTCGGGCTCACCCACCAAGGTTAAGAAGATCGAGAATGTAGTCTTTCAGGCAAAGGAGGCTAAGTGCCTCACTTCCTCGGATGAGGATATCAATTCACTGATGGTTGAACTTATTGCGAGCCATACGCTCGGTTAAGCAAGGAGTAGAATATGAATAACGTATTTGTATATATCGAATTAGAGGACGGCATCATTGCCGACGTTAGTTTGGAGCTCCTGACCAAGGGTCGTGAGTTGGCTTCCACATTGGGCGTAAAGCTTGAGGCTGTTGTGATGGGTCACAATGTTGCTGGCTTGGAGCAGACACTTGCAAAGTATGGTGCCGACACAGTATGGGTTGCCGACGATGAGATTTTCGCACCTTTCCGCACTTTGCCCCACACATCGGTTATGTGTGGTTTGATTGGCAAGGAGCAGCCACAGATTGTATTGTTTGGTGCTACACCCGTGGGTCGAGACTTCGCACCCCGTGTATCATCGGCTCTGCATAGCGGTCTTACCGCCGACTGTACTCAGTTGGAGATTGGCCCCCACAAGGATGCAAAGACAGGCAAGGAGTATGAGAATCTGTTGTACCAGATTCGTCCCGCCTTTGGTGGTAACATCATCGCAACTATCGTAAACCCCGATTGCCGTCCCCAGATGGCTACCGTTCGCGAGGGTGTAATGCGTAAGCAGGAGATGGCTACGCCCGCAGCCGGTGAGGTGAAGGCTATCGAGTGGAAGGAGTATATCTCGGATGCCGATTTGGCTGTGACCATCATTGACCGTCAGATGGAGGAGCGCAAAATTAATATCAAGGGCGCAGGTGTTATCGTGGCTGGTGGCTATGGTATGGGCTCGAAGGAGAACTTTAAGTTGTGTTTCGACTTGGCAGAGGTGCTCGGTGGTGAGATAGGTGCTTCACGTGCCGCTGTGGATGCGGGTTTTTGCGAGCACGAACGTCAGGTTGGCCAGACAGGTGTTACTGTTCGCCCCAAGCTCTATATCGCTTGCGGTATCTCTGGTCAGATTCAGCACACAGCGGGTATGGACCAGTCGTCGATGATTATCTCAATCAATCGCGACCCCGAGGCTCCTATCAACAAGATTGCTGACTATGCCATTACCGGCAAGGTGGAGGAGGTTATCCCCAAGATGATTAAGTATTACAAGCAAAACTCAAAGTAGAAGATGGCTAATTTCTTTTTAGATAATAAAGATTTGAAGTACCACCTTTCGCATCCGTTGATGCGTAAGATTGTGGAGCTGAAGGAGCGTAATTATGCAGAGAAGGAACTCTACGACTATGCACCTCAGAATTTTGAGGATGCTATGGATTCGTATGAGCGTGTGATGGAGATTATCGGTGGTGTTTGTGCCGATGTTATCGCTCCCAATGCCGAGGGTGTTGATCACGAGGGTCCGCACGTAATTAACGACCGTGTAGAGTATGCTTCGGGTACTGTCGAGAATATGAAGGTTGTACACGAGGCTGGTTTGAGTGGTCTTACTCTGCCTCGTCGTATTAAGGGTTTGAACTTCCCCTTAACATGCTTCGTTATGGCAAACGAGATGGTGGCCCGTGCCGATGCCAGCTTCGAGAATATCTGGGGCTTGCAGGATTGTGCTGAGACCTTGAACGAGTTTGCATCGGAGGAGCAGAAGATGAAGTATCTGACTTGGGTGAGCGATGGTGCAACTTGCGCTATGGACCTCACCGAGCCTGATGCCGGTTCTGACCTTGGTGCTGTGATGTTGAAAGCTACGTGGTCGGAGGAGCGCCAGACTTGGCTTCTGAATGGTGTTAAGCGATTCATTACCAATGGTGATGGCGATATCTCGTTGGTGTTGGCTCGTACCGAGGAGGGCACAAAGGATGCACGTGGTCTGTCGATGCTCGTTCACGACCGTCGCAATGGTGGTATGAAGGTTCGCCGTATCGAGAATAAACTCGGTATTAAGGGCTCACCCACCTGTGAGTTGGTATTTACCGACGCTCCTGCCGAGTTGGTTGGCGACCGCAAGATGGGTCTTATCAAGTATGTTATGTCGTTGATGAACGCTGCACGTTTGGGTATCGGTGCGCAGTCGGTAGGTGTATGTGAGGCAGCATACCGTGAAGCGTTGAAGTATGCCCACGAGCGTCAGCAGTTCGGTAAGGATATTATCAAATTCCCCGCAGTTTCGGAGATGCTTACAAATATGCGTGCTCGCTTGCGTGGTGCGCGTGCTTTGCTCTATGAGACAAGCCGCTTTGTTGATATCTACAAACAGTATGCTCATATCTCACACGAGCGTTCGTTGGAGGGTGATGAGCGTCAGCAGATGAAATATTACAACCGCTTGGCTGATGGCTACACACCGCTAATTAAGCTTTTTGCATCGGAGTTTGCCAATACGTTGGCTTACGATGCAATTCAGGTTCACGGTGGCTCGGGTTATATGAAGGATTACGCTTGTGAGCGTCTGTATCGTGATGCACGTATCTTGAATATCTATGAGGGTACATCGCAGATGCAGGTTGTGGCAGCTATCAATGCCGTAACGAAGGGTATCTTTATGGAGCAGATTTCTCGCTACGACGAGTTGACTTACTCGGAGGCTATGCAGCCCATCGTCGAGAAGATGAAGGCTTTGCGTGCACGTGTAGAGGCTATGGTGAAGTATGTCGAGGAGGTGAACGCCACAACTCCGCAGTTCAAGGATTTCCACGCACGTCGTTTGGTGGAGTGCTCAGGCTATCTTATCATCACTTACCTGCTTGCACAGCAGGCAACCGAGGTGGAGGAGTATGCATCAGATGTTAAGGTATTTGCCAAGTTGGCAGAGGCTTACATCGCAAGTGCCGAAACCTATGTGATGAACTCAAAAGCTGAGGATGTATCGCTTATCGCTGAGGTTGAGAATCAGTTCTAAGATGCTATGTTTAGAATAAGTGGGGGTGCCGCTCAGGCACCCTTTTTTTATCTTCTCACAAAACAGGGCCGACCTATGGCCGACCCCTTGGCGAGTCTACTTACGCAGAACTTCATCCAGAAACGAACTGAAAAACCTCAATGCAACCTTGTAACCGTTGCGGATAGAGTACGCTACATCATACACAGTGTCGAGTCGGTCGCGAATGTAGTCTAGACATCGTTTGACCGCCAGAACATATATGAGCCACGCTACAAACAGAAACCCGCCGCCGACGATGAGTGTCGCCCACTTGGCTGATCCAAGAAGCTCATAGAGCCACATAATGAGTGCCGCAACCAACAAAATGATAGCCATAATGGCTGTTAGTGCGAAATATAGCAGAGGGGCAAGCACTGCGTGGGGTTGGGGTCTATTCTCTTCCATTGCGAGGTGTTCGTTATTTACTTCTCTTCATTGCAGTGACAACGAATCTTGTCGGCCTCCTGATCGACATATTCGCGAATCTTGTTACGCAGCTCGGGACCCGACTGGGGTGTTACCAACATAGTTACTACCGAGCCTACGAGCATACCGCCCAAAAATGATACGAGAGTACAAACTGAGTGTTTCATAAAGCGTTTTATTTTTTAGAATTCATCTTCGAAAGTTGCAAAATACGCGCCATAATACTTATATTTGTTATACGATATAACATCTTTTTCTGTTTATGAATCACATTCACTCACAGCTTCTGCCACTTAAGCTTCGCACCGTAGCCTTCACGGGGCGTCGCACCTATGGCGGTGAGGTTGATGAGGAGTTGCGTCTTGCGGTGTGCGATTTGTGTGAACGTGGATTTACCCGTTTTCTTTGTGGTATGTCGTGGGGTTTCGATTTGGCAGCTGCACGAGCGGTGATGGAGTGTCGTAAGAGCTACCCATCCATCGAGTTGGTGGCCGTTGAGCCCTTTGCCGCTTTTCGAACTCTGTTTTCAGACGAGTCGGCTATGCTCTACGATCATGTGCTTGAAGCGGCCGATGAGAGGGTAGTGGTAGGAGCGGATGACAAGGCGGCCTATATGCGTCGCAATGACTATCTGGTTAATAACGCCTCTGTGGTTATTGCGTGGTGGGAGGGCAAGCAACGTGGCGGTACGGCCTACACCATACGTAAAGCCAGCAAGCAGAGGGTAGAGGTGGTGAATCTATATCCCCAGCCACAGTTGGAATTAAAGTTTTAATATATGGTTATGAAAAGATTGTTTTACATTTTGGCGATTTGCTCCATTGCATTGGGCGGTTGTGACAAGAAGACGAATAATTCGCGTATTGAGGAGTTGTGTGATAAGTACGACAAATATGTTGCTCTCACGTTTGATGATGGACCAAGTACTTTGACGCCACGCGTTCTGGATATCCTTGAGAAGTACGACGCAACTGCTACATTCTTTGTTATTGGCAAAAATGTTGATGCGTCCACAGCGCCAACCATTCGTCGTGCCGTGGAGCAGGGTTGTGAGATAGGTAGCCACACCTTTTCGCACCCACATATGTCGAAACTCTCAAGGCAGGAGCAACTCGAGCAGTCGGAGCAGGCCATAGCAGCCATTGAACAATATGCACCGACACCACGATTCTTCCGTCCGCCATATATCGATGCTGATGAGGTGACGCATAGCGTTGTGCCGCAGATTTTCATCGGTGGATACTCTCCCTCGGATTGGGATGCAAATGTTGGAAAGGATGAGCGAATCAAGCGTATGCTGGAGAATGTAGAGGATGGTTTGATTTATATCCTGCACGACTTTAAGGGTAATGACGCTACGGTCGAGGCGTTGGAGGTGGTTATACCGGCACTGCAGAAGCAAGGGTATGGGCTTGTGTCGGTGAGTGAGTTGTTTGCGATAAAGGATACGAAGGCCCAAAAGGGAATAATCTACGAGAAAGTAGTACGTTAGATATTTATGAATATAAAAAAGAGGTTGCCGTTGAGACAACCTCTTTTGCTATAATTTTGTTTTTGGATTACCAGTTCAAGATCTTCTTGAAGTCGTAAGCCTCGGGGTTGGCAACGTAAGCCTTTGCAGCCTCGTAATCCTCGGGAGTTACATAGTGCAAGAGGTTGTTGATAACCTGCTGAATCTTGTCTGACTCTACGTTTACGAGACGGGGAGGAATCTTGCCAGTTGTGGGATCCTGCAAATCCTTCAAGTAGAGAGGTGATACGAAACCGTCCTGTGAGATGTAAACCATACAGCCGGTCTTGCCCTCAGAGAAGAGCTTGTAAACACCCATACCCAACTCTGAGCAGTATACCAAGTCGTAAGCGATAGGAGTCTGGCATCGTACCTCGTAACCAATCTCAACGGGACGAGACTTAACCTTAATACCCAACTCCTTGAGCTTGTTCTCCAACAACTCGTTGAAGATGTTAGCCTTAGATACCTTGCCGAGCTCGGGGTGACCGTGGTCGTCATAAGTGAAGTTGATACCAGAGTTGCGAATCTCCTCGTCAGAAAGTGCGTGGAATACACCCTCAGAAATCATTGCAACACCGTAGTCCAAGCCCATAATCTTACGCTTGATAATTGAAGAGATAACCAGGTTAACGATCTTCTCGATAGTGATCTCAGCCTTGTTGAACATCTCGGGGATAACGATCATAGGATAGTGGCAAGCAGAACCGATACCGAATGCGAGGTGACCAGCTGAACGACCCATAGCTGCTACAACAAACCAGTTAGCCGATGTGCGAGCGTCGTTGTAAACGGCACGACCGATAACGGTACCACCCTCCTTAGCTGACTGGTAGCCGAATGTGGGCGAACCTGCGGGCAAGGGGAGGTCGTTGTCGATAGTCTTGGGAACGTGGATGTTAGCGATGGGGTACTGCTTAGCCTCGAGGAACTTAGCAATGCGGTTAGCTGTTGAAGCTGTGTCGTCACCACCAACAGTTACGAGCAACTTGATGTTGTTGTCCTGGAAGAATGAAAGGTTGAAGTTCTCCTCGAAATCCTTATCGGTGGGCTTGAAACGGCTCATAGTGAGGTAAGAACCACCCTGATTGAAGATGAAGTCAGCCTTTACGAAATCCATATCCTCGAAACGGGGATTTGAATTGAAAAGACCAGAATAACCGTAGTGCAAACCGATTACACGATAACCCTTAGCGAGGAACGTCTTTGCAACGCTACCTACAACGGTGTTCATACCAGGTGCGGGACCGCCACCTGTGAGAATAGCAATAGCCTCTTTCATAGTGTGATATTCTATTTAATAAATTAATGTTTCTAAAAACTTGCACAAAAATAATAAAAATAAGCGTCAAAATGTATCTTTATCTATCTTTTTTTCGTACTTTTGTTCTATCTATGGCGCAAAAAGGTGCTCGTAGACGAAAAATATGAGAAAAAACCTCTTGTTTGTCTTCGCTTGTGTACTGCTGATGTGTGTGGCTTGTGAGTCAAAGCCACAGGTGGGTATTCAGCTCTACTCGGTACATCAGGATTCAAAGGATATTGCTACAACACTGCAACGTCTTTCTGAGATTGGATATACAACTGTCGAGACACTCAATAATGGCGGTAACCCCAAGTGCTTTGATCTCACTGCCCAGGAGTTTAAGAATCTGTGCGACAACGTATCGCTCACGATTACCTCGACTCACGCTGCAATTCAAAACGATGCCACAGCCGAGGCAGCAACGATGGATAAGTGGCGTGCTTTATTTGAGTCGCTTCGAGAGATGGGTGCCAAGTATTGCGTTATGCCGGGTTATTCGTTCGGACAGACGCTCGAGGAGGTGAAGGCAAGTTGTGACTACTGCAACAAGGTGGGTGCTTTGGCTAAGGAGTATGGACTTATGCTTGGCTACCACAACCACGCAGGCGACTTCGTAGAGGTGGAGGGTGAGTTGCTACTCGACTATGTGTTGGCACACACCGATGAAGACAAGATGTTCCTACAGCTTGACGTGCATAATATGGGCGGTCACGATCCTATGCACTACCTTACTCAATATCCCGACCGCGTGAAGTTGCTGCACCTGAAGGATGATCGTGAGTTAGGCAGTAGTGGTAAGATTGACTTCGAGAAGATTATGAAGCAGTACTATGCCAACGGCTATGACGAGTTTTACATCGAGTATGAGCTTCCGTTCCGTATAGGCGACGACGAGGCAGAGAATGAGCGCAACCTCAGGGAATTGTGGGCTGGACTGCAGGAGTGCTACGATTTTGTTGTGGAACAGAAACTTGCAAAATAAAAACATACAATACACTTAATAATCATTAAACTAAATGTCTATGAAGAAATTATTCTCTTTTGCTGTCATCGCTTTGGCAGCGCTTTCAATGGTGACTGGTTGTACACCTGCTCCCAAGCAGATTGGCTTGCAGCTCTATTCTGTAAACCGAGATATGAAGGATGTTGATGCATCGCTCGCAAAGGTTGCTGCTGCTGGTTACAACGTTGTTGAGACCTTGCGTAGCCCTGAGTGTTTCGGTTTGCCCGCAGCTGAGTTCAAGGCTCTTTGCGACAAGCACGGTTTGAAGATCGTTTCTACACACCACTCAATCGCTATGAATCCTGAGAACGAGGCTGAGATTATGAACCAGTG
The DNA here is from genome assembly GCA_045630065.1 of Alistipes sp. Taxonomy (GTDB): domain Bacteria; phylum Bacteroidota; class Bacteroidia; order Bacteroidales; family Rikenellaceae; genus Alistipes. The sequence goes on from JAZQSN010000090.1 coordinate 61,208, forward strand.
GCGTGCAGTATTCGAGGGTTTGAACGTTATGGGTGCAAAGTATTGCGTTATCCCCAGCTTCAAGCTCGGCGAGACTATCGAGGATTTGAAGGCTGTTTGTGACTACTTCAACAAGGTTGGTGCTTTGGCTAAGGAGTACGGCTTGAAGCTCGGTTCCCACAACCACTCTTTCGAGTATGAGGTTGTTGACGGCCAGGTTAAGTGGGAGTATATGATCGAGAACACCGATCCCGAGTCAGTATTCTTCCAGATGGACGTATATTGGACAACTATG
>JAZQSN010000091.1:0-17641 GCA_045630065.1 Alistipes sp.
GATACAATGAAGCAATAAGTTCTTTTAGGTGGTTATAGCAGTGAGGTTCCACCTCTTCCCATTCCGAACAGAGAAGTTAAGCTCACTAACGCCGATGGTACTGCCTATTTAGGTGGGAGAGTAGGTAGCCGCCTCTTCAAGAGGAGAATGATGAAAATCGTTCTCCTCTTTCTTTTTTATATGAGTTTCTAGCACGCTTTACTTTTGTGGCACTTGGGCTGTACGCGCTGTACTATCCCAAGTGCCACATTTCGTTACATCGCACCAAAATTCTCATATAAATTAAGAAAGAGTAAGAGAACGAGTCATTCTCCTTTTGAAGAGGATGGGTGTTATATATTATATATAGGTATAGAAAAACCGCAACCCCGAAGGATTGCGGTTAATACGATTTATTTGTTATTTTCTATTTTAGTTCGGAGGTCATCAAGTATCTCTCCGTTATAACTAAAATATTTAGGACCTTGGTATGCTCCAGAGGTATTTTGTTTTTCTTTAGGCATAAATATGCCGACGAATGGCGATAGTTTATACAATCTACCTTCGTACTCCACTTTATCATCATCTGCAACTTTTACCTCAATTCCTGTTGGAGTAAAGACTATTGTTGCTCCAATAGGAATATTAATCATACTAAACTTGAAGCGCGGTCTTTGTTGTCTTTTATGACAATTTTCAGCATCTGCATGTTGATTGGCAGGTTTTCTATTTTCTCCAAGATATACCTCATCAATTTCTGCATCATCTAAGGTCGTTGATATGTCTTTTAGAATATCTAGTGCCTTTGCTGGAGATACATTGAAAAACTCACGATTTTGTCTGATGCGTAGATCTGTAAGTCTATCAATGGTTTTGTGTATGAGCTTTTCAACTTGCTCATACTTAATGGTCTTTAGTGTCGCATATATCTCAAATGGTAGGGGCACGGCTGTGTTGTCCAACTCTTTTGAGCGGATATCAATGGGGCGTGAACTCTTGCCAATCTTTACCCAATCCTCCTTAAAGCTTGGATTGGTTAGAATATATACATATCCGGGTTCCTTCATCGTAGAATAGTTTGATTTCTAGAAATATACTTTATTATCGCGAAATATCACGGCCACACTTGTGGCTACTCCCTGCTAAAGGATCTTATGTGTGCTACGATCTCGCTTTCGCTGTCGGCCATCGAGAGTATCAGATTGCGATAGCCTCCTTTCTGGGATAAATCGTTGAGTAGCGGGTAGATAGGCATTTCGTTGGTCCAGTAGTCGTTGCCGAGGAATACCATCGGGCTGGCGTAACCGAAACTCAAATAGTGATTCTGCACAGCATCCTGGAATATCTCCTGCAATGTGCCGGCACTACCGGGCGAGAAGATGATTCCTCCCTTGGCTATGGTCAGGATTCCATCCTCGCGTATACTGTTCTCGAAGTATTTTGCTATGTGCGTAGCGAATGGAGTGGCAGGTTCGTGACCATATAGCCACGTAGGCACTCCCAAGCTATAGAATTTTTGTTGTGGCCAACGGCTCATAACGTCGAAAGCCGTAGGTAGCCAACCCTCGTCGCGGAAGGTGGGGGCTATGTCGAGTATCAGAAATGCCTCTGCAAGTTCCTCCTCGCTACGTCCTGCAAACCACGCTCCGAGGTGGGTGGCCTCCATCGCTCCCGGGCCGCCACCGCTAATCATCAGATAGCCTAATTCGGTGAGTCGCTTGCTAATACGTGCTATTTTGCGGTACATCTTGTCGGTGCGCAACAGTCCGTGACCACCCATTATGCCAACGATTTGGCGCTCGTCGTATGAAGAGAGAAAATCGTGCATCGCATCGCTTATCGAGTGGTCGTGCAGCGAGCGGGCCAACGTGATGCGTATGTTGCGTGTGGTCTTGCCCTGCTGCAGATAGTGGCGGTAGACGCGTGAGTCGAAACACTCATCGAACGACTCAGCAATGGCGGGATCGTAACCCGCATATAACTCCATAGGCGAGTAGAGTGCCGAGCGGTAGATGTTGTAGGGTACACTGATGTTGGGAAGTATCAGACAGCTATCGTCCAACCGTTCGCTCAGCTCTTGAGGGAGCGTGCAGCCCAGAAAGATACAATCCGAAAAGGTGTTTTTTGCCGCCAGCCTTGCCAGGGCCGTGAAGTCCAGATTGAGAAATACGTGCTGATTTATGTGCAAAGTTCGTTGCAGCAATACCGTCAGGCGGTCGGGCGTGTCAATCTCGATGTAGGTCATAGTGTGCCTAATTTAATATATTTTAGAATAACTCCAGCTGGCCTTCGGTGTGGTTGAACGACAGGCGGTGGTAGGGCGTGAGGCCGTATTCGCGAATGGCAAGGCGGTGAGCCTTAGTGGGGTAGCCCTTGTTGCTGTCCCAGCCATATTGCGGAAACTCCTCGTGCAAGCGCATCATATACTCGTCTCGGTGGGTTTTGGCTAGCACCGATGCGGCAGCTATGTTGGCATACTTGCCATCGCCCTTGACAATGCACTGGAAGGGTAGGCCGCAGTGCGAGATGAAGCGGTTGCCGTCGATGGCAAGGAACGCTGGTGCGATCTTGAGCTCGGTGGCAGCGATGTTCATTCCCTCGATTGAAGCCTTAAGGATGTTTATCTCGTCGATACGTGCTGCCGTAACCTCGGCCACCGACCACGCTACGGCCTCACGCTCGATAACCTCGCGCAGGATGTTTCGTTGGCGCTCGGTCATCTGCTTTGAGTCGTTGAGCAGCGGATGGTGGAAGTCTGGAGGCAGAATAACTGCTGCGGCAAAGACACTTCCGGCCAGACATCCGCGTCCGGCCTCGTCGCATCCAGCCTCGATAAGTTCTTTTTGATAGCTATTTTCTAACATATAGCAACAAAGTTACAAATATTTTCTCGTGTTGTGTGCTTTTTTCGTACTTTTGTACTACACTGATAATGTATAAAAAGAGTTGAGAGTATGGCAGCAAAACGAGTAGTACGACACCGCATTTGGGATTTGGCGACAACGATGATTCTTATCGCCATCCTCACTACCGTGCGCTCGGCTCTCTTCCCCTTTGGCGACGAGTCGGTATCCAACACCCCTACGCCCATAGGCGATTTGTTGCAGGGTGTGCAGGCCTCGTTCCCCGTGTTGTCGGTAGTACTGTGGGGATTTATGCTCTTCATAGCAGCACTCGACGCTGGTCGCTATGGCCCAAAGTATGCGCTATATCCAGCCTATACGTTGATGGCTATACCCATTTTCGGTGTGTTGGCTGGTGGCGTGATGGTGAGTGGTGACTATCTGCTTACTACCGTTGCAATGTTTACTATGTTGCTGGCTACCAAGTATATGATTCGTTGTGTGCAACACACTGACAGCTTTAACGACCTCTCGCTCTCGATGCTTTGCTATGGTCTGTTGCCGCTTGTGCTGGCGCCCTCGGCTCTGCTTTATGTGGTATTGCCACTATTGCTCTTTGTGGTGCGTAGTTCGTGGCGCGACTGGGTGGTGGCCATTACCAGCCTTCTCTTCCCGTTGCTCTCGGTTAGTTATTGGAGTTGGTGTGCCGGCGAGGGATTTCTCTCGGTAGGCGAGCAGCTCTATGCCTCGACATTCACGCCCAGCGAATTCAGCTTCTTCTCAACGCTCAACATTGCGAGTATGCTGGTCATCGGAGTGTTGATTGTGATGTTCTTCTGTGCTATTCTACTCATCGTGTCGGACAAATACTCGCTACGTGTAAAGTCACGCTCGCTGATGCGATATAACGCCCTACTGCTCGTTGCAACCATCTCGATGTTCTTTTTGCCTAGCGCCTCGGCATCGCTCTTTGCGCTGGTGGCGGTGCCTGCATCGTTGCTCCTGCCCCTGATTTTTGTGCGTATGGGCGTGGGTTTCACCGAGATGCTCTATCGCTTGATGCTTATCGCTGCTGTTGCTAATCTCATTACAATGTGCTGGTAGTAGATGGGTATTGAGCTGGGTACTAAAGGAAAATAAGTTGTCTGTGTAAACGAGTCATAAATTAAATCTCAAACCTTCCGACGGCAAATTTTTGCACCTATTTAGTGTCTAATGGACGGTGGTGATAAGGTAAATATCAATAATTTGCACAATTTTGAATTCCGATATTTTGTTTTTTGAATTTCATTGCGTACCTTTGCAACCCGTATCAACCTCTTATATAGGGTGGTAGCTCGGTAGATGCGCTACGGCGTGTCGGGATTATAAGTCAATGGACTGTATGGTAGAGCTGCGACAGCGATAATGTTGAACGACTTAATTTTAATAATTTGTTGCAACAATGAACAAAGATGCAATCATTAAGCTCGTGAACGAGCAGATGTGGCCCAAGACTGACGCTGATGTGCCTCAGTTTGGTGCTGGTGATACAATCACCGTAACTTACCGTATTGTCGAGGGTAACAAGGAGCGCTTGCAGAGCTTCCGTGGTGTAGTTATCCAGATCAAGGGTACAGGCAAGACTAAGATGTTTACAATCCGTAAGATCTCTAACGGTGTAGGCGTTGAGCGTATCTTCCCCCTCTACTCTCCTCACATCGACCACATCGAGGTAAACAAGTATGGTGTTGTACGTCGTGCACGTATCTACTACTTGCGTAACCTTACAGGTAAGAAGGCTCGTATCAAGGAGCGTCGCATTTCGAAGTAGTATTTTGTTACTACTCTCAAGTTCACAAAAAGAGGCTGTCGTGAGACAGCCTCTTTCGTTTTGTGTATGGTTGGTTATTTGAACTCGTTGAACTCGATTGCAACGCCCTCTTCCTCGACAAAGGCCAAGAGCATATGCCCCATATCGTAGGGACCGAACAGTAGTTTGGCATCCTTGATAGCCTCCTCGATGTTGGGCACGGCATAGGCAATGTGTGCCTGCTGCTGCATCAGTGCGGGCAGGGGAGTGTCGGGTTCGAAGTAGAGGAACTCGATTTTGTTGGGACTCTGTGTGCAGTCGGTGATGTGAACTTTCAGAGGCTCGACATACATCATACCCTCCATCTTCTCGCTCAGCACCATACCTACGTGGTTGAATGTTCTCATATCGTTTCAGTTTTAGTTTAGATTGTACAAAGTTGCGTGGCTAAACCTCTACAGGCTTGCATCGGGATTGGTGAAGCGCAGACCGGCGTTATCGTGGAATGTACCGTACTCGGTAACTACAGCGCCCTCATCGCCTGCCATCAGGAAGTGGCGGGTCTCGAGCTGCTGCAAGGCGCTGATATCGCCCACCTGCATAATGTGGAAGTTGCTCACGGTGATAAACTTATCCTTCTGGCTCTCGGGTAATGCAGGGGGATTGGGTGTAGGCTCGCCAATGCCGAAGTTATATACCCAGCCGTTACGCACCTGCCAGCTCTCGTGCTTGGCGGCGTAGTCCGACGCAACGTGATAGTGCTCGACAATCATCTGGTTGGGCAACAGATATATCTCGTGACCGAAGTAGCGGTAGTCGGGGTTATTGATCCAGAACACACCGCCCATTCCCACGTGCTCGAAATCGCCCAAGCCGAAGTCGTTAACCCAGAAATTCTCCTCAAGGAACGGAGTGAAGGGTATGCCGTAGTACTCGAACATATCCAAGAAGGCCTTTTTGGCCACATCCTCGTTGAACTTGCCGTCGGTGTAATAGTCGGCGTTGGTGTACTTTTTGGTGTAGGGTTTTTGTGCCATAATGTTTCAGTTTTAGCTATCTCAAAATTAGTGTTAATTTTCCATTTCTGCAACCGTGTGTGAGGTAAATACTCCTTGCGGGGCTAAAAAATAATGGTCGTCAGAATGTGGAAACAAATTATTTTTTATCTTTGTGATGCGACATATTTTTTTCGCGTGAACGTGTGCCGCCCAAAACCGATTATGATGAAAAAGAGCGATAGATTGATATTCGTTACCAACGACGACGGCTACGATGCCCCAGGCTTTGCCGCCGCCATCGAGGTTGCACGCACCTTTGGTCGTGTGGTAGCCGTAGCCCCCGATACGCCACAGAGTGGCCGTTCGCAGGCCATAACCATCTACGACCCGCTGTTCCTCAAGCATCGTCACCACGATCAGGATCTCGACATATACTCCCTCTCGGGTACGCCTGTCGACTGCGTGAAGTTTGCCTTCGACCACCTCATAGCCGATGAGCGTGTCGACTTGGTAATCTCGGGTATCAACCACGGCTCCAACTCGGCCATCAACGTGCTCTACTCGGGCACTATGGGTGCAGCCATCGAGGGTAGCTTTTATGGCTGTCCGTCGGTGGGACTATCACTTCTCGACCACTCGCGCGATGCCGACTTTACCAATGCAAAGCAGTATGGTCGCCAGATTATAGCCTCGATTCTCGAGAGCGACGATTGCCCTCTGCCGTTGTGCCTGAATGTAAATGTGCCGGCGCAGCCCGACATCAAGGGCGTGCGTGTGAGTCGTCAGTGCCGAGGTATCTGGCGTGAGGATTTCTTTCCGCATACCGACCCCAATGGTCGCAACTATTTCTGGCTTACGGGTAGCTACACCAACTACGAGCCCCAGGCCGAGGATACCGACGAGTGGGCTCTCTCACACGGCTACGTGTCGGTTGTGCCCATCCAGATCGATCTTACGGCCTACAACGATATGGCCTATTTGAATAAAACTTTGAAGTAGCGACTCCGCTCGCAGAAAGGAGGTAGAATTATGACAATCAAAATCCTGCTCTACGGAGCCATCATCATCCAGTTTATCGCAATGTATTATGCGGTGCGCCTGGTGCGTGCAACCAAATACAATTCGATTTGGATTTTGTTCATCATCGGCTTTGTTGTGCTGGCCGTGGAGCGTGTGCTGCAGTTGGGTATATGCTATGGCTCCCCTATGCCTATGGCCTCGTCGGTGTGGTTCGACATCATCGTTTCGGTCTGCATATCGGTGGGTATGGTAATGCTCGACCGCCTTTTTGTCTATATCGAGCGCCTTAACCGCCATCGCCAGTTGCTCGACAAACGTATCCTCACGGCCGTGCTTCGTGCCGAGGAGCGTAGCCGTGCCACCTTTTCCAAGGAGTTGCACGACGGTCTGGGCCCGCTGCTCTCGTCTGCAAAGATTTCGCTCACGGCGCTCTCGCGTACCGAGATGGATAAGGAGCGTAAGGAGATTTTCGATAATACGCTCTATGTCGTAGAGGAGGCTCTGCGTTCATTGCGTGAGATATCGAATAACCTCTCGCCCCACGTACTTACCGACTTCGGCCTTGCTCGTGGCATACGCAACTTTATCGAACGTTCGCAGGCTCTGCACAATGTAAAGCTCTCGTTCGCAACCAACCTGCGTGGTGAACGATATAATTCCGACATCGAGGTAATTATGTACCGTGTAGCGTGCGAACTTGTCACCAACTCGCTCAAGCACTCGGGGTGTAGCGAGATTCGCCTCACGCTCTCGATTGCGGGCGATGTGCTGGAGTTGCAGTATAGCGACAATGGCCGCGGATTTAACCCACAGGCGATGATGGATTGCGGTATGGGTCTGTCGAATATCAATTCGCGTATCAACTCGCTCAATGGTGAGTTCGACATACGTTCGTCACGAGGCCGTGGTATGACTGCCACGGTGAAGGTAAACGTGCGTGGCGCGGCACGTCTTGAGACTTCGCCATCGGCTATCGAGCAGGCACGCCCACGCAGAAAGGAGCGCAGACGATGATTCGCATAGCATTGGTCGATGACCACTCGCTCTTTAGGCACGGCCTGAAGATGTTGCTCTCGACACACCCCAACTTCGAGGTTGTGGCCGAGTCTTCGAGCGGTGAGGAGTTCCTCGCCGTGGTGGAGAGTGTGCGTCCCGATGTCACCTTTATGGATTACGCAATGGCGGGCATCAATGGTGCCCAGACCACCGAGCGGGCGCTGGCTTTGTGCCCCACGATGAGGGTTATCTCGCTAACGATGTTTGCCGATAATGCCTACTACTCGCAGATGGTGGCCTCGGGAGCCAAGGGTTTTCTGCTCAAGGATTCGGATTTCGACGTGGTGGTCGAGGCTGTCGAGATAGTGTGTAGCGGAGGCTCTTACTTCAGCTCGTCACTTATGGAGTCGTTGTCGCAGTCGATTCACTCGACAGGAAATGTCAATGTGGAGTCTATCGCTGAGGAGGATCGTTTGTCGGATCGTGAGATTGAGATTCTGGTCGATATATGCCGTGGCCTTTCAAATCAGGAGATTGCTGACCACCTCTTCATATCAAAGCGCACGGTCGATAAACATCGTGCCAACATCTTGGAGAAGAGCGGTTGCAAGAACACGGCAAGTCTGGTCGTATATGCCATCCGCAACGGATTGGTGGAGGTGTAGAGTATGAGCATTAAGGGATACATACTATGGTTGTGGCGTGCAGCCGAAGGTGTACGGGGACGTATATTCCTGCAGGCTGCTGTAGGCATTGTGCACGTTGTCTTCTCGCTGATGTATGTATGGACCAGCAAGCAACTCATCGACATTGCCACTTCGCGCATCGATGGAAACATCTACCTCTTCGTGGCAGCTATGGTGGGCTGCATCATCGTGCAGATATTGCTCTCGACCTTCGTTTCGCGTAAGGAGATAGAGTCGGAACTCGATATGAAAAACCATCTGCGTCATCGCCTCTTCTCGCACATTATGGATAGCCGCTGGGCCGAGGGTGGTCGTATGCACACGGGCGATGTGATGAACCGCATCTGGGAGGATGTCGACACCATAGCCAACACCATCTGCGTAGTGGTACCACAGAGTATTGTCACCTGTATTCAGTTTGTGGCAGCCGTTACGTTTCTTGCTCTGCTTGACTACCGATTGGCCATTGCCGTGGTCTTTATCCTTCCTTCGTTTATGCTTCTAAGCCGTGTGTATGCACGTCGCATACGCAACTATAACAAGCAGATTCGCGACATCGATTCGCGCGTACAGGCGCATATTCAGGAGAGTATGCACCACCGCACGCTCCTCTATTCGATGGAGTACACTCCCTGCGTGGTGGAGGATTTGCAGACTATGCAGTCAGACCTGCGCGAAAAGGTTATGCGTAGCACCGACTTTACACTCTTCTCGCGTAAGATGATGCAGATGGGCTTCTCGGCCGGTTACCTGTCGGCTTTCGTGTGGGGTGCGTTCCGTTTGCAGGCGGGAGCCGGCTATGGTCTTATGACCGCCTTTATGCAGCTTGCCGGTCAGGTGCAACGCCCCATTATGGAGTTGAGCCGCCAGCTCCCCTCGTTTATTCACGTCACCACTTCGGTTGATCGTCTGGCCGAATTGGCCGACCTGCCCATTGTGGAGCGCGGAGCGGTAAGGCTTGATGGTGGGGTTGGTATTCGTATGCGAGGGATTAGTTTTTCCTATCGCGATGGTGAGCAGGTACTCGACGAGTTGACCTACGACTTCGCTGCCGGACGTATGACCGCCATACTTGGTTATACAGGTGCGGGCAAGAGCACATTGCTGAGAATAATCCTTGGCCTGATTGCTCCCCAGCGGGGCGAGGCCGCCATCTATAACGCCGAGCAGGAGGTGCCCCTCTCTTCTGTCACACGATGCAACTTGGCATATGTACCGCAGGGCAATTCACTAATGAGTGGCACGGTGCGTAGCAATCTGTTGCTGGGTAATCCCAAAGCCTCGGAGGAGCAGATGTGGCAGGCATTGCACATTGCTGTGGCCGACTTTGTCCGCGACCTGCCGCAGGGACTCGACACTCCCTGCTCAGAGTCGGGTGGCGGTCTGAGTGAGGGCCAGGCTCAACGCATAGCCATTGCACGTGCATTGTTGCGCGACCGTAGCGTGATTATTATGGATGAGCCTACGGCGGCGTTGGATAGTGCCACCGAAGAGCTTCTTTTGGCCCGTCTGGCCGAGTATGCTCGTGCCCGTACTATGATTATAGTCACTCACCACGCAACAGCCGCTGAATTGTGCGATGCGGTGCTTGAGATTGCGTGATTCAATTTCCGATAAAAAGAGAGGGTGCCCAACGCGTGTTGAGCACCCTCTTTTTATAAAATACCTATTGGCACTTTCTCTCCTACTTGCGAGCCTCTTTGGCCTCGATGCACTCTGTTGCGTGGGGCACACGGAACAGACGCTCCTTGGGTATGAGTTTGCCTGTAGTCTTACAAACGCCGTAAGTTTTGTTCTCGATACGTACCAACGCCATCTCGAGATTACGGATAAACTTCACCTGGTGAGCAGCCAAACGACTTGTCTCCTCCTTTGAGAGAGTGGTAGCACCCTCCTCCAGCACCTTGAAGGTGGGCGAGGTGTCCTGAGTATCGTTGTCGTTCGAGTGGGTGATATTTGCTCGCAACAACTCGTAGTCGGCTCTAGCCTGCTCGAGTTTCTTTAAAATGACTTGTTTAAATTCGGCCAAGTCATTATCGCTGTATCTTACTCTTTCCTCTGCCATAGTTGTAAATTTTTTAATGTCTTTATGTAAAGATAAGATAATTTTTACTAATTACCAAATCTTTTATAGCGAAAGAGAGCCCATCGGCGCTACAGACGTGTCACGGCAATCTTTAACGGCTGCTCGTCAATATCCGAATCAACCACTACGTCGCCAGCGGGCGTAGCCGAAGCCGTCACCTCAACAGCCAAAGTCTGCGATGCGATGTAGTCGGCGAAGTACTCGATAGCACCTGCTACCAACTCCAACTGCTCAATCTCGACACGAATCTTGTCCGTTACCTCGAAACCTGAATCCTTACGGATGTTCTGAATACGGTTAATCAACTCGCGTGCCACACCCTCACGGCGAAGCTCGTCGGTGAGCGTAATGTCGAGTGCAACGGTCAATTTACCCTCCGATGCTACCAACCAACCGGGCATATCCTCCGATGTGATTTCAAAGTCGGCAGGTGTTACAACCACTGTCTCGCCACCCAGGTCGAGTGTAGTTTCGGCCGATGACTCGATAGCGGCAATCTGCTCCTGAGTAAATGTTGCGGCCATAGCTGCCATCTGCTTTGCAAGCTTGGCGTAGCGCTGGCAGAAATTCTTGAAGTTGAGCTTGATGCGCTTGGTAATAATACCTGTTGTGTCGCTCAACAACTCAATATACTTGATGTTGACCTCGCCCATAATCAGAGCCTTCACGGCCTCGATGTGGCGTGCCATATCCTGGTCCAAGACGGGAATCAAAATCTTTGTCAAGGGCTGACGCACCTTGATGTTCACCTTGCGACGCAGTGCAAGAACCATCGACGATACGCGCTGTGCGATATCCATCATCTGCTCCAGCTCGCTGTTAATCAATGTCTCGTCTGCTACGGGGAACTGTGCCAAGTGAACAGATGTCTCTGCGTGACGGCCGCTAACAGCGTTCAGGTCGGCGAAGATTCGATCCGAGATGAAGGGAGCAAACGGAGCTGCCAACTTAACTACGGTCTCCAAGCAGGTGTAGAGAGTCTGATATGCGGCCAATTTGTCGTCGGTCATACCGCCACCCCAGAAACGCTTACGATTCAAACGAACAAACCAGTTCGAGAGGTTCTCGTTCACGAAGTCCTGAATAGCACGTGCAGCAGGTGTGGGGTCGTAGTCGTTGAGGTACTTGGTAACGTCCTTAACCAAAGTGTTCAACACTGAGATAATCCAGCGGTCGATCTCGGGACGCTCGGCCATAGGAATCTCGGGCTCCTGACCGGTGAAACCATCTACGTTGGCGTAGAGAGCGAAGAATGAGTAGGTGTTGTAGAGTGTGCCGAAGAACTTACGGCGCACCTCGTCAACACCCTCCTTGTCGAACTTGAGGTTGTCCCAAGGCTGTGAGTTCGAAATCATATACCAACGAGTTGCATCGGCACCATAGGTCGAAAGCACCTCGAAGGGATCAACGGCGTTGCCCAGACGCTTCGACATCTTGTTGCCGTTCTTGTCGAGCACAAGGCCGTTAGAGATGATATTCTTGAATGCTACCGAGTCGAACAACATAGTAGCGATTGCGTGCAGTGTAAAGAACCAACCACGAGTCTGGTCAACACCCTCGGCGATGAAGTCGGCGGGGAATACCTCCTTGAAATCGGCACCACCATTCTCGAAGGGGTAGTGGAGCTGAGCATAAGGCATAGCACCCGAGTCGAACCATACGTCGATCAAGTCGCTCTCACGCTTCATGGGCTTACCATCGGCTGAAGTAAGGATGATAGAATCAACATAGGGACGGTGCAGGTCGATATTCTCCACAGAGTAGTTCTCCTTCGACATATCACCAACCTTAAAGTTCTTGAAGGGATTCTCGGTCATATTGCCTGCCTCGATTGACTTCTCGATCTCGGCCATAAGCTCCTCAACCGATCCGATGCACTTGAGTTCCGAGCGGTCCTCGGTAGCCCAGATGGGTAGCGGTGTACCCCAGAAACGTGAACGAGAGAGGTTCCAATCGTTCAAATTCTCCAACCACTTGCCAAAGCGGCCTGTACCTGTTGATTCGGGCTTCCACTTGATGGTGGTGTTGAGCTCCATCATACGCTCCTTGAGAGCTGTAGTGCGGATAAACCACGAATCCAAGGGGTAGTACAACACGGGCTTGTCGGTACGCCAGCAGTGGGGGTAGTTGTGGGTGTGCTTCTCAATCTTGAAGGCCTTGTTTACTGCCTTGAGGTTGATAGCGATATATACGTCGAGTGACTCGGCAGCTGCGGCAGCAGCCTCGTCGTAACGACCATCTACGGTAAACTGGGGATCGTAGGCATTCTTCACCCAACGGCCCTCGTAGTCCTTGTAAGCCTCAGCGTCGACACACTCTGCAACGAACTTCTCGTCGAGCTCCTCCATCAGGTAGAACTTACCCGTGAGGTCAACCATAGGTCGTGTCTCGCCACGCTTGTTAATCATAAACAGAGAGGGAATGCCTGCAGCGCGAGCTACAAATGCGTCATCGGCACCGAATGTAGGTGCGATGTGAACGATACCTGTACCATCCTCTACGGTTACATAGTCACCGGGAATCACGCGGAAAGCCTTCTCTGCAGCTACCTGCCACTCGCCAGCCTCGTTGAGTTCGACGGGCTTCACCCACTGGATGAGCTGCTCGTAGTGAATGCCTACCAAGTCGGTACCCTTCCAGCGACCAACAACCTCGAAGGGAATGAGCTTGTCTCCAGCCTTATAAGCGTCCAGTGCAATGCCCTCGGCCTTCTTGTTGAAGTGAGAGTAGAGCAGAGGCTCGGCCATCACTACGGTGATCTTCTCGCCGGTGTAGCCGTTGTATGTGCGTACTGCAACGTAGTCGATCTTGGGGCCGACGCAGAGTGCAGTGTTCGAAGGCAATGTCCAGGGTGTTGTTGTCCACGCAAGGAATACGGGAGTACCCCAACCCTCCATTTCGGCCTTAGGCTCGAGGATGCGGAACTGAGCCACCATTGTTGTATCCTTCACGTCGCGGTAGCAACCAGGCTGGTTCAACTCGTGAGTAGAAAGACCTGTACCTGCTGCGGGCGAATAGGGCTGAATGGTGTAGCCCTTGTAGAGAAGGCCCTTGTCGTAGAGCTGCTTCAGAAGCCACCACAGAGTCTCGATGTACTTGTTGTCGTAGGTGATGTATGGATCGTCCATATTCACCCAGTAACCCATCTTTTTTGTCAGGTTCTCCCACAGGTCGGTGAACTCCATCACCGCCTCACGGCAGGTGCGGTTATACTCCTCAATAGAGATAGTCTTACCGATATCCTCCTTGGTGATGCCGAGTTTCTTCTCAACACCCAACTCTACGGGCAGACCGTGTGTGTCCCAACCCGCCTTGCGGTGTACCAGATAACCCTGCTGTGTCTTGTAACGGCAGATAACGTCCTTGATGGTACGCGCCATAACGTGGTGAATACCGGGTGTGCCATTTGCCGAGGGGGGACCCTCATAGAATACGAACGTAGGATGTCCCTCGCGTGTGGTGATGCTCTGATGGAAAGTATCGTCAGCATCCCATTTACTCAATACCTCGTCGGCTATTTTAGCCAAGTCGAGACCTTTGTACTCGTTGAACTTCATAGTGGTCTTATCTTTTTATTTCTCTTGTTTCGTTGCTGAATGCGGCCTTATGCCAAGGTCGAAAATGCTCTTTCCCATTATTATATATGGGTATAATCGTGCAAATATACGGATATTAATGCAAAAAGCAAAATCCGAAATTAAGAATTAGGCTAAATAGTGTATGGCACATATAACAAAAAAGGCGCCCAAGGGACGCCTTATGCACTATGAGAATATATCTCTTTACAGATGAATCAACGACTTCACGGGGGCAATCTTCTCTAGACGCTCCTTGCCATTTAGGAAGTCGAGCTCGACGATGAACAGGAACTCGTCGATAACGACCTTGTACTCCTTGCCATCCTTCACAATCTTCTGCCCCATCAGCGACTCGGCTACACCTTCAGCAGTGCCGCCCGTTGCCAGCAGGTCGTCCAGGATCGATATGTGAATCTCGTCGCCCTCGGCCTTGGCTGCAGCGATGTCGCTCAGACGATAGAAGAGGTGGTCTGAGCCATACTCCTTCTCAATCTCCACGTCGCACAAATCGCCCTCATTGAAAGGCAGTTTGCCCATCTTGCGGATGGGGATAATAGACTCCACCTCGGGCTTTGCAACCATCAGCGGCGCTGCGAACAAAAAGCCGCGAGCCTCGGGTGCTGCGATGTTGGGAGCAGTGAGCATCTCGCCCAAACGCTCGATTACCTGATTGAATATGGCTTTATCCTGCATCAGCGGAATAATATCCACGAAGACGATACCCTCCTTGGGGAAATCCTTGTAAAATTTGAGTGCGTTTTTCATACTCTCGCTTTATGGTCGATGACTTTATTACTTTCGGAGATGCGGCGGTTTGGGGTTCATCGCTCTGCCGTCATCTTAGATATCTACACAAATATACGAAAAATTTATAAAAGTGTGTACAACACATAGAGCCAATGTGCCACAATTGCAGCAACCAAACCTCCGATGGTGTGTGCAACGATTGCTTTTGATGTCAGTTCGCGATAACCAAGAGAGTCGAGCATTGCGGTGTGGGTGCTCAAATAACCACTCCAGCACATGCCGATTGCGGTGAATACAGCTATGGCGTTGCCGTCGGCCCATCCATTCTCAAGGAAGCTGGGCACAAGACCCAAAGCGGCACCTACGGCACCCAATGCCGTAATGGGGAATGCAATCAGGTGGGGATCGGTGAAACCGAACAGCCACTCGAACAGGAAGCTAACCTTGCTGGCCAGCCAGGGCAACAGCTCCACGCCCTCGTAGGCAGAGCCTGTATAGACTCCCTCGGACGATGCGCCAAAGGTGAGAAGCATTACAAATGAGGAGATTATAAGTACTCCGGGGATAATGGCAAAGCCAACATCCACACCCGTGCGACCACCATCAAGTAGCGAGTTGAGGATGCGTATGAAGAGTGACTTGTCCTCGACCTTCTGCTCCTCCATCTCCTCGATGCTCTCCGCGCAGGCTAACTCCTCGGCATAGTGGGGATATGCTTTGATTACGGCTCGTTGCATCAGGCGTGTCGATGTGATACAACCTACAAACGCGCCAAAGAGTCCGAATACGGGCTCTGCAAAAAAGCCTTGTCCCATCATAAAGACTATTACCAGCAGACCCATACCAAACGCCGTACCGAAGTTGGTGAGCGAGATGAACTGATATTTCTTGAAATAGCTGCTGAATCGCTTGTCCTGAGCCAATGATATAATGGCAGGGTTATCCGAGAGGAATGTCATCACGGCACCCAGCGAAGCCACACCGGGAAGGTTGAAGAGAGGGCGCATCAGGGGACGCAGAATCTTCTCCAGAAGGTTCACAACGCCGAACTCAATGAAGAGCTTGCCGATGGCACCCGTCAGCACGGTGACGCCCATAAGGTAGAATACCGTATTAAGCAGCAGGTCGTGGGCCGTATTCATCAGTGTGTTCAACATCTGCGACACTCCCATAACATATCCGATGCCACCGAAGAGCAACAGGATAATTGCTAAACACGGGATACCCTCCCAGATGCTCGATTTCTTGCGATTCATTTTGTTTTGTCAGGTTAGATTGTTAATGATTAAAGTATCTTTTTCGCAATAGAAAAAACATCGATTTTCCACTTCATGCCGATGCTGAAGGCCGATTGACCATCCATCAAAACACCGTTGGGGTTGCCATTGTGTCCAAATGTGTAGTGGTAGAAGGCGTGCAAACGGATTGAACGATTACTATTGGGCAGAGGGTAGAACTCCACGCCTGCTCCAAGGCGAGTAAGCTCGGTGTTGGGCATCACGCAGAAGTCGTTGATTGCGCCCGTGGTGTTGTTCATATCGTATGTCATACGGCCGAAGATGTTCAACTTGTCGGCTATGGTATATGAGGCCTCGCCCATAATTGAGTAATCCTTGAAGAGCATATTTCGGTTCGATGCTCGAAGCATATAGTCGAGCTGCAACCTGAAGTCGCCAAAGGTGAATTGGTTGCCCAACGCTAAATATGCAATATGCTCTTTATGGCTGTGCTCGATAATGTTCGCTGTCCAGATTGACTGATACCAATCGTGCGAGCCCATCCACATCAGGTTGTAGGCGTACATATTGTCGGCATTTGCTCTGAACGGACTCTGACATACCTGAAACAGCAGTTTGTCCTTGCCGCTTTTGGCGGTATAGGTGGCGCTTACGCCAAACTGGTAGCAAGCTATGTTGTTCCAGAACTCCGAGCAGAAGTAGAGGTCGATGGGGGCACGGTCATACTCATATCCGCCGATAGCCACCACCTGCTTTCCTGCCGATAGCTGCCAGTTGTCGCTTGGCGTGTAGTTCAGATACAACCAGTCGGTGGCGTCGAAGAAGCTCTGGTCGGCGTGAGCCTTGTTCAGTCGCTGACGGTAGGCATACGAAAATTTGTCGCCAATGTTACCCGTCAATATCACGTTCAAGTATCTGCCATAGAAGCCTGCTGTGTAGCCGTCAGATTTCAGCTGCTCACCGTTGTACTCTATTCGTGTTTCAGCCTGCAGGCGAACATCATTTTCCTGCGCCTTGGCCTTAAAGGTAAATAGCGCCATAGCCGACAGGAGTATGAGTATATTTCTCATTGTTGATTGTTTTGAATCAGTGGGTTGTGAAAACGAGCGCAAAGATAGTGTTTTTAGCCTATCGGAAATGCCGAAGTGTATGCTTTTTACTCTTTTTTTTGAAAGTTGTTATCTTTTTGTGGGCGTGTTGAGTGATTTTTATTAAAAATCAGCCGAGTTTTTGATTTTTTTGCTATCTTTGCATCAATTGGAAAATAATGAACTTAAAATGCCGAAGTTTTATGACAAGGTAAATGTACTGCGAAAGCCCCAGTGGTTGAAGATCCGTCTGCAAAGCAACGACGAATCGGCCGAGGTCGAGCGTATAGTGAAAGAGCACTCGTTGCACACCATTTGTAGTAGCGGTCTTTGCCCCAATAAGGCAGAGTGTTGGCGCCGTAGAACAGCCACATTTATGATCTTGGGCGATATTTGTACACGCGGATGCCGTTTCTGCGCGACAAAAACAGGCATACCCCTTGCCCCCGATTCCACCGAGCCGGAGAAGTTGGCCGAAAGTGTGCGATTGATGGGACTTCGACACGTTGTCGTAACATCTGTAACTCGTGATGACCTACCCGATGGCGGCGCCAAGCATTGGGCGCAGTGTGTGGAGGCTATCCGTAAAG
>JAZQSN010000092.1:0-4093 GCA_045630065.1 Alistipes sp.
TATGGGCACAGACAACGATATCATACAATTCAAGCGTTTTGCTGCTGTGCCCAAGGCGCTATGTATGAAACATATTGGTCCTTATGAACGCTTCCACGAGTCATTCACCGAAGCTTTTGCTTATATGGAAGAGCAAGGCTATAAACTTGCTGGGCCTCTTCGTACCTCCTACATTGACGGAGTATGGAATCAGGAAGACCCAGAACAATGGTTGTCGATAATTCAGATTCCTATTGAGGCATAAATTGAGTGGCGTATGTAGTGAACATTGTCGTTCGCTCATACGCCACCTTAGTTTATTCACAATGCATCTTCGAAAGATGCTTGATTTCAGCGCTTTACTTTCAAAAGCTTTATTTACCTTTGCATTCGTAGTTTTTGGGCTTGATTACGACCTTTATGTAGTCTTCTATGTAGGATTTCGCAATTTTCGTAAAACCCAATACTGAAAATCAATTAGTTAAAAATTAAAAAACCTCTCCTTTCGAGGGCAACCTCTTTTATTTAAGACTATAGACCTCCTCTCGCACTGCACGACAGCGATCTATGGTGTTTCCTCTTAGCGAGCCTACATCTATCGGCTGCCCTACCACAATACGCACCCTACGACCTCGCTGGGCAAAGAGTTCATCAACCAAAAGCAATAGTTCCACATTGAGCGATATACGCAGAGCACGACGCAGACGATATATATAATAGAAGCGTCGTGACAACTCCCCATCAACATATACGGGCACAATGCGTCTATCGTATCGTTCGGCATCACGCACAAAGCGCGGTTTCCATCCCAAATCGGTCACACCTCCACGTTCCCAGCGTGAGCATAGTCCTGCAGGGAAGGTCAGGATTTGTCGTTCGGAAGCAAATGCAGAGCAATAATGCTCACTCTCAACCATATTGTGACGGCCACCCCTACACACAGGAATCCACAACTCGCGCAGAGGCTCAATATGCATCAATATATCGTTCACCACCACACCCACATCGTCCCATAGTGAGAGCAGCATATCGGCAAGCATCATACCATCCAGTGCCCCGAATGGATGGTTAGCCACAAAGAGATATCTCTGCGCAGGGTCAAGCGGCGAAGTAAACTGCACATCTGAACGCACATCGAGTTGCCTAAATACGTGATGCAGAAACTCTCGCGGGGCGAGTCGAGAACCCGAGCGCAGCAGATCGTTTATCTCGCGCTCGTGCAGAAGGCGTATGATGGGTTGCAACAGGAAACGCGGCAAGTGCCACGATGTGCGCTCGAAAACTATATTCTCAATTTGAATCATCACTCCCCGTGAGGCAAATATTGTGCAAGAATATGGGGCATAGGGTTTGTAATCTCGGATTCGGTTTGTAACTTTGCATAAAAGCAATGACTATGACAAAAGATATTCTACTCCTTATGGCACTCGAGGCCGAGATGGGAGCCGACAACGTTGCCGCGCTACGCAAGCGTTGCGACGTGGAGTTTATCGGAATGGGCAAACTCAACGCCTACGAGGCTACGATGAAGGCCCTGCACAGTGGCGAGTATCGACATATTATAAATGTAGGCACCTGCGGCTCGTTCCGCCACCCCTTTGCTACGGTGCTACGTCCATCGGCCGCATATCAGGGCGATGTATATATTGACCCTGAAGGTATCTTCTTCACCCCAGCTGAGCAATTAGGCACGGGTGACGAAGGCTGCGCCGTAGTCTCGTCTGATAATTTTATTGGCGACGACACTCCCGAGCGTCAGCGCACACTGCTTGCTCCATACGATTGTATGGATATGGAGGCCTATGCCGTGGTGCGTGCTGTGCGATTTTATGCGTCATTGCGAGGCGAGGATATACCCACGATACACATTGCAAAGGTGGTAAGCGACGGATGCGACGGCACGATAGGCGATTGGGAGAGCCGCATCGTAAGCCTGCGCCCTACGGTAAGAGGTGCCGCCGAAGAGATTATTAACGACATAGAGAAGTGCAGATAATGATACTAAAGGCTAATTGTAAGATAAACATCGGACTGGATGTACTGCGCCGACGCGACGATGGTTACCACGACCTGTCGACCGTGATGTTTCCCGTCGAGGGGCTTTACGACGATGTTGAGGTAGTAAAGTGCGATGGTTGCTCGTCATTTCGCGTTGAGGGCATTGAGGTGGATTGCGCCCCCGAGCGAAACATCTGCATGAAGGCCCTTAGATTGATGCAGAGCCGTTATGGTATCGGAGAGGTGGCAATCACTCTCACCAAGCGTATCCCCTTTGGTGCAGGTTTGGGCGGTGGCTCAGCCGACGGCACAGCGGTAATACTTGCGCTAAATGAGATTTTTTCGCTGGGTCTTGACGAGGCCACGTTGATTGCATTGGCGGCAGAGTTGGGTAGCGACACGGCCTTCTTTGTCCGTAACACACCCCAACTATGCGAAGGTCGTGGCGAGATAATGACCCCCATTGACCTTAATCTGAAAGGCTACACGCTGGTATTAATAAAACCCGACGAAGGAGTCTCTACCCGCGAGGCCTATGCAGGTGTAACGCCCGCAGTGCCTTCACGCTCGCTCAGCGAGCGACTAGTGGCTCCTATTGAGCAGTGGCAAGGAAGTGTGAAGAATGATTTCGAGCCATCGGTATTTGCATCGCACCCGCGCCTTGCGAAACTAAAACAACAACTACTCGACGGAGGTGCTACATATGCCGCAATGTCGGGCAGCGGCTCTACCCTATTTGGTATTTTTGCCGACAGGGAGGCTGCCGAAAAATTCCGCTCAGCAACGCCCTATATATTTGACTTATAAATAAAAAAGAGACCTTAAACGGTCTCTTTTTTATTTCTTCGTTCATCATCTGATTTGGTGAAGTGCTTCGAGATGGTCTGCGCCAAATCTTGCGGGGCAACATTGCGTTCAATCTTACCGCCGAAGGCAACCGAGATACCTCCTGTCTCCTCCGACACAACAACTACGATAGCATCCGAGGTTTCGGTAATACCAATAGCTGCGCGGTGGCGTGTTCCATAGGACTTGGGCACGGGCGACTGTGTTACGGGCAAGATACATTTTGCCGCCACAACACTATTGTTCATCACAATAGCAGCACCGTCGTGCAGGGGTGCATTTTTAAAGAAGATATTCTCAAGCAGAGCAACCGACAATCGGGCATCGAGCTTAATACCATTCTCGATTATATCGTCCAACTCGCTGCGCTGGGTAAGCACTATAAGCGCACCGGTCTTAGTTGCCGACATTTCGGAGCAGGCAGTGACGATAGGCTGCAGGTTAATCTGCTGACCGCCACGGCTATTGAAGATATTGTTTATAAAGCGGAAGCCTCCTCTACGACGGCCAATCATCTGCAAGAAATTACGCAACTCGGGCTGGAATAGGATAATGAGTGCAATGACTCCCACGCTCACTAGCTGACCTAGGATGGTCGACAACAACTCCATATTAAGCGCTCGCACCACCACCCACACGAAGTAGATAACGATAATGCCGGTAAAGATGTATGGAGCGTTGGTGCCTCGTGTCATACGGTAGATACCGAACATAAACAGAGCCACGAGCAATATATCAATCAGGTCAATGAATGTAAATGGTATAAAATCCATATCCTTGCTGTTTTGTTATGCAAATATAACACTAATTCAAATATGGTGGTCGAAAAAACTACATTTCTTCGTGTTTTGGGCCATACAAGACCATTGTCGCAATCTTGATAGAGTTATGAGCGAGGTTCAAATTCGCTTTTAACAAACAAATAACACGCGATAATTTGCCATTGTTTAAAAATATATTATATTTGCGTTGGTATTTTGTGGCTATGTGCACAGTAGCCTATGCAAAAGACTCAAACAGAACTGTTATAGTAACAAATAAACTCTTCTAAATTATGATTTATTCACACGAAGTGCAGCAGATGTGCTGCGTTAAAAAGGGTGCCAACCACGAATCGGCTCCCATCCCTCAGGAGGGAAAGTGGGTTGTAGCTAAGGAGATTAAGGACATTTCAGGCCTTACACACGGTGTGGGTTGGTGTGCTCCTCAGCAGGGTGCCTGCAAGCTTACTCTCAACGTTAAGGAGGGTATCATTCAGGAGGCTTTGGTT
>JAZQSN010000093.1:0-2631 GCA_045630065.1 Alistipes sp.
AGCCGAACTACGCATTGCGCGTGATGGTAACGAGATGACTATTACAGCCGATAAATTGAGTTGTGGCGATGAGATCCTTTTCGACCGCCGAGATTGCTTGTGGAACTTAAAGGAAATCGCCAATGAACAACTACGAACATCTGAGCCCATATAACGGCTGCGATCTATACCTCGGAGATGCACTCGAAGTGCTTCCTATGCTAGCCGAGCAGGATGTCAAGGCCGATATGATACTCACAGACCCACCATACGGCACAACTCACTGCCGCTGGGATTCTCCCATAGATATACCAAAGATGTGGCAAGTGCTCAAAGGTGTAACGATGCCTACTACACCTATACTGCTCTTTTGCCAGCAACCATTTACCAGTGTGTTAGGTGCGTCAAACCTCAAACAGTTGCGCTATTCGTGGGTGTGGGAGAAGACTCAGCCTACGGGCTTCCTCAATGCCAAGCGTATGCCAATGAAGGCACACGAGGATATCCTTGTCTTCTACGACAAACTGCCGACATACATTCCGATAAAGACCGATGGGCACAAACGAAAGGTAGTTATGGCCTCACATCAGCGTAAGTGTAACGCCGGGGAGATATACCATAAGCACGACAACTATCGTGACTACATCTCTACGGAACGCTATCCTCGCAGTGTCGCGAAGTTCAAGACCGACAAACAAACCTCTTGTCTTCACGCAGCACAGAAACCGGTGGCACTGCTTGAGTACCTTATCCGCACCTACACCAATGAGGGTGATTTGGTGATAGACTACGCAATGGGCAGTGGCAGCACAGCCATCGCTTGCCGAAATACAGGACGCAGATTTATCGGAATAGAGATTCAGAGAGACATATTTCAAACCGCATCAAAGCGAATAACAGATGAGCACAACCCAGCAGATCTGGATGGACATTAAAAACTATGAAGGGTGTTATCAAATCAGCAACAAAGGTCGTGTCAAGAGCCTTGAAAGGGGGGGGGTACTTCGGGCGGCATCACACGCACGCAGTCCGAGCGTATCTTGCTGCATTGGCGTGGCAAGACATCGCTATACGACTGTGTGAGACTCTACAAGAATGGAGTTGGGGAGAAGTTCTCCGTACATCGTCTTGTCGCCGAATATTTTCTCGACGATTGGGACCCAGAGTTGGAGGTAAACCACATCGATGGCAACCGCTACAATAATGCTGCGGAGAACCTTGAGATGTGTACCCATCAGCGCAATATGGAGCACGCCATAGCCAATGACCTGAAAAACGACTACGGCGAGAAGAGCCGTAATGCGAAGCTAACCAATGCCCAGGCAGAGCGCATACGAGAACGCTATTACGCCGGTGGTATCACGCAACTTGAATTGGCTATCAAGTTTGGTGTATCGCACCAGACCGTAAGCTGCATCGTGCGACACAAAAAGTATATCCGATGAGAGTAGATAAAATAAGAATTAGAAAAGCAAATGAACCGATGACGGTACTTGATTCCTTTGTCGATAAGGGCCTTGTAGAAGGTGGACACGCCTCACTCCCTGATATCGATGTCGATTACGCATCGGACCGCCGTCAGGAGATGAAGGACTATCTTGAACAGAGGTATAATGTGAATGGTCGCCAGCGTGTGTTCTCAGCAGGTACATTCACTACGCTGAAACTCAAGGCGGCACTCAAAGATATGGCGCGAGTGCATCGTGTGCCTCACCAGATTGTGAACTACATTACCTCGATGCTTGATGATGGTGCTGACTGGACAGGACTTTTTAAGATTGCAGCGACCAATCGCAAGGTGCGAGACTTTATCCAGACCTATCCCGATGTTATAGAGGATGTGAGAGTGTTACTCGGTCAACCTAAGGCTGCGTCAGTACACGCTTCAGCAATTATAGTTACTCCCGAAAGGCGTAACGGCAAGGAGGCTGATTGCTTTGACTTTCTGCCTATACGCAAGATGGACGGAGCGTTGGTGTCGGAGTTTGACGGTTACTCAGTAGATGAGATTGGTCTGCTTAAGGAGGATGTGCTGGCAACAAAAGAGTTGGCAAAGCTCAGTGCCACCATCAACCTCGTAAATGAGTACTATAACCAGCAACTGACCATTGAGAAGATTACAAGCGAGATGCTGGAAGATGAGAAGACCTACCGGATACTCTCCGAGGGCAATACGCAGAATGTCTTTCAGTTCTCCTCACCGGGCATCACGCGCTTTATTCAAGATGTACAGCCTAACTGCATCGAGGATCTGATTGCCATCAATGCTCTGTTTCGTCCTGCTACACTCGACATTGGGGCAACGGACGATTATGTGCGCTATCGCCGTGGCGAGGTGGCTCCCGTATACAACTTTGGTTGTTATGAGGCTACAAAGAACACCTACGGCATTATGGTCTATCAGGAGCAGTTTATGTCAGTGGCTCATACTCTCGGTGGGTTTGACCTTGGCAAGACCGACTACCTGCGTAAGGCTATCGGTAAGAAGAAAGCCGACCTTATGGCATCGCTCAAGAGCGATTTCATAGCAGGTGCAATTAAAAATGGTTGCCCGGAGTTTGAAGCCGAGGAGATATGGCAGAAAATAGAGACTGCAGGTAAATACTCCTTCAACCGCTCGCACGCTGCGGCATACGCTCTTACAGCGTTCTG
>JAZQSN010000094.1:0-29518 GCA_045630065.1 Alistipes sp.
CCGTCGTTGTCTACAAGCAGGACTTTGTCGAAGCTCACTGACGACTCTACGTCGTTCTGAAGACGGTGAACATAGAGCTTACGACCCTTCTCAGCCTTAAACTGCTGACCTGCGATCTCTACTATAACGTACATTATTCTTGAAATAAATTACATTTTTGCCGAAATTCGGCCTGCAAATATACAAAAAATATTCTCAAAACAAGCGTAAACCCACTTTTTTTTCAACTATTTAGCATTTGGCACATTTTTCGAACACTCAAAGCGGCAAACATTCCGAAAATGAGTCACCAAACAATTGTCATATACTCCGAACATAGCTCCACGGCAAGCCTCATAGCTGCCATCCTCGGCACCACTTCGGCACGCATCATATGTTGCTCATCGTCCGAGCAGGCCATCGTTGCCTGCCAAAGGGAGCATCCCTCGATAATAATCGCATTATCGGTGACACCCTTTATTGATGGCACAGAGTTTATCTCGCTTGTACGCGCAAGAGGCAAAACCTCACCTGCGGTGTATGTTGTGGCGTGGCAACAATCCGAGCAAACAGTATTGAGCCTGTTGGAGTGCGGTGTCGACCAATATATGACCTTTCCGATATGTATGGGTCGCCTGAGGATGAAGGCCGAGGCACAACTTAATACACGGAGCCGTCTATGAATCTGCTGTTCTTCATATATGCATCGCTGACTCTAGTAATAATCTGGTGTCTGACAGTCACAACCCACAAAACGCGGTCGGCTCGTCACAATCCCTCGCCACGCGACCTCTACATCAGGCAGATAACCACCCTGCTTGCCCACGACAGCGACTCCGGCGAGAGGATACGTGCACGCTCGGCACGTTCGCGGCTGGCTTTGGCCGAAGCTATACACTTAGTAGTGAGCCACACCTATGGCAACCAAACTGAAGAGTTGCTCGCCGTGGTTGAACGATTGCGACTCGACAGGTTTCTGATGCGACGCATACGCATTTGCAGAGGGGCTCGACGGGCACATCTGCTCCTGCTTATGAGTGCTTTGCCGACACGACACTACTCCACACAACATTTTATGCGTTATGCAAACTCATCAAACAGCGACATACGCAACAGCGCACTACTTGCAATAATGGCAACCAACCCTATATCGGCCATACAGACCATAGCCTCGCTTCAATACGAGCTTTCGCCATTCGACATTGCCCGCATACTCACGCTACTGCGCCGAGGGGTGCTGCCTATTGCCTATGAGCCTCTGCTGGGAAACGACAACCGCAACCTGCGCATGCTGGGACTCGCCATAGTACGCACATTTGGCATAGAGATTGCCGAGAAACGTTTGCACAATATAATACTCTCGGAGAGTCGTCACCCGATAATAAGCGAAACAATATACACCCTTGCCTCGCTCGGGCGACCTCTTCATCACGCGCGCATACGTCAATGCTTGGGCGAGATGTCGGAGTGCGACCGTCGCTCACTATGCCGCCATCTCTCTAGAGAGGGTTACTCGTTAAGTGCCGTGAAGGCTATCTTTTCGCAAACAGAGAGCCGTTACGCCGAGACACTCATAAACTCATATAAACGTGCGCTGGTTCGCACTCCCGCTTCGCAATGATTGCATATATATTAATATACTCACTGCTCCTGCTCCTAATTGCCATCGTACTCTTTCGCTCCATAAAAATCGTGCGTGCCATAGAGCACCAAGCCCTGCTGGGGGATGACATCACGGGGTGCGGTGAGTCGTTGGGCTTTATCGGATGCTCGGTTGTCTGCACCTCGGTGAGCGACCCACAGCAGATATCGCGCCTACTCGGACAGGAGTATGGGCGCTACGAGGTCGTGGTGATACTCGACTCTTCCCTGCACGCCGAGGCCTTCGATTCGCTTGTTCGCCACTTTAAGATGGTGAGGGTGAACTGTGCCTCAACGCAGGAGTTGCCATCGGCACATATTGCGAATCTCTATCGCTCACGCCAGCGCAGTTATCGCCGCCTGATACTTGTCGATGCGCCCTACCGCTCGGCCTACGACGACTTAAATGCAGGAGTTGTGGTCGCATCGTACGACCACATCCTACCCATCGGCAGCTCCGCCACACTACGCCCGCGAGCCATCGAAAATCTCGCCATCATACTATGTTCGTCCAAGGCCCGTAACCGTGCGTGGATACGCTCGCGCTCGTCGCACGACTATCTTTTTCTACGTAACGCCATAATCGAAGCGGGAGGTTTTTCTTGCGATATTTTGCGACGTTGCGGAGAGGGGTACTACACCTACTCACCCATAGCCGACCACACTCACCCGCGAAGAGTAAAATTTTCTCTGCGCACAACAATTATATGCGTAGTATTTGCGTTACTAATAGTGAGTAGTGCCATGCTAGATGTGCTTGTGACCATATCCATTCTGCTCGCTGCAGGGGTTGTGTGGACAAGTGCAAAATATGTAGCAACCACTGCTAAAGAGACAAATTGTTCTGCGTGGGATATAATATATCTCTTTGGTAAAATAGTCGATATTTTTCCTGCCAGAAAATTCTCGGTTTAATAAATTATTAGTAACTTTACGTAGAAATAAAACTGACCTTAATAATGACATCTCAAGACCAGAAACTTATAGTGGCTCAAATCCGCGAGCACCTGTTACCCAAGTGCTTCAATGCTGCCGTGAAGGCCGGAGCCGCCATAATGAACATCTACAACAACTATGACGATTACGACGTGGCGATGAAGAGCGACCACACTCCCATCACACTGGCCGACCGCACGGCTCACAACACCATCAAGGAGTATCTGGGCCCGACGCGAGTGCCTATTCTGAGTGAGGAGGGTCGCGAAATACTCTTCGATGAGCGCCGTAACTGGGAACTCTTCCTGCTGGTTGACCCGCTGGACGGCACGGTGGAGTTTATCAAACGCAACAACGAGTTCACCGTTAACATTGCCCTTTTGGCCGACAACGAGTGTGTGGGATCGATTCTCTACGTTCCCTGCCTGAAGAAGATGTATGTTGCCGCCAAGGGTAAGGGCGCATATCTTATTCGCGACATCGAGCCCTGCGACAACCCGCAGTACGAGGGCAAGCAGATTGAAGCAATGCTGGAGCGTCTGCCCCTCGAGAGTAGCCGTCACGAAGGCTTCCGCGTGGCAGTATCACGTTCGCACCAGACCCCCGAAACGCTGGAGCGTGTGGAGCAGATGCGTGAGCAGTACCCCGATTTGGAGGTTGTGGAGCAGGGAAGCTCTTACAAGTTCTGCCTGCTGGCCGAGGGTGAGGTCGATTACTATGTGCGCACGACCAACACCTACGAGTGGGACACCGCCGCCGGCGAGCTGATACTTAGCGAGGCGGGCGGCACGACAAAGTCCTACCCCGAGGGCGAGGCGCTGGCCTACAACAAAGCCGACCTGAGGAATCCCTGGTTTGAGGCTACGGGAGCGAAATACGAATAACCGAAATAGGGTGACCAACTTCTCTTGGCCACCCTAATCTTTTATTGGAATTTACCGAACAAAAGCTATTTCTTTATCATTTGTAGCTCATTTCAAGAAAAAAGCGGTAACTTTGGCACAAAATAATATACTCAACCATAACAAACTATGAAAATGAGCCGCTTTATATTAACATTTGCGATTATGACACTTTCTCTATCATCGCTCTACTCTTGTGGTAGCAAATCCACTGAGGCTGAGGCTAACACTGCGGAGCCTATGCCGTGGATTGTTGATAAGTTTGACGACATCAAGGTGCTTCGTTACGAGGTGCCGGGCTTCGAGAAGTTGCCCTTGCAGCAGAAGACCCTGATTTACTATCTGGCACAGGCCACAAAGGCAGGTCGTGACATCTTGTTCGACCAGAACTTCAAGTATAACCTCACCATCCGCCGCGCGCTGGAGTCAATCTACACCAAGTATGACGACGACCGCACCGATGCTAACTTCGTGGCAATGGAGAAGTACTTGAAGAAGGTGTGGTTTGCCAATGGTATCCACCACCACTACTCTAACGACAAGTTCAAGCCCGAGTTCTCACGCGAGTGGTTCGAGCAGATGGTCGGCAAGTATGTTGACCCCCAGAATCTCTCAATCGAGAAGACGCTGTTGCTCGACATCATCTTCGACCCCGCACTCTACGCCAAGCGTCTTAACCAGGACGACGGTGTGGATATGGTTACCGAGTCGGCTTGTAACTACTACGAGGGTGTAACGATGAAGGAGGTAGAGGCATTCTACGCCGCTATGCGCGACGACAACGACCCCACACCCATCTCTTATGGTCTTAACTCGAAGCTCATCAAGGACGAGAACGGCCAGATTGTGGAGAAGACCTGGAAGTTGGGCGGAATGTACTCTGACGCCATCGCACAGATTGTATTCTGGCTGGAGAAGGCTGCACAGGTAGCCGAGGAGCCCCAGAAGAGCATCATCAATGCACTTGTAAACTATTACCGCACAGGTAACCTGCGTGAGTTCGACCGCTATAACATCCTTTGGGTGGGCGACAACGAATCGAATGTCGATTTCGTGAACGGCTTTATTGAGGATTATGGCGATCCCCTCGGTCGCAAGGCTTCGTGGGAGGGTACTGTGAACTTTATCGACAGCGCTGCTTGCCGTCGTACGCAGATTCTCTCGGCCAACGCACAGTGGTTTGAGGATAACGCCCCCATCGACCCCAAGTTCCGCAAGAAGGAGGTTAAGGGAGTATCGGCAAAGGTTATTACCGTAGCAATGCTCGGTGGCGATTGCTTCCCTGCAACACCCATCGGCATCAACCTTCCCAACGCCGACTGGATTCGCAAGGAGTATGGTTCGAAGTCTGTAACCATCGATAATATCACCTACGCCTACGACAAGGCTGCTCAGGGCAACGGCTTCAACGAGGAGTTTATGCTTCGTGCCGAGGACCGAGAGCGCATCGCACAGCACGGCAAGCTATCGGACGACCTGCACACCGACCTGCACGAATGCTTGGGTCACGGATCAGGTCAGCTGGCCGAGGGTGTTAAGGGTGGCGAGCTCAAGAGCTACACCTCGACTTTGGAGGAGACTCGTGCAGACCTCTTCGGTCTTTACTACTTGGGTGATCCCAAGATGGTGGAGATTGGTCTTATCCCCTCGCTCGATGTAGCCAAGGCACAGTACGCCGACTATATTATGAATGGAATGATGACCCAGTTTGCCCGCATCGAGCTTGGTAAGAATGTCGAGGAGGCGCATATGCGTAACCGCAAGCTCATCGCCGAGTGGTGCTACGAGATGGGTAAGAAGGATAACGTAATCGAGTGGGTTAAGCAGGATGGCAAGTCGTACATCGTCGTTAACGATTTCGAGGCTCTGCGTCGTCTATTCGGCGAACTCTTGAAGGAGGTGCAGCGTATAAAGTCTACCGGCGACTATGAGGCCGGCCGCAAGCTCGTGGAGAATTACGCAGTGAAGATTGACTACGACCTGCACAAGGAGGTATTGGAACGCTACGCCAAGCTCGGCATCGAGCCTTACAGCGGATTTGTCAACCCCGACTACGAGCTCGTAGAGCAAGATGGCAAGATCGTGGACGTGAAACTTGTCTACAAGACCGATTTCACCGAGCAGATGCTCCACTACTCGAAGGAGTGGTCGTTCCTCCCCTCGTTGAACTAGTAAAAAGAGCCATATTTTAGAAAAAAGTCCTCCCATTGGGGGACTTTTTT
Organism: Alistipes sp.; assembly: GCA_045630065.1. GTDB lineage: Bacteria > Bacteroidota > Bacteroidia > Bacteroidales > Rikenellaceae > Alistipes. The sequence goes on from JAZQSN010000094.1 coordinate 5,681, forward strand.
TGTTATGTAATGTTTTTATCGCAGGATGAAATTTTTAATTCCGATATTATTATATAACTTTGTCGCAGTTTTATAGCACTGACTAATGAAAACTTTCAGTAAAGTAAGCGACCTCAAAGAGGAGTTGGCCCTGCTCGATAAGTCGAGCATCGGCTTCGTACCCACAATGGGTGCCCTACACGCAGGACATCGCTCGTTGGTTGAGAAGGCCCGCCGCGAGTGTAAGACAGTGGTGGTAAGTGTATTTGTAAACCCCACTCAGTTTAACGACAAGAACGACCTGAGAAACTACCCCCGCACGCCTGAGGCTGATGCCGCCGTGTTGGAGGCTGCCGGCGCAGACTATGTGCTGATGCCCTCGGTCGAGGAGATATATCCCGAGCCCGATACTCGCCAGTTCGACTTCGGACAAGTTGACAAGGTAATGGAGGGTGCCACACGCCCCGGCCACTTCAATGGCGTGGCGCAGGTTGTAAGCCGCCTGTTTGCCATCGTCGGGCCCGCCAAGGCATACTTTGGCGAGAAGGACTTTCAGCAGATTGCCGTAATCAAGGCTATGGTCGAGCAGTTGGGTTTGGATGTCGAGATAGTAGAGTGTCCCATCATTCGTGATGTTGACGGCTTGGCCCTCTCTTCACGCAACACCCTACTCACACCCGAGTATCGTGCCGCAGCGCCCCACATCTACGAGGTTATCTCGCAGTGTGAAGCCAAGTCGGCTGAACTCTCGCCCGCCGAACTTACACGCTGGGTGGTGGAGCAGGTGGAGGCCGATGGTTTATTGAAGGTAATCTACTTCCAGGCTGTGGATGCACTCTCGCTGCAGCAGGTTGAGAGCTGGGATGAGAGCCCTCGCATTCAGGGTTGTATTGCAGTGCAGGCCGGAGAGATAAGATTGATTGATAACGTAAAAATCAAATAACGATGATGATCGAAGTATTAAAATCGAAGATTCACCGAGTAAGAGTTACACAGGCTAACCTGAACTATGTGGGCAGCATTACCATCGACGAGGATTTGATGGATGCAGCAAATATGATCGAGGGTGAGAAGGTGCAGATTCTCGACATTAACAATGGTGAGCGTCTGGAGACCTACATCATCAAGGGCGAGCGTGGCAGCGGAGCCATCTGCCTCAATGGTGCGGCAGCACGCAAGGTGGCCGTAGACGATTTGGTGATTATCGTGTCGTATGCCCTGATGGATTTCGAGGAGGCGAAGTCGTTCAAGCCCTCGGTAATCTTCCCCGACTCGGTGACAAACCATTTGGTAAAGTAATCAAGGCACAAAACGTGTAGATGTTTATTAAGAGAGTGTCCTGATGGGCACTCTCTTACTTTATAAAGTTGCGTATGGAGACCTTTCTTATAATAATAGCCCTCTTGTGTGGCATAGTAGGAGTTATCGGCTCGATTGTTCCCATTCTGCCAGGCCCTGCCCTTGCGTTCATAGGACTTGTGTGTGCCTATTTCAGCTCGGCAAGCTCTATTAGTGTATCCATGCTATGGGTGTGGGGCATAGTGACTATTGTAGTGTGCATTATGGATTACATCCTGCCCGCCTACTTCAGCCGTATGTTCGGAGGCTCAAAGGCGGGTATGACAGGCGCTACGATAGGCATTTTCGCAGGCATGTTTATGGGACCCATAGGAGTAATTGTAGGTCCCTTTGCAGGAGCCGTGCTTGGCGAGATGATAAGCGAACACCGCACGCTCAGTGAGGCTACAAAGGTGGGCTTTGGTTCGTTTATTTCGTTCATCGTGGGTACGGGCATAAAACTCGTTGTGACGATAATGATGACCTACTACATCGCACGCGACCTAATTCATCAGGCAGCAGATTTATTCTAATAAGAAAGTCCCCGAAGAGTGCTCTCTCTCGGGGACTTTCTTATTTATGCGGTGAGATTACTTACTTGCAACCTCCTTAACCTCGGCATTAACCTTAACCTTCTTGAAAGCCTTAACCAAGGTCTCGTCGTTGGTCTTCGATGTGTCGTAGGTAACGGTTACGGTCTGAGTCGATACATCGACCTTAACCTCCTTCACACCCTTCTGGTAGGGGATTGAGTTATCAACCTTCTTTGCGCAGTTCTCGCAATCTACATCGGTCTGAAAAACTGTGGTCTTGAGATCAACCTGCTTCTTCTGTGCCATAGCACCTGTTACGCCAAAGCCGATAACGGCCATAAGGCAAAGCATAATAATCTTTTTCATAGTGGTAAAGTTTTAAGTATTTTTATTCTTTTATTAATTTCTCTTTATATCTCCCCCCCCCTAAAGTGCTGTATTGCTAAAAATGGATAGAAAGACTCTATTTCAAGGCCTGCGCAGATGATTAAACCGCAGCATACTCAGGCGTATGTGAGGATTTAATCAGCAAGCATAACGCCGAAAGAGAGTTTTTATATACATTTTTAATAGAGGTTAAAGCGGGCGCCGATATAGAACTTACGTCCCATCAACGGACCCCATACACTCGACGAGTTAAATGCGGGCGAGAAGGGATCTGACACATTCAGGATAGGATCCTTCTGAATGTAGTCGGCAATGTTCTCACAACCTACATATACCTCCCAGTTGCGAATCTTTCGGCTCACCTGCGCATAGAACATAGGATATGCGGGCGAGAGCTCCGAGCGAGTGATGTCGCCATCAAGCGAGGGACGACGCATCGGGCCGTTGTACTGAGCAGTCACGTCAAACACCCAACGACGATAAGGTGTCGCATATTGTATGTTGAGCAATGTCTTGAAGCGGCTGGTCAATGGACGCTCCACCAGGTGCGTTGTGCCGTTGCGCTCGATGCTAACCTTGGCGTTGGTATAACGGTAGGTAGCAAAGATATCCAGACCACGAGCGGCAGTCCACTGGAAATCTACCTGATAGGTGTCGGTGAAGGCACGGCCGTCGGTGTTGTAAATCCAAATCTCATCATCGGGAGTACCTCCAGCATTACCCAACTCCTGATCGGCAAGAACAGTGTTATAGAGCTGCGTGCGGAAGTAGTCGAAGCTGATTGTAGCGTCGTCATAGCCACCCAACTTGATATACTGTGTCAGGCTGACACCTGCCGTAAGAGCCTTCTCGATATCGTTATTAAGGTCCTTCACAAGCGCCTTGCGACCTGTTGCGAGCATCCAGATATTGTCGGTGAAGATGCTTGCACGACGATAGCCCAAACCTGCCGAAGCACGCAACACAGTCGAGGGAGTGATATCCCAGCGGATATGCGAGCGGGGTGTGATAACAAAACTCTCCTTGGGAGCGTAGTGGGCTGCACCAGCATCGGCTACGATGTTCGAAGCACCCATCCAGTCACCACGAAGACCCAGCACCAAAGAGAACTTCTCGGGAATGTTGTAAGTATACTCCGCATAAACGCCCGGCTCAACATAGCGCAAACGGTTGCGAGTGGCGCTCTGCCACATCGTTGGCAGCTGGCCCTCTACCTTGGGGCTCTCATACATCTTATTGAGAATTCTCTCGTCGCTATTAGTAATCGATGCCGAAGCACCCATTGCGAGGAACGAACGAGCGGTAAAGTAATGAGTATATGAGAAGTTCATCCACCAAGCGTGGTCGTGACCATTGTAGTCGTTAAGGCCAAAGTAGGCATCCTCCTTAAAGTAGTTGTAATCGGCCACGAAGACCAGATTTGAGCGATACTCCTCCTCAGTCTCGGGGTCGTACACGGCTGCACCTACGGGAGTACCAATCTTAAGATAGGCATTCACGCCAGAGTTATCCATATTCGAGCCGTAGGTCGTAAGACTCTGCTCCATCTGCTCACGCATCGACTTCTTGTAATCGTTCTCACCGCTGAGACGGTTCTCGTTGACATACTTCCAACCCCAACGAACCTGCGTACCACCTGTCGACTGCCACAACCAACGATTGGCAATGTTTATCTGGTGAGTCTCGGGCAAATCGCGGAAACCATCGTGGTTTCTATCGTGTGACTGCGTATCCATCGAGCCGTGGGCAAGGATAACAGTCGAGAGACGCTTATCTTCTGTAAGAGGAATCGCGGTCGAGAGGTTGAACTCGGGACGAAGCTCGCTATCGAAGTAGAGGTTAAGGAACAGGCGCTCCTCGTCGGTAGGTTTACGGTATTCCATATTAATCTGGCCGGTGATAGCCTCGTGACCAGCCGTTACCGATGACACACCCTTTGACACCTGGATTGAGTTGAGCCACATACCGGGAGTGTAGTTCAAACCATAGGGGGCACTCAAACCTCGCATAATTGGGCGGTTCTCATCCAGGATCTGGGTATATGTACCTGTAAGACCCAACATCTTAATCTGACGTGCGCCCGAGATAGCATCGCTATAACCCACAGTCACCGAAGCCGAGTTCTCGAAACTCTCGGCCAAAGTACAGCAAGCCATCTTGCAGAGTCCAGCAAAGGAGATTGACTCACTCTTCAATATGCCGTCGCGCTTAACGTAGTTACCGAGGTTACCCTCAACCACAACGGCCTCAATTTCGTTATCGTTCTTAAGGATGAACTCCACGTTGGTGACGCCTTCTGCCACAGTGATGGTATCGCTCTTGTAACCTACGTAGGCGGCAACGAGCTTGTCGTAACCCTTCACTCGATAGACATCGAACTTACCCTCAAGATCGCTGGCCATACCGATGTTGGTGCCCAACCAATATACCGACGCACCAATCAGGGGCTCGTTGATATCAGCACCACGCACAACACCCTTAACATTCTGTGCCGAAGCACCAATGCTCAAAAGCGACAAAATGCCGCAAAGTATAAAGTTTCTGATTTTCATTTCGTTTTCAAATTTGTATAATTACTCAATAGGCGCATACCTTCGACACGCCCGCTTTAGGGTACTATACAAACGCAGGAGGGGCGCGCAATGAGCACCCAGAAGCATTGCCAGCTAATAGTAATGGTGGCAGATAAAGACCATACTTAGTATGTGATGGGGTATCCTGCTCGGCATCGACAAAGTTAAGCACATCGGTCACCACACCAAGCAGTACGCTCTGACGCTCCGAACTATCGTCGTCGGCCGTGCGAGGCTGGATGTAGAGTGCTATCGATGTCGAATGATTGTGATTGCAACAACTGCTGTCGGCAATACTCTGGCCACACCCTGTATCGGTGTAATCGTGACAATCGTGCGAGTGATGCGCATCGCCGTGCTCGCAGACGTGGATATGGTCAAAGGCGGTGTGAACGTCGGCCTTATGGTGACGACACTCGCAAGTGAGCGCAACGACATTGCCTGCTGCAAACACCGAAGCATAGAGCAGAAGCATTACAAATGCCGCAAATATTTTAAACGCCTTGTTTGTCATCTTCACTCAACCTTTTCTTTCACGTTCTATCCATACGCTCCACCCATATCTGGGCGTCGCGCAAAGACAAGTTCTTGCCTTCAATCTCAGGCACCATGCACTCGGGCTTGATTACGATTGCAATTTTCGCCTTTTTATCCGCTACAAATATACATAAAATTTAGCAATGGGCACTTTTTTTTCTTAATTTTGCACTCAATGAGTGAATATCAAAGCAAAATAGCCGATAATTTGCTCCCTACACTGGCGAAGTATTGGGGTTACAAGCAGTTCCGTCTCGGACAGGAGCCTATAATCCGCTCCATAATCGAGGGGCGGGACACCCTTGCTTTGATGCCTACGGGAGGTGGCAAATCAATCACCTATCAGCTGCCTACTCTGGCACGCGATGGGTTGTGTATTGTAATCACTCCCCTAATCGCACTGATGAAGGATCAGGTCGACCGTCTGCGCAAGATGGGCATTGCCGCCACGGCCATACACTCGGGACTGTCGTACACCCAGATCGACATTGCGCTCGACAACTGCGTATATGGCGATATGAAATTCCTCTACATCGCACCCGAGCGCCTTGCAACCGAGGCTTTCCGTCTGCGTGTGCAGCGAATGAAGGTATCGCTTCTGGCCGTTGACGAGGCGCACTGCATATCACAGTGGGGCTACGACTTCCGCCCATCGTATCTGCGTATTGCCGAGATTCGCCGAATGTTGCCCGATGTACCCGTGCTGGCGCTAACGGCTTCAGCTACGGAACTCGTTGCCAAAGATATTATGCACCATCTGGGATTTGCCCAACCCAATATCATTCGAAGTAGTTTTGCACGCCCCAACCTATCCTATGCCGTGCGCCACACCGACGACGAGAACGAGCAGCTGTTGCGCGTGATTGAGAACGTGGCAGGTTCGGGCATAGTCTATATGCGTTCACGCGAGGGGTGCGAACAGTTGGCCGAGACACTCCGCTCGCAGGGCATATCGGCCTCCTTCTACCACGCAGGCCTGCCCCACACCGAGCGAGCCATACGCCAAGAGGAGTGGACACAGGGCAAGGTGAGGGTTATGGTGGCAACAAATGCCTTTGGTATGGGCATCGACAAGGCCGATGTTCGTTTTGTTGTACACTACACTATGTGCGACTCGCTGGAGAGCTACTATCAGGAGGCGGGACGTGCGGGTCGTGACGGAGTACGCAGTTATGCCGTACTGCTATCCTCATCCGACGACGAGGGCAAGATAACCAAGCGCTTCGATGCCGAGTTTCCGCCACTCGATGAGATCAAGAGTATCTACGACAAGGTGTGCGACTACCTGCAGATAGCCGTCGGTGATGGGCAATATGCTTCGCTCATCTTCAACATACACGATTTCTGCCGACGAGAGCATATATATGTGGGCAAAGTGCGTGCCGCACTTAACTTGCTGGAGCAGAACGGATATATGACTCTCACCGAAGAGATGGAGAACCCTGCCCGCATTATATTCTGCATAAGTCGCGACGACCTGTATCGTATCCGTGTAGGAAACTACGATATGGATCAGGTTATCCGCACCCTGCTACGTCTATACAACGGAGTATTCACCGAATTCCGCGCTATCGACGAACACGCCATTGCCACCAATAGTGGTTACACGGTCGAGAAAGTGAAGGAGATACTAAAACGGATGTGGCAGATGCGAATAATACGCTACGTACCCTCCAACACTTCGCCTATGCTCTTTATGGACGAGGAGCGCCTGCCATCGAAGGATTTGTACATATCACCCGACACCTACCTGCATCGCAAGCGCCTTATGCAAGAGCGTTTCAGCAATATGCTCAACTATGCCCGATGCGATACAGAGTGTCGCAGCGTAACATTGCAGCGCTACTTTGGTGATCAAGAGGCTACACCGTGTGGAGTATGCGACGTGTGCCTTGCACGCAAGCGCCAACAAAAAGACGATGCGTCACTTTGCCAGGAGATACTCTCACTTCTCGGCGAGGAGTCACTCTCGACACGTGAGTTGTGCCACAAAATGAAGCACAACCCCGAACGTGTGGCTACGATAATCGACAAGATGCTCACCGAAGGTAAAATTTCGGCCACTATAAGCGGTAAACTCATAATTATTGAGTAACTTTGCCTCTCAATAATTACGCGAATGGCATTATATCAATCTACAATCACCAACGAACAGACAGCCGAGCTTCCCTCGGCTCGTTTCGACGGGCATATCATCGTGGTTGAGCGCGAGGATCAGATTGAAAATATGTGCCGCGACCTATCGGCCCAATCCATCATCGGATTCGACACCGAAACCCGCCCTTCGTTCAAGGCAGGAGTGAGTAACAAGGTGGCTTTGTTGCAGTTATCCACCCACCAAAGATGTTATCTCATTCGTCTATGTCGCACCAAGTTGCACAATGCCATACTCAAGATTTTGAGCAACCCCAACATTATCAAGATTGGTGCCGATGTGGCTGGCGACCTGCGTTCATTGCACGCCCTGCGCCACTTCCACGAACGCGGATTCATCGACCTGCAGCACATAGTCTCTGCATGGGGAATCGAGGAGAAGAGCCTGCGCAAGATGTCGGCTATAGTCTTGGGGCAGCGCGTATCGAAGGCCCAGCGTCTGAGCAACTGGGAGGCTTCGACCCTGACACCTCAGCAGCAGATGTATGCAGCAACGGATGCGTGGGTCTGCATAAGTATCTATGAGCACTTGCTCAAATCGGAGCCTCTGACCGAGCCGAAAATCGAGGAGGTGATAAGCGAAGCAGGAGCCGTCAAGCGTGATGCTACCGCCCACAAGCGTGAAACAACAAAGGCAAAGCGAGAGCCTCACACCACCAGGGAGCAGGCCACCGCAAAGAGCGAGGAGCATAATCCCAAACGTACGGAGTATCGTCGCCGCCGTCATTATCGCAAACCAAAAGAGAGAACAGATAAAGAACAATAATATGAGAGCAGAGATTTATCTTCGTCGAGGTAAGGAGGAGTCTCTCCTGCGTCGTCACCCGTGGATTTTTTCCGGAGCCATCGAGCGCGTGAAGAATGATGGCGAACTACGCGAAGGAGAGGTTGTTGATGTATTCACCCGCTCGGGCGACTTCATCGCACGTGGCCACTATCAGATTGGTTCCATAGCCGTGCGTGTGCTCACCTTCGAAGAGGAGGAGCAGATCGACCAGCCATGGTGGAATCACCGCATAGCCGTAGCAATGGATGTGCGTCGAGCACTCTCGCTTACCGATAACGAGCAGACCAACTGCTACCGTTTAGTACACGGCGAGGGCGACTCACTGCCCGGCCTTGTCATTGACATCTATGGCTCGACAGCCGTTGTGCAGTGCCACTCTGTGGGTATGTATCTATCGCGCATGGCCATTGCCGAGGCCCTACGACAGGCATATGGCGAGCGTCTGACGGCCATATACGACAAGAGTTCGCAGACTGTGCCCTTCAAGGCCGGACTCAATGCTGTGGACGGTTACCTGTGGGGGCGTTCGGCAAGCAAGAATAATGTTGTGATGGAGAATGGCGAGAAGTTCCTTGTAAATTGGGAGGAGGGTCAGAAGACAGGTTTCTTCCTCGACCAGCGTCGTAACCGCGAGTTAGTGCGCCACTATGCCAAGGGTCGCACCGTACTCAACACATTCTGCTACACGGGAGGTTTCTCGGTATATGCCGCATCGGGAGGTGCCGTGGAGGTGTGCTCGGTGGACGCATCGGAGCGAGCCGTACGTCTGGCTGATGAGAATATGCGCCTTAACTTTGGCGAGGAGTATCCCCACCAGGCTATTGCTGCCGACGCAGTGGAGTATCTCAAGCACATTGGTGACAAGTACGACCTCATCATCCTCGATCCACCCGCCTTTGCCAAGCACCACAAGGTGTTGGGCAACGCTATGCAGGGCTACAAGCGAATCAACGCTCGCGCTCTCTCGCAGATTAAGAGTGGTGGTATCCTCTTCACCTTCTCGTGCTCGCAGGCCGTAAGCAAGGAGTTGTTCCGCACCACCGTATTCTCGGCTGCCGCCATAGCTGGCCGCAAGGTACGTATCCTGCACCAGCTCACACAGCCTGCCGACCACCCCATCAACATCTACCACCCCGAGGGTGAGTATCTGAAGGGTTTGGTGCTCTACGTCGAGTAAACCATCACATAACATAGCAAAAGGCTGTCCCGAAGGACAGCCTTTTCTATTTTCAAAAATTGTATAATAGGAATTTCAAGGCTTGCGAAGATTTCAAAAGCGGAGCATACTCAAACGTATGTGAGCATTTTGAAATCAAGCGTAACGCAGAAATTACATTATTAGACAGTTTTTAGCGGATACGCTCCTTATACTCACGTGTGCGGCTATCAACGCGGATCTTGTCGCCAGTGTTTACGAACAAGGGAACGCGAACAGTAGCACCAGTATTAACAGTTGCGGGCTTGAGTGAGTTTGTTGAAGCAGTATCACCCTTGATACCGGGCTCGGTGTAAGTTACCTCCATATCGAGTACGGGAGGAAGCTCAGCTGAAAGAACAGCCTCCTTCTCAGTGTGGAACATAACCTCAACGATCTGGCCGTCAGCCATCAAATCGTAGTTCTCGATAAGGTTCTTGTCGATATTGATCTCCTCGAAAGTCTCAGTGTGCATAAAGTGTGCGCCCAAATCATCCTCGTAGGTGAACTGATAGGGACGACGCACAACGCGAACCTGCTCGAGTTTCTGGCTTACTGAAGAGAAAGTCTTCTCAAGTACATAACCGTTCTCCAAGTTCTTGAGCTTTGAACGTACGAATGCGGGACCCTTACCGGGCTTGCAGTGCTGGAAATCAACAACGAGGAAAGTCTTGTTGTCCATCTCAATGCACATACCAATCTTGATATCAGATGCTGTGATAGTCATAATATTATAAGTTTTTGTTAAAATTTTCGTTTTTGACGCCGCAAAGGTAATAAAAAATATGTAAACCGCACTAAATCTGTTGATTTATTTTCCCTCGTGGCCTGTGAACTCATAATGTGGTGCTTCTATACCTGCGTGAGCCATTATTCGCTCGACAACCGTATCCACCGCCTCAAGAATGGTTGCGGGGGCTGAGTAGAAGCTCGGTGAGGCGGGCAGGATAATGGCTCCCGCTTCGGTGAGCGTGGTCATATTTCGCATATGAATAAGAGAGTATGGTGTCTCGCGCACCACCACAATAAGACGACGACGCTCCTTGAGCATAACATCGGCCGCACGCTCGATAAGAGATTGTGACACACCTGCTGCAATACGTCCTACCGAGCCCATCGACGCGGGTACGACAATCATTGCGTCCCACTGGGCCGAGCCACTGGCTACCGACGAGAACATTTGGTGGTTATCGTATAGCTCGATGCGCTCCGATGTGGGGAGGATTTCTCTCTCGTGCTCAACAACCTGCTTAGCCGTGTCGCTCAGGATTAAGGCAATGCGCTCCACCTGCTCGCTTTCGAGCAAATGCTCCAATGTGCGGCGGGCATATATTGCTCCACTGGCACCCGTTATGGCTACTATTATCTTCATCCTATAACTCGATTATTTTACACTTCAGACCAAGTTCCTTGACGCGGTCGAGCACACGTGGCAGAGCATAGCTCATATTACGGAATGACTTATCGCTGTCGTGGAAGCAGATGATACACCCTGGCTCGATATACTTCACCACACCGCGAGCACACTGCTCGGGAGTGATAGCAAACGAGTAGTCGCGCGAAAGGATGTTCCACATAATGATTTTGTAACGCTGACCCACAGCACGCATCTGCGACGGAGTGACGTGGGCATAGGGCGGACGAAACAATTCGGTATGCACAAAGTCGGCTGCCAAATCGACATCCTCGATATAACGCTCGAGCGACATACCCCAACCCTTCTGGTGCGAGTAGGTATGGTTGCCAATCTTGTGTCCCCCGTCGAGTATACGCTGATAGAGGTCGGGGTACATCTCGGCATTTTTGCCAAGCACGAAGAATGTGGCCTTGGCATCGTAACGTTTCAGCGTTGAGAGAATCCACTCGGTGACACCCGGCGTAGGGCCGTCATCGAATGTAAGGAAGACTCCATTACGATCCTCTATCTCCCAAATGAAATCAGGAAATAGCCTTTTAAGAAATCTTGGAGGTCTTATTTTCATAGCGTTACATACTCTTTTTACGCATCAGTGCGTTTGAACTACAAAAGTAATATTTTTTATGTAATTCGAGGTATATATTTTGCCCGAGCTGATTTTTTAGTTATATTTGCCAAACGCAGAGGTGCGTTTCTTATGATAAATGAAACTACAAATATGAAAAAAATTCTTCTACATTTCATTGCCGCCGTAGCCTTTATCTCAACGATGGTGGGATGTAAGGCTTTCAACACTCTCTCGACAGGCGAGACCTCGACAGGTCTGCCCTATGAGTTGATTCTTGTTTGCTCTCAGCCCCAGTGGCAGAGCGAGTTGGGCGACACACTGCAGGCTATATTCAAGCAGCCCGTACAGGAGGTTGTGCAATATGAGCCTATGTTCGATGTTGTACGTATTCTACCCAACAACTTCGGTAGCCTTACGCAGCGCCATCGCAACATCGTAACCGTTTTGGTTGACCCATCAATCGCCGAGCCGAGCATAGGTGCTCAGTATGATGTTACGGCAGCTCCTCAGATTCAGATTGCCATTCAGGGTCCCGACAACGCAACAGTGGCGAAGTATGTGTCGGATAACCGCGAGACTCTGCTCTACGTATTGGAGAAGGCCGAGCGAGACAGAAAGATAAACTACGTATCACGCTACTACTCGGAGCCTATCCACGACCTTCTCAAGGAGCGTTTCGGTGCCGATATGTATATTCCCGACACCTACAAGGTGCGCACCTATAGCGACGATATGGTATGGATTTCGCAGGAGTATCCCGAGGCAAGTCAGGGATTTTTCATCTACAAATACCCCTACGAGGGTCAGCAGTCACTCACCGCAGAGGCCTTGGTAAAAGCTCGCAACAAGTTTGCCTCACGCATCCCCGGTCCTGTGGATGGCTCATATATGACTACTGTCGAGGAGTTGCTCGATGCCACAGGTGAGAATGTAGTGCCCTTCAACTACCGCTACCGCTCATTTACCATCGAGGATTGCCCGTGGATTGAGTTGGGTGGCTTCTGGGAGGTTACGAACGACTATATGGGTGGTCCGTTCGTGAGCTACACCACAGTAAACAAGGCTACCAAGGAGGTGGTGACATACGACTGCTACCTGTACGCCCCCACAAAGAAGGATAAACGAAATATGTTGCGCGAGTTGCAACAGTTTATCTATCTGTTTAAGTTTCCCAACGCACAGTAAATAACACAAAAGCCTGCCCAACAACGGCAGGCTTCTCTTTTTATAGTATCGGGGCCAACAATCGAGCCAAGCTCTGCGCAAGGAGCGTCGGCAGAGAGATGGGCGTGTCGGCACTCACCCGCTCCGAGAGAGCCACATCAGCATAGAATCTAGAGGCGTAGTCCGTAGCCACCTTGCGATTGTAGACTATGGCCGAGGCCTCCATATTGTAGTAGAGACTACGATAGTCGATATTTGCCGAGCCAATAATGACTACCCCATCGTCGATTACAATTGTCTTGGAGTGCAAAAAACCTCCCCCATAACGATAGACCTCGACACCAGAAGACACACAGCGTTCGATATATCGGGCTGAGGCAAGAGCTACCACCCTTACATCCATTATCCTCGGCACCAGCAACTCCACCTTTACACCTGCGCGGGCGGCAACGATTATGGCTTCCATAAGTGGCTCGGGTGGCAGGAAATAGGGTGTGGCAATTCTTATGTTATGCCGAGCCGAGGCCACAGCCTCCACAAAGGTGTGGAGTAGTGTCGTACGCGAAGGCCCCTCCTCGGCCCAGACAATCTGCACAGGACATACTGTACTGATACGAATCATCGGGTTAAACGGAGTTGTTCTTCTACCACCTACAGAGAGCCAATCAGCATTAAAACGCCGTTGCAGCTGTTGCACCGCAGCACCTTCGATGCGGATATGCTCATCACGCCAAAAGCCTAACCTACCACTGCCCATATAACGGCCCGCTATGTTTATTCCACCAAGATAGGCAATCGAGCCATCAATGACTGCCAACTTACGATGGTTGCGCCTATGCACCTTAGGCGTGAGCCACGGGAACTTGACGGGCTGATAGGGTCTGACCTCTACCCCACTACGACGTAATCGTTCTCGCTCGCTCCGACACAGACGCCACGAGCCTACGCAGTCGTAGATAACCCTTACCCTCACTCCCGAACGTGCGCGACGCATCAGCACCGAGGCAATGGCTCGGCCCAGCCTATCGTTGGTAAGGATATAATACTCAATATCGATGGCAAAGCGTGCCCGCTGCAAATCGCGTATGAGCGAGGAGAAGGTCTGATCGGCATTATGCAAGGGGCGCACATCATTGTGCAGTGTAAGCGATGCCCCGCACCCATTGGCTACTACGCTCTGCAGGCGCGAGTGAGCCGGACGTCGGTACGCGTCCCTAAAGCAATTGGCAGACTGATGGCAAAGATAAAACAATAGCATAGCAACAGGTGCACAGACAATCATCGCAACGGCCCACGCCCACGCTGCCGAGGGGGTGTCACAACGAATAATAACCCACACGGCCCCAACAATACTCCATAGAGCATATACTACAATATAAATCATCACGAAAGGGAAATCGGGCACACTTTGTGCCAAAAAAAATTGGAGATTCGAAAATTTGTCCCTACCTTTGTTTCACAACATTGAAACTAATATTAATTCGGGATTCTAATCTCTGGTGCTACTACTCGGGGCCACACAAAAGCGGGTCCGACGGACTTTGGAAAAGGCCAAAGTCGGTGTAGTAAGACGCTCAGGATTAGGGTTCTGGCTTTTTTTACTGTTATAGATATGGCAAATGAGATTATTTATCTGACAGCGGAAGGTCTGCAGAAACTTAAGGATGAACTTAATCATATGCGTTCGGTAGAGCGTCCCGCCATCTCGGCCGCTATTGCCGAGGCTCGCGACAAGGGTGATTTGTCGGAGAATGCCGAGTACGATGCTGCACGCGAGGCACAGGGTTTGCTGGAGATGCGTATTGCCAAGTTGGAGCAGACTTTGACTAACGCACGCGTTATCGACGAGTCGAAAATCGACAAGAGCAAGGTACAGATTTTGAGCAAGGTAACTCTGCTCAACCACAACAATAAGAAGCAGGTGACCTACACCATCGTATCGGAGAACGAGGCTAACTTGCGTGAGGGCAAGCTCGCCATCGGTACCCCCATCGCTAAGGCTATCCTGGGCAAGAAGCAGGGCGACGTGGTAGAGGTTACTGTACCTGCAGGCGTGTTGAAGTTCGAGATTTTGGGGATTAACATCTAGTAATCAACACCTTGCCACAACCACACTTGAGTGCCCACGAAATTCGCGGGCACTCATTTTTTTTACACTCTTATAGTCTGAAATTACAAATGCGGTCAGCGTTAAATTGCCCGATATTTGGAATTTCGCAGAATATTACTAACTTTGCAAAGACAAGATTGAATTGTATATGCCTAAACTCTATATCATAGCCGGATGCAACGGCGCTGGTAAAACGACAGCTTCGTATGCTGTCTTGCCCGAGATGCTGGAGTGTCACGAGTTCGTCAATGCCGACGAAATAGCCAAGGGCCTATCACCATTCAATCCGTCGAGAGTCTCTATCGAAGCAGGACGTCTGATGCGTAAGCGTATGGATGCGCTTATGGCCGATGGCGCGGATTTTGCTTTTGAGACTACGCTGGCAACCCGCTACTATACGCGATTTATCCGTATGGCACAGGAGAGAGGCTATTTTGTATCGCTACTCTACTTTTGGTTGCCTACTCCCGATCAGGCTGTGGAGCGTGTGGCGCGACGTGTGGCCGAAGGTGGACACAACGTACCACCCGAAGTAGTTCGTCGTCGTTACTACCGAGGTATACGCTACCTCACTTCGCTCTATACCAAGGAGTGCGATTATTGGGTTATTTACGACAATAGTTCGGTTGAAGGTGTAAAAAAGATCGCCTACGGTACGCGTGACGAAATACGCGAGGTAGTCGATTCAGTATCATATCGTCAAATATGCAAACTGTAGAGATTATGAGTGAAATCGAAATTGAGCAGATGCAAGAGAAAATAGATGCAGGAATCCTTTTGGCACAACAGCGTTTGAAGGAGAAGTGCAAGAAGGAGGATGGTGAGCTGGTCATTATGCGTGACGGCAAGGTTACGCACGTGAAGGCAGACGAGATCGAATAACTCCTGCTTTGGGGCCATCGTGCGGTAAAAGACCGAGATGTTAGCCCAGACAATTAATAGAGGTGAAAATAAAACCCCGAGTCGTACGGCTCGGGGTTATTAATTTCTATATGCTTGGACTAAAGATTATCTAGCGTATACTGAATCATCTTCTCGCGAATGAGAGTCGAGTATGAGGGTGCCATCGAGTGGTTCTGATCGGGATAGATCATCATATCGTACTGCTTGCCTGCACGATTAAGGGCGTGGCACATCTCCACAGTGTTCTGGAAATGGACATTATCGTCGGCCGTGCCGTGCATAATGAGCAACTTGGTACGATCACTCAAGCGGTCGGCAAAGTTAATAGGTGAGTTATCGTCATAACCTGCAGGGTTATCCTGAGGCAGGCCGTTATAAATCTCGGTGTAGATGGTATCGTAGTAACGCCACGAAGTAACGGGAGCAACTGCAATCGACATCTTGAACAGGCCATCGCCCTTCAAGGCACAGCCCAACGCCATAAAGCCACCATACGACCAACCGTAGATACCGATACGATCAGCATCAACATACGGCTGCGAAGCCATATAGCGGGCAAATGAGATCTGATCCTCAACCTCCAACTCACCCAGATTACCATAGGTCTGCTTCTTGAAATGCTCGCCCATATAGCCTGTACCACGACCATCGCAGCACACCACGATATAGCCGTTAGCCACCATCACATTCTCCCAACCCAGCGAGAACGAGTCTGCCACCTGCTGTGAGCCGGGGCCAGAGTACTGAGTAAGAAGAACGGGGTACTTCTTCTGGGGATCGAAATCCAGCGGCTTGATAATATAAGCATTGAGGTTGTCGCCACGCTCCGTAGTGAAGGTAAAGAACTCCTTCTTGGGCAGCGTCTTCAAACGCTCCTCCATCTCGGGATTTTCAACCAGTGTGCGGATAAGCTTACCCTTGCCATCGCGCAACTCAACCTCGCGTGCTGACGATGCAGAGATAAAGTTAGAGATGTAGTACTTCATACCCTTGCTCGGAGAAATAGAGTAGGTACCATCCTTCTCGGTAAGGCGCTCCTTCTTCTTGCCCTTATAGTCTATCGAGTAGAGGTTACGGCGAAGAGGAGAAGTCTCGGTTGACATATAATATACCTTATCCTTGGTGGTCTCCACAACGCTTGTCACCTGCCACTCGCCTGAAGTCAGAGCACGCACCAGACCCTTTTCTACGGAGTGGAGATAGATATGATTCCAGCCCGTAGCAGTCTCGTTCTGCACAATGAATTGATCACCATCGATAAAGCGGATTGTGCTCAAGGCAGGGCGCTCAACATATGTAGGAGAGGTCTCATCATAAATCACCTTCTGCTCGCCCGACTCGCGGCACAATACCACCTCAAAATGGTTCTGCTTACGGTTGATGCGGAAGAAGTAGAGCTCACCGGCAGGTGTCCACTCAATAAATGGAACATACTGATCCTTCTCGACGCCTACATCAATCTTTGTCTTCTTGCCCGTAGCAATATCGTAGAGCCACAACTCCACAACAGAATTCTTGTCACCCGCTTTGGGATACTTGAATGAGTAGGGTTTATTGTAGAGGTCGCCATCGAAGCGCATCATCTCGAATGTAGGCACCTGGCTCTCATCGAAACGAAGATAGGCGATCTTCTTCGAGTCGGGTGAAAAGGCATAGGCCTTAGTGAAGCCGTACTCTTCCTCATATACCCAGTCGGCAGTAGCATTGATAATCTTGTTCCACTCGCCATCGCTTGTTACGGCACGCTCCGCACCACCCAGATCGGCAATGAAGAGGTTATTATCCTTAGCGTATGCGATCATTTTCGAGTCGGGCGAGAGCGACAGATCACGGATATCCTTGAGTGAGTGCACCTTACGACCATCAGGCACCGTTACAATGTCGTAATCGGCATAGAACGAACGACGATATACGGGGCGGAAATTATTGCCTACAACCACCATATCCTCCTTTGGAGAAAGGGCGTAACTTGAAAAGCGGCCAGTATAAAGCGTATCGCATACGCTCTCGTCGGTATAACTGAAACGCAGGACAGCACCGCCACGGCTGATTGTGTAGTGCTCGCCATCGTTCATCGAACGCAGGCCGCTCACACTACGATTAAGGCGCGAAATTGAGCCCAATTCGCGGTAGGTCTTCTGTGAAAATGCAGTAACGCTCGTACACATGAGTGCCACCACAAGTGAAAGTCGGGTTATAATCTTATTCATTGTTTTACTAAATATCATCCACATTAAATTCGTAACCGAGGCGTTTACCAGTCGTAAACTTCGAGTTATCCATCTTGGTATTGAACTGATCCACCGTTACACGGTTGTTATCCTCATATGAGGGCACTAGCAAATCGAAGTTGATTGCATAGTGAATAGCTGCCTCCATAATCGAAACCAGAGCCTCGCGCGTGATCTTCTCCTGACCGAAATTCGACGCACGCACCAACGCCTGACGCTTACCCTCAACGAAGTAGCACTTCTCGCGATTGATAAAGATGCGACCAATGAGATAACCCTCGTCGGCATTACGATTGAATTTGAACGAGTCTGAGAGGAAGTTGTAAATGTCAATCACGCCACAATATGCATTATCGCGCTCTGACTGCACATACTCGTTCTGCCAAACAACATTTTTAGAGTCGAACTCGAACACATCGGTATGCATACGGAAGATAAGAAGATCGCTGGCAACCTGCAATTGCGCCTCGAATTTACCACGGTCACGGTACTCGATACGCACACGTTTATCCAGTTTACCATCCAGGTCGTCGTCCAACTCCGAAGCAATCTCAAACAGAACGTCCTTGAGCTCATTGAAGCTAGCAAACGTATTGTCAAAGATATGCTGCTTGAGCGTCGATTTGTTGATAATTGTAGCAAGAATCTTCTCTCGCAACGGTGATTTATCCATATCTGAAAGTTTTTAGTTCAATCGTAGTGTCTGGCCCTCGACCAGTGCCGCGCTGCTCTTTAGGCGGTTCATTCGTGCAAGCTGTTTTCTTCGGATACCATACTCCTGCGCAACCGAGGTGAGCGTCTCACCCTGCTTCACACGGTGGTGACTACCCTCGCCCGTCCAGCGGCTCTGCTTCTGCTCGATGTAGACATACTCGCCCTCGATGGGGTTAGCCACACTCTTGGGGTCAATCTCGTTATACTTACGCAGCGTACGCTCGGTAAGAGCGAAAGTCTGTGCTATGCGAGCAAACGTATCGCCATTGCGTGCCACAATGTAATGAACACCATTGTTGGCATAGACGCTAAAGCCATTGTACGTGCGCTCGGGCACGCGGTAGTTGTCGGGGTCGATACGTGCCTCCATTGTCTCGGGCACAGCAACGCTGCTCTGGGTAGCGAACTCCTCATCGACACGACCTCGCTCGGCTCGCATACGTGCAGCATAGAGTTCCGAGCCGTTGTCCTCGTCGAAAAGAAAGAGGTTGTTCTCCTCGATAATGCGAACCAGACGCTGGGCATAATCTGAAGCAGTCGCATATCCCGCCGCCTTTAGTCCTCGAGCCCAACTGCGATAGTCATTAGAGGAGTAAGCAAAGAGTGAATCGTAGCGAGGCGACTGGTCGAGAAACTCGGCGTGGTCCTCATACGACTCCTCCACACTATCATACTTACGAAAACACTCGTTGGGAGCATCGTCGTTGTGATATACACGCTCGCCCTTCCAGTCCGACTTACACTTGATACCGAAGTGGTTGTTCGACTTACGTGCCAAATTACTATTGCCACTATCCGATTCGAGAATACCTTGCGCCAAAGTGATACTAGCAGGAATTCCGTATCGCTCCATATGCTCGATGGCAATATGCTTATACTTATCGACATACTCCTCGCGGGTCTGGCGACTCTGCGCCGAAGAATCCCAAACAAGAAGCGAGAGGGCTACGATAATAATGTGTGTTGTATATTTCGAAAAAATCATTATCTTTGTACTTACCTATAAACGCAAAGATAAATTATTTTGCCTAAATAAGCAAACTGGGCACCGAATAAGATTATAAAAAAAGCAATGAAGCCCCTGCATATTATAACCCCCGTAAAAGACTCTATCGCCTCGACTCTCGAGACGGCTGAGGCTATTCTCTCGTCGGACATTCGCTCACCCTTCACATACACCATCTACAACGATTTCTCAACACCTGAGAACACCGCAGCGCTGGAGAAGTTCGTAGCTCAGCAGGATGGCAGAATGCGACTTGTAAACCTTGCCGACATCACATCGCATCCCTCGCCCAACTACCTGTTGGTTCTGCAGACAACGCAGCAACTCGCCCTGGAGGAGGGTGCCGACCTTATAATCATCGAATCAGACGTAGTCGTACGCCCCAACACCATTCAGGCTCTAGCCGATAGTGCTGCCGAGCGCCCCGATTGCGGTATTGCCGCATCGGTAACGGTGGATGATCAGGGCAAGATTAACTACCCTTACGAGTATGCCCGTGGCCACGAGGGAGAGAGCTTTGCCGTGAAGAAACACTGCAGCTTCTGCTGTTCATTGCTTACCAACAACCTGCTCAAGGCGTATGATTTCCACACGCTTAACCCCGAGAAACATTGGTTCGACGTGACCATTTCACAACAGGCACGCGCATTAGGCTTCACCAATTATCTATTTGCTAATCTGCCCGTTATCCATCGTCCGCACGCCAGCCGACCCTGGAAACAACTTAAATACACCAACCCCTTGAAATACTATTGGATAAAGTTCACAAAGGGTTTTGATAAGATATAAAAAAAGAGGCTGCATAACTCAGAGTTAGCAGCCTCTCCTATTTTTGCCGACAAGAAGATTAGAACTTAACTACGTCGCCATCACCTGCAAACGATGAGAAGGTTGCAGTAGCATTAGTAAAGTAATAAACCGCGATATTGTCGTCATTCTCGTTGTATGAGCTACGCAAATTGGGGTTAGCATCTAGCATCGACTTCTTTGCCTCGACACGCTCATCCTCAACCAAAGTAGCTTCTACACGCACCCACTCGGTACCATTCACTGCGCAAATCTCCACATTGGGATTAGCCGCCAACTGCTTTGCGATACGCTTAACGTGGCCTGTGATGATATACATCTTACCCTCGAAGATGTGCAAAGCACCGAAAGGACGTACACGTGCCTGATCGCCATCAACGGTAGCCACGAAGAAGGGACCGTGAGCCTTCAAGTAGTCATATACTCGCTGCTGAGCCTCCTGGTTAGAAGATGTGTATGCTGCGTGATTGACAGGAGCCGCAACAACCTCATCCACCTGCTCAGCTACGGGAGCCGACTTAGGCGCGCACGATACGATAGTAGCGGCCAAAACGAAGAAAAACAGAATCTTTTTCATAGTAAATCTAATTTTATTGGTAACACTTGCGACAAATATACTACAAAATATGATATTTGCCAACTTCGCACCTCCTAGCCACAAAAAAACGATGATGCAAAAGCTTATGCCTCTGCATCATCGATATGATTAGGTATGGTATGCCTACTCCTCTGTCGCGGGGGTGTAGTCTTTCAATGCCTCACGCAACTTATCGCACACACGGCTGGCGATGTTGCGCTCCATAGTGCAAATCAAACTGCAGATAGCCTTCGCCGACGAACCACCGTGACCAATCATAACGGGAGCATTAATACCGATTACAATTGTTCCACCTACGCTCTCATAGTTCATAGCGTTCCAGAAATTCTGATAGTAATAGAGTTTAGGGCACAAAGGCTCCAATACGGGACGCAAAAGGTTGAGCAACCAGGGCTTGGTGGGCATCAAACGAGTATTGATGCGATACAGAGCCTCGGCCATCTTCAGAACTACATTGCCGACAAAGCCGTCAGAGACCACAACGTCGCAAGTCTTACCTGTGAAGATGTATGACGACTCCACATTACCCACGAAGTTGAAATTCTTCTGCTCCTTGAGCAAATCATACGCTGCCTTGGCCTGAGCATTACCCTTGCCCTCCTCCTCGCCGATGTTGAGCAACGCCACGCGGGGATTGTTGATACCCAATACAGCCTCAGCATAGATAGAACCCAAAAGACCATACTGAGCCAATACCTCGGGTTTGGCATCGACGTTAATACCTACGTCGAGCAACAGACCACGACGATTCATCACAATGGGGATGAGTGTCGAGATCACAGGACGGATAACGCCTGGGATAGGTTTAACAACCTGCATCGAGCCTACCATCATTGCACCGGTAGAACCTGCGCTGGCAAAACCATCGATCTTTCCCTCGGCCAAGTGACGGAATCCGACTGTCATACTAGAATCCTTCTTGGCAATGAAAGCCTTGGCGGGATGATCACCCATCTCAATGACCTCGGTAGTAGCTACTATATCGAAGTTCTTGGCATCACACTTATGCTTCTTGAGCAGGGCACGAATACGAGCCTCGTCACCAAATAGCACAATACGGCTATCCTTGCCAATCTTCTTCAATGCCATCACAGCACCCTCCACGGCTACCTCAGGGGCAAAGTCACCACCCATAGCATCGATACCGATTTTCAACATATATGATTATTTAAGTGTCGGTTAATAAAAATTAAGAGAGAGCGCACCTAATAGGGGCTCTCTCCATACCTTAAGCCTGAAATTACTCAGCCTTCTTCTCGATAGCCAACTTGCCACGGTAGAAACCGCACTCGGGGCATACGCGGTGATAAAGTACCGCAGAACCGCAGTTTGAGCAAGTAACAACAGTGGGAACTACTGCCTTGTAGTGAGTTCTTCTCTTGTCGCGTCGTGTAGACGAAACTTTGTGTTTAGGATGTGCCATTTTACAATATTGTTTTTAGTTTATGTTTTGTCTTTTCATTCGAGTCTATGCGCCGTAAGCTCTGGGCACACGCCATAGGCTCTGTATTATTTTTTCTTCTCATCTGCCCCCTCTAACTGAGCCTTCAATGCTGCCAACTTATTGAAGTCACCCTCGCATATGCCGCTCTTATCGCTTTGAGCCTCAGACTCCAGAGCCTCCAAATCGGCCTCTGTAGCGATAGTGAACCGAGCCATCATATCGGGGTTGCATTCACCTTCGGGATGAACTCTCTGGTAGGGAAGTGAGAGAACAATACTCTCGTAAATATACTGAGTGAAATCGACCTCATTGTCAGCGGGATTTACCCACATAACATCGCCATCGTACTCACCCTCCTCGTCCGAGATACGCACCACCAGACTACCCTCATAGTCGATGGGTACTGAGCAAGGCTCCAGGCATCGGTCACACTCGCAGGTGACGCTACCCGTGATGGTAAAATCCATCTCCAACTGACTCTCGCCCTTGCGCATAGTTGCCTTAACCTGGCAGCTACCACCGAGAATCTCCTTGCTTTCATAAGCAGCAAACAAAGCATCGCCGACCTCGAAATCGAAGTCGTAAGTGCTGTTTTTCAGCCCTTTATATGCCACGGAATATTGTTTACTAAGCTCCATCTCGCAACAAATAGCAGGCAAAAGTACAACTTTTTTACGAATTGTGCAAATAATTACTATTTTTGTAGTGAGGTTATGTAATTAATTATGGCATACTTGGCCCACAAAGTTGGGCCAAAACAGCAATCAACCGAGAATTATGGGCAAAAAAAAGAGATACAACATTCACCTTCGCAGCACATACCCCGAATTGTGGCGATACAATATATATATGCTATGTGGCGAGAGCGACGCCGAGAGCGAGAGCCTGCAGGTGGTTCCCGTTGAGAGCAAGGTAGCATCCGTGGGCGACAATCTAAGTGAGGCACCCAAAGGTTTCGATGGCCCGCGCGAACTCAAGGCCACACTCGATGCCGAGCAGACAGTGGAGGTATATGTATATGTTGTACCCCACTCTCTTCCCACAAACTGCGATGTCGAGGAGGTGCAGCCATTCAAAATGCGTCTAAAGGTGACAGCCGACGGTGAGGAGATCTACAACACCGTGCACCGCATAAACCAATGGGCAGGCGATAGCATCGAACTTAAATTTCAATAATCGCTCGCCGCCAAAAAATTCAGGGTATTAATTTCGGCACAAAAAATCCACGCTGACGTAGCACAGCACGGCATAAAAAAAGCGGATTCCCTTTCGGAAATCCGCTTTTCTATTTATCAGCTATAGATTACTTGTTGTAAGCCTTCATAACTGAGATAAGGTCGAGAACCTTGTTTGAGTAACCCCACTCGTTGTCGTACCAAGATACAACCTTAAC